>NZ_JBALFC010000001.1:0-169050 GCF_036917755.1 Nostoc sp.
GTACTGGCGCTACAGGCAGTGGAACTGGCTCAGGTACTGGCGCTACAGGCAGTGGAACTGGCTCAGGTACTGGCGCTACAGGCAGTGGAACTGGCTCAAGTACTGGCGCTACAGGCAGTGGAACTGGCTCAGGTACTGGCGCTACAGGCAGTGGAACTGGCTCAGGTACTGGCGCTACAGGCAGTGGAACTGGCTCAGGTACTGGCGCTACAGGCAGTGGAACTGGCTCAAGTACTGGCGCTACAGGCAGTGGAACTACAGGCACTGATTCCACAGGCAGTGGAACTACAGGTAGTGGAACTACAGGCACTGATTCCACAGGCAGTGGAACTACAGGTAGTGGAAGTACAGGCACTGATTCCACGGGCAGTGGAACTACAGGTAGTGGAATTACAGGCACTGATTCCACAGGTACTGGAACTACAGGTACTGATTCCACAGGCACTGGAACTACAGATACTAATAGAAATACAGGTATCACAACTTCCGAAAGAACTAGCGATCGCGGTTTCGATTGGGGTTGGCTAGGTTTGCTTGGTTTAGCTGGTTTAGCAGGTCTGCCTCGTAATCGCGAAAAAGTCCGGGCTTATAGCGATCCTGATGAAGTAACACGTTCTCCTCGCTCTAAATAATATTCACAACACTCTAGGAGGCGTACAGCCCTCGTTTGTGCCAACTTCAATTTCTACTAACAAAAAAGCTTTTGGGGTTGGCCTATATTTGGGTAGGCGATTGTAATGGAGTCCAAATCCTCTCTTCTTGCTACTTAGATTTTTTATGCTGTTCTCAATCAGTTATGTACTGAGGTTGTAGTTGCACTTCCTGTACCAAAACTATATGTAGTACGATAAATATTAGCAGGCTCTAAAGATACCTTTGCTATACTCGTATCCGAAGCAATGGCTGAGTATCACTCAGGAAAAACACAAGAGTTAGATATTATTAATTCATAATTAAAGATACTGTACAGCAATACACACGCTCATCAAAAATTTACAAAGAAGGGTGTAGGGTGTAGAAAAGAAAAAAGAAAAAACTTTAGTTCTGAGTCTTTGCTCAGTTTAAAAAAAAGAATTGTATCGAGACGCGTAGCGCTCTTCCACAAAGCGCGGAGGCGGAGTGTCTCCGCCTCCGCTCATTGTTTCAATCTCACGTTTTTAAACGTGGAGACCTGCAACCCTACCCCCTATACCCTACACCCTCTGAATTAAATGGAAATCAGGGAATAAAACCTGTAACAAACTATACTAAATTGTGGGTAAAAAAACGTTAACTTAATAAAACCGATAAATGTAATTCAGGCTACATAAAAATGCGCCTAGAGCAGTTGCAAGCCTTTCTAGCGATCGCCCAAACCGGCAGCTTTCAACAAGCAGCGCGAAAATGTGGTGTTACCCAATCAACAATTAGTCGCCAAATCCAGGCATTAGAAGCAGATTTGGGAGTAGAACTGTTTCACAGAACCAGTCATGCAAAATTGACACTCTTAGGTGAATGTTTACTACCCCGTGTCCGCAAAATTTGCCAAGAATGGCAGACAGCTACAGAAGAATTAGCTGATTTAATCGCCGGAAAGCAGCCAGAACTTTGCATTGCTGTGATTCACTCCCTCTGCGGATCTTATCTACCACCAGTCTTGCAAAAATTTTGTGATGATTATCCAGATGTACAATTGCGGGTGACTTCATTGGGAAGCGATCGCGCCCTGAAAGTCCTCAAAGATGGATTGGTGGATTTAGCAATTGTGATGAATAATCGCTTTTTAACCACTGGTAGAGAAATGGTGGTAGAAGTACTTTATGATGAACCTATAGAAGTTCTAACCGCAGCCAATCATCCATTAGCCCAATATGAATGCGTTCCTTGGTCGGAGCTAATTCGTTATCCTCAAGTGGTTTTTAAAGATGGTTATGGGATGCAGCGCTTAATACAAGATAGATTTGAGCGACTAGAAGCTAAACTCCAAGCGGCTTTAGAGGTAAACACCCTAGATGCCTTCCGGGGGGTTGTGCGTCAAGGACAACTAATAGCTTTGCTACCTCAATCAGCATTAATGGAAGCACGTCTTGACCCTACTCTGGTGATTCGCTCCTTAGCCAGCAATAGTACTAGTGGTTTAGCAGATGGTTCTAGTTTGACTCGTCGGGTAGTAATGGTAACAACTCAAGACCGTCTGCAAATTCCCCCCATCAAGCACTTTTGGCAACTCGTGCGCGAAAATATCCCATTACAAATTGATCAGCAGCGATCGGCTTCTTAAGCCTCAATCCCAACTCTTGGAGACGCTACGCGAACGGGGAATTCAAAATTTAAAATTCTTGCATTCAAATCCCCATAAATAAATTTATTTGCTCTGAAAACTTGGACTTAGAGTGCTTTGTGCAAACGCTAGCGGCCCAATTGTTTCTATGTTGTCCATAAATCAATTTAGTTGCTCTGTATCCTTTCCTCCTTCGGTCATTAGTTATTAGTCATTGGTCATTAGTCATTTTTAGAAAGGACAATGGACAAATAACAAAGGACAAAGGACAAATGAGCAATGTATTTCGGGAATTCCTGCAAAAAGTAGGTAGCGGAAACCATACAGCCGAGAATTTAACTCGCGCCCAAGCAGCCACCGCTACTAAAATGATGCTGCTGGGTGAAGCTACACCAGCCCAAATCGGAGCGTTTTTGATTGCTCATCGAATCAAGCGTCCTACGGGGGAAGAGTTAGCGGGAATGTTGGATGCTTATCAGGAACTAGGGCCAAAACTGCAACCAATCGGCTCTGGGCGACCAGCGATCACTCTTGGCATCCCCTATGATGGTAGAACACGCACAGCACCAATCAGTCCCGTCACAGCTTTACTACTCGCCGCAGTTGGACAACCAATGTTGATGCACGGTGGCGATCGCCTACCAACTAAGTATGGCTTACCCCTAATAGATATTTGGCAGGGTTTAGGAGTCGATTGGACTAGGCTACCACTACCAAAAACCCAGCAAGTATTTGAGCAAACGGGAATCGGCTTTATTTATCTTCCTCAGCATTTTCCCTTAACTAACAGTATTTGGGAGTACCGCGACCAACTCGGCAAACGTCCGCCCTTGGCGACAATGGAGCTAATTTGGTGTCCTTATGCTGGAGATGCTCACGTCATTGCTGGGTTTGTTCATCCGCCGACAGAAGGGATGTTTCACATAGCTCTGGGGCTGCGGGGAGTAACAAAATTTACATTAGTCAAAGGATTGGAAGGTAGTTGCGACTTACCGCGCGATCGCACTGCGATCATCAGCTTATCTTCATCCGTAGCATCCCAAGAGGTAGAACGATTACACCTCGTACCGCGTGATTACGGCTTTACTACCAAGAACGTACCCCTTGGAACAACTGAAGAACTGCTGGCGGATATTCAAGATGTTTTAGCAGGTAAACCAGGTGAACTCATGCAAACAGCCTTGTGGAATGGCGGATTTTACTTATGGCGGAGTGGTATTTGTCCAGATATGTCAGAGGGTTTAGCGAAAGCAGAAGAATTATTAACCAATGGTGTGGTAGCAGCTAAACTGCAAGAACTCAGCCAGTCAGTAAATTCACAGTCAACATAATTCGTAATTAATTACGAATTACGAATTACGAATTACGAATTATTTACTCAGCGACTGCTCCAAGATAGATTTTTCTTGCAACCAGTCCTTACCAACTTGGATACTGATATCCGAGCCAAGGTTGCCAGTACTTTCCACACGCACTTCTCCAAATCCCAAAGTGTTACGAACTGATTCGGCAGTCTCATTATCTCCTTGTTGGGCGACAATGTGAGTTACCTCTAAAGGTTCACCCCATGCTTTGGCCAGATAGATGTTGCGATATCCAGATTTTTCTAAGGCTCTAATTAATGGTTGCAGGTTAGAGTGATCGCCACCTGTACTATCTTGAATTGCTACACGTAAAGAGCGGGGGTCAGCCGTAGTCGCCAGCTGTTCCTGTTCTGATTCCAAACCAAAGTGTTGAGCCATTAGTTTCGCAATACCCTTTTTGTTGGGCAACCAATAGCTAGCATCAAACTCGCTTTTCTCGCTAAAGCGACCTGGCAGCATTAACATTTGCATATTAGAGCGATTTGTCCGCACCCCAAAACCCATTAGCGCCACTAACTCCTCAACCGTCAAATTGGTATCGATGTGGTCTTTCACTACATCCAGAACTTTAGGTAATTGAGCAACAGTAGCTGGGTTCAGTGTTTGATCCATCAAAGCACGCATAACCATTTGTTGGCGCTGAATCCGACCAATATCACCGAGTTCGTCATGGCGAAAACGCAGCAATTGCAGTGTCTGATCGCCGTTGAGATGCTGCTTACCCGCCTTCAAATTGATGTACAAATGCTGAGAATCATCTTGGTACTTCATATTTTTGGGGACGTAGACTGTCACGCCACCCAAAACATCGATCAGCTTGGCAACTCCCAGAACATTAATTCGGACATAGCGATCAATTCCCGCCCCACCCAAAAGATTACTGACGGTTTTGGCAGTCAAAGCTGGCCCACCGTCAACATTGGCAGCATTAATTTTTTTTACCCCATACCCCTCTATTTCTGTGCGGGTATCTCTGGGAATGGAGAGCATAATTATTTTTTTCGTCTCTGGATCAAATTTGAGCAAGAGCATCACATCGGAAAGACCATCAAAGGAGTTTATCTCGGGCTGGTATCTGAGGTTTTTGGTTTCTGGGGGAGGGTTTTGGATATCCGGGGGAAGTACGCTCATTCCCAAAACCAACAGATTCACCGGGCGAGTTAATTCGGAAAATCGCAGCACACCTCCAGAAATGCGATCGCCATCAAAGACTGCCTCATCCTTTGGACTTAGCTGGGCTTGTTGCAAAGGCGTACTGGTCAAAGACACCGCCAAAAGCGCCCCTGCTGTTGCTGACACCATTGCAATACCACTCATACCTACCCAAAACCACAGCCAACGTCCTGATTTCGAGTTCTGGGAAATTTTGTTATTGGACTTTGAGGCTTTTCCCGACTGGTTTTCTGCCGCCGAACTTCTTTGAATGGTCACAGACTTCCTCACACTTACTGACTAATCAAATCCGGTAAATTTGCAGACTAAAAACATCCTGGCAAATCAACCTATAATAGCTAACTCTTAATTATTAGTGCTAACTTTTTTATAGTGTTAACCACAACACTTATAGCAGCATTTATCTTTATTTTGGGGCAATCTGGAGATGTTTTACTGAAGTATGGCAATAATAAACTGGATTTGACTAGATATTATAGATAAATCAACCGCATTTTTGAGGAAATAAGTAAAAATACTGGCAAATTATCACCCGCAAAAATTAAGATAAATACTTGCCCAGCACTCGTTCTGCTAAAGTACTAAACCCTGGTAAACGCCCAGATTTGCCCTGCATCAGTCGCAAAATCAACCAGACACTCACTAAAAAGTAACCTGATGTGAGAAAGCTATTGAGGATAAATAGACGTAGTGTCAAAAAATCTGAAGTTGCTGCTCCACTAGCTAATAATAGATATCCCAACAGCCAAATAAGCGCCAAAGTGATAGACAGACGACTAATAGCAAGTTGTTCCCGACTACCCTGGCCCCGATAGAGAGTCCACAAGGACGGAAAAAAGCCGATGATCGGAATCAAATATAAAAGCAACTGTGTTTTGGGGATTGGGGATTGGGCATTGGGCATTGGGCATTGGGCATTATTATTCTCCCCCTGCTCCCCTGCACAAGCGCTCCTCTGCTCCCGACTCCCCACTCCCGACTCCCCATTCTCTTTCGATTTAAAATTCTCCATTAGGGTTAGTCTAACTCCTAAACTAGAAGGATGAATCAGATTCATATAGTTAGAGATAATAAGCTGTAAAGAAAGATTTAATTTAGTTCTATCCCGCAATCAGCTCAAAATGCAGACACGCAAGCTACTCGACTGGTGGCAAACATTCACACCAATAGCGCGAATCGGGGCGATCGCGCTATTCGCTCCGCTACTAGTTCTCAATGGTTGGGCACTTTCGGTATTTTTTGATTATTTCCATTCTCTCATAGTGATTTTAGTCGCAGCCTCAGTGCTAGCATTTCTGCTCAACTACCCCGTGAGCTGGATGGAGCATCATGGTGCTAGGCGAGAGCAAGTTGCTATCCTAGTATTTCTCTTGGCTTTATCGATTTTATTGGCGTTGGGTGTTACACTTTTTCCCCTAGCCCTTACCCAAGCTCAACAACTGGTGGCTCGTTTGCCAGAGTTGATCGACTCTGGACGTGCTCAGTTAATGATATTGAACGAAAAAGCTGAGACTTTTAGCTTACCAATTAACCTTGATGCTCTGGTAGTGCAAATCAACGATCGCGTCAAAGGACAATTGCAAGCGATCGCTGGACAAGTTTTAAATCTGGCTGTGATCACAGTCACTAGTTTGCTAGATATTCTCTTGACGATAGTTTTGACTTTCTATCTTTTACAGCATGGAGGTGAACTCTGGCAAAGTTTAGTGGAATGGCTACCTGCTAAATTTCGAGATCCTTTCTCCAAAACAGTCCGCCTCAGCTTCCAAAATTTCTTCATCACCCAACTGATTTTATCTACCTGTATGGCTTCAGCCCTCATTCCTACCTTTTTGTGGCTGAAAGTACCATTTGGGTTGCTATTCGGTCTAACTATTGGTCTGATGGCTCTCGTCCCCTTTGGCGGTTCTGTGGGCATCGCCCTGACTACAATATTGGTGGCTTTGCAAGATTTCTCAATGGGTGTGAGAGTGTTGATAGCAGCAGTAATTGTCCAGCAAATTCTCGAAAACTTAATTGCCCCCCGAATTTTAGGCAGCTTTACTGGTTTAAATCCAGTTTGGATTTTAATTTCGGTGTTGACAGGGGCAAGAATTGGCGGACTGTTGGGTGTAATTGTGGCAGTACCCACAGCTGTTGTGATTAAGACTGCTTTAAGCGCCCTGCGTCCTGGTAGCCAGACAAACGACAGCATCACTGGGGAGATAACTGCACCGGTTGCAGCAAATGAATCCCCAAAAACTGACGCTAAAAACACATTGAGTATTTCTGAAGCGACATTACCCTAGTGGTCTGTCAAATTCATTTTGACGGTTAGAGAGACGCGATAAATCGCCGTCTCTACAGAAAATTTATTCGTCAATTAGTTCTTGACAGACTACTAGAATTAAATTCAAAATGAAGAAATTTGTCATTTTTTACAAACTAGTCGGTAAGCGTAAAGCTCAGTCACAAAGCGTGCTGAAATATAAGCGACTCGTGCGGTAATAAAGGCATTGAATCTTTCCCAACCGTTAGTTTTTTTTACGCCAACTATGCTAGTATAAGATAGGAGGTAAGAAAGATGCTTGTTTTTGAGTTTAAAGCTTATGGGAAATCAGCCCAGTTAACAGCAATAGATGAGGCAATTCGGACTGCAAAGTTCATTCGTAATAGCTGTATTCGGCTATGGATGGACGTTAAAGGTACAGGTAAGAACGACTTGCAGAAATATTGTGCTGTACTGGCAGCTAATTTTCCCTTCGCTAACGAACTCAACTCAATGGCTCGACAAGCTTCTGCTGAACGAGCATGGTCTTCTATCTCTCGATTTTACGAGAACTGTAAAAAGGGTATTTCTGGTAAGAAAGGATATCCTCAATTCCAGAAAGATTGCCGCTCTGTTGAGTACAAAACATCGGGATGGAAGCTTGCAGATAATCGTAAATCTATAAACTTCAGTGATAAAAACGGGATTGGACGGTTAAAACTCAAAGGTACTCGTGACCTGGGCTTCTACCAAATCAACCAAATTAAACGGGTAAGATTAGTAAAACGAGCTTCGGGCGTGTACGTTCAATTTTGCATTGATGTAGACCGTTCCGAAGACATAGAGCCAACTGGTAATACAATCGGATTAGATGTTGGGCTGAAGGAATACTACACCGATTCTGATGGTGTTGTGGTCGAGAATCCTAAGTTTCTTCGCAAGGGTGAAAAGCTTCTCAAGCATTCCCAACGTCGTGTTTCCAGAAGGGTAAAAGGTTCAAAAAATAGAGGCAAGGCTAAGACTTTTTTAGGAAAATGCCACCTCAAAATAAGTAGGCAACGTAAAGACCATGCAATAAAACTTGCACGGTGCGTAGTTCAGTCTAACGACTTGATAGCCTACGAAGATTTGAGGATTAAGAACATGGTGAAAAATCATTGTTTAGCTAAGTCAATAAACGACGCATCTTGGTATCAGTTCCGTGTTTGGGTTGAGTACTTTGGAAAAGTATTTAAACGAGTCACGATTGCAGTAAATCCGCAATATACGAGTCAAGAATGCTCTAGCTGTGGTGAAATTGTCAAGAAGACTCTATCTACTAGGACACACGTATGTTTATGTGGATGTGTGATGGATAGAGACGAAAACGCGGCTAGAAACATCCTTAGTCGAGGATTGGGTACGGTAGGGCATACCGGAACCTTTGCGCTAGACGCAAGCAACGCTTTAGGAGATGCGACCACTGCTCATGTTGGAGAAATCCTGTCTGAGTAAGTCATGTCTTTGATTAAAGAATCTCAGTGGCTTCAGCCCTGAGAGTGTCAATGCGGATCAATGATGGAACCCATAAACAAAACGCTTCCCGTCTGATTATCCCTAATGGCACAGAAGAAGGGACGGTCAACAATCATTTTGAATGGTGGCTCTATAGGAAAAGCTACTGATGTCACTGTTACTCCCACTGAAGTAACCGCAGCTGCTTCCGTGCCTTCTTCGTTCACTTCCACAAAAGTTTTATGCTTAACTTCGCTGATGAAAAGATTTTTACCGATGCCGGAAAAATTGGCTTTGCTGCTGAAAGCCTCTGCCATGCCTAAAGTTTTTAAGGCATCATTGAGTTTAATATCATACTCTGTTTGAAAGCGGGGTAAGCGAATAAACCCTTCTCGTTTGCTGAACTGAGTCATCCAATTTTCCCAGTTTTCAACATTCAAGTTTTGATAGAAGGCTTTGAGGTTAGAGTTCTGTTTAGGCAGGAATATATAAAAACTGAATTTCCCATCTTTACCATAAGGTAAACTAACTGCCTGAAATTGTTTGCTTTCATAGTATCTATAGTTACCGTCCTGTGACATCATCGGGTGTTGTTTTTGCTTACCAGATGTGATGTAAAAGGGGTATTGAGCGGTTTGACTTTTGTCAAATTTTTGAGTCCATTTTCCTTTAAAATATATGGCATTAATCAGAAATAACACATCGTTGGGTTGGATATTTTCAACTATCTTAGTGATTTTGCCGTTAGTATTTTCTTTGACCCAGTTATTGATAATATTAGGTGCGGCGGCATCTTGAAAGTTTAAATTGCTAACCTTGGCTTTATAGAAATACTGTACTCTCTGGAGGAAGTCTGGCGCAATGCTAACATTTTGATTTGCCCAAAGTGAGTTAGCAATATTCAGTTGCACTTTTGCATCAGGATTGTCTACAAGCTGCTTTAATGCCGCCGCGTAAGAAGAGTTGATTTCTGGTAGATTTATTCCCTGTAATTCCAGGGTTTTTGCGATCGCTACTTGAGTTGTGCCGCTAGCGCCGTTGTAGGTCATAGCCAGAGCGATCGCCACACTCGAAGGTGAGATAAAAACATTCTTCCCACCCTGAGCATTTTTCAGAACTTCTGAAAACAGTTTGAAGCCAAACTTATTGCTAGACTCAACGATTTTTACATCAGTCTTGAGTGTTTTTTTTTGCAATGGAGTTTCTGGCTTGGGTAAACTCGATTGGGCAAGGGCGCTTTTATTACTATCGACTTGAGAATACCCTAATACACTGAATAAAACAACACTTGCAGCTGCCAGAGCATAACGTCTGCCCAGACTAACACCATAGCGTCTCTGCATGAAATTTTCTCTCACACTACTATATTTCTGCGGATTCATTATACCACCTCACTTGTCAAAGATTCCCGATCTGTGATCATGGTTGACGCAGATACTGTGTCAATGATTAACTATTGCATTTGCTCCAATAGAAAAATAGGACTGTTACAGTTTCGGTAACAGCAAGTTAGTAGTTCAGAGAAATTAAACACAACTTGTGAGAGTTGCTAATTCGTAATTGAGGCGGCTACGCAGACGAGTTATGAAAATTTTGATTTCTAGGAGTTTTCCTAATAAACGTATTTTGACACTCCCCAGCCTGAAGGCATGGGGATTCTTGGTTCACTGATACACCTTTAAACTGCCTATCCTTTCGGCATTACTTAAACCAAAAACCCGTTCAATTGAACCAAGTTTCGAGCCTAATTTAGACAACCCCAGAGGGCTTATCTCCCCAAGCTATAGAGGATTTCTCCCCTTGTTTCCGTGTGCCCCACGGTACGCTTAATTAACAAGTTTTTGACTTTTCTGGTATGGGTGCGGGTTGGCTACCCTAGCTATGTTTATCGTGGTTTTCGCCGCCCACTAACCATTATTTCCTAGCGAGTCGTTTTGGGGTTGGTTATCCATTTGTGCTAGCGGTTATTCTACCTGTGATATTGTTTTATTATACCAATCACCGGAAACTTTCAAAACAAATTTAGAGAATTAAAGCCGTCCTTCTAGGACGGGGCTTTTACCCAAATTTTCGGTAAGCTACGCGATCGCACAATAACCACTTCTGTTGTATTTTTATAGATATAGCGGTTGTAAACAAACAAAGTCCAACTCCGCGATCGCAGCATATCAAAGCCGCTATGCACACATTTGACAAGAGAACTCCATCATTGGGCTACATCTTGGCACTGGACTTAGGTACCACAGGCAACCGCGCCTTTGTGTTTAACGCAGACGGTAAGATTGTTGGGCAAGCATACAAAGAACTAACTCAGCATTATCCTCAGCCCGGATGGTTAGAACATGACCCTGAACAAATCTGGCAAGATACCTGTTGGGTGATGCAAACCGCAATTGGGAATGCCCAGATTCCGCCATCAGCGATCGCCGCCTTGGGACTAACTGTGCAGCGTGAAACCTGTTTGATTTGGGACAAAACTACTGGTAAACCACTCCATAGAGCGATCGTCTGGCAAGATCGCCGCACTGCTCCCCTTTGCCATCAGCTACAACAGCAAGGCTACGCTCAAGATATCTACGATCGCACTGGCTTAATTATAGATGCCTACTTTTCTGCTACCAAGCTCAGATGGCTATTAGACAATTTTACTGATATTGATCTGAACAATGTCTTGGCAGGAACCATTGATACCTGGGTGCTGTGGAACCTCACGGGTAGAAAAGTCCATGCTACCGACCACAGCAACGCCAGCCGGACAATGTTGATGAATCTCAACACCTGTGAGTGGGATGAGATTTTATTGGATCTGTTTCAAATTCCGGCTCATATTTTGCCCCAGATTCAGCCTAGTTTAGGAGTATTTGGAGTTACTGATGCTACTTTGTTGGGTGCTGAAATTCCGATCGCTGCCATCTTGGGAGATCAGCAAGCAGCTCTATTTGGTCATGGCTGCGATCGCCCCGGTTTGATCAAATGTACTTACGGTACTGGTAGCTTTTTGGTAGCTCACACAGGTAATCAAATTGTGCGATCGCCGCATCAACTAATTTCGACAGTGGCATGGACTGAAGCGAATTCAAGGGGGACTTTAGATGTCGGCTATGCTCTTGAAGGCAGTATGTTTACTAGTGGTGCTTGTATCCAATGGTTACGCGATCGCCTGAAGTTGATTAAAACTGCTGCTGAAACTGAAGCGATGGCCAATCAGGTAAAAGATAATGGCGGAGTCTACTTTGTGCCTGCATTTAGTGGATTGGGTGCCCCCTACTGGGATATGAGCGCTAGGGGAGCCTTTTTCGGCATTACCGCCAGTGTACAACCAGAGCATCTAGTTCGCGCCGTGTTGGAAGCGATCGCTTATCAAGTTATGGAGGTGGTGCAAGCGATAAATGCATCTAACAGTACTCCAGTTGGGCGATTAACTGTAGATGGTGGCGCTTGCGAGAATAATTTCCTAATGCAGTTCCAGGCTGATGTGTTAGGTATTCCAGTTGAACGTCCAATAATGCGCGATACGACCGTTCAGGGTGCAGCATTTGCAGCAGGTTTAGCTGTAGGATTTTGGCAGAGCTATGAAGCACTGGTGCAGCAACGGCAAATTGAGCGTGTGTTTGAGCCGGAGAAGAATTTCCCATTGTTCAATTTTGCGACTTGGCAAAAGGCAGTGAAACGCACTCTCGCTTGGGAGGAGTAGCCCTTCACCAAAAACGAGTTGAAGCGAAAATTCTTAGCATGAAAGAGGCTGTACGGCTGTAGTGTAGGTACGTCACTAGATTATCCTCTTCCTCCTATCGAAACAATTCTGAGCTTTTTGGTATGGATGGTGAAAGCAGGCTAATTTGATTTAAAAATTGATCATTTAGAATAACTCCTACTTTTTCCACTTTCAAATAGTCAGTAAGCGTGACTATCTGAAAGTGGAAAAATCTACGTTCTACTATTTATTTTGTACGTAGGTAGTCTTTGAATTATGGTATAAATTTAAACACAGTTCCTTGTCCAGAAGCGCCACCAGTAGAGGCGGTACCGTAAAATGCACCATTAGCAAGTTGAATTAGCGTGGACTGCGGAGTTGCCCCATTCGTGCCATTAAAACTAAATAACAAAGTGATGGTTCCTCCAGTCAACCGATAGATGGCTCCTTTATTATTTGCACCACCTGTAGAAGTTGTACCATAGAAGTTACCATCACTTCCTTTTGTGAGTGCAGCTGTGGGGTTAGCTCCATTGGTGCCATTAAAACTGGCAACTAAAACCGGTGTACCACCACCGAGCGGAAGCTTGAATATAGCTCCTTTATTACTGGCTCCACCCAGAGAAGTCGTGCCATAGATAAATCCACCAGATTCAATTAATCCAGACTGGGGACTTTGCCCATTAGCTCCACTAAAGCTATATGAAGTTATCAGTCCTGCGGGAGTTAACTTGAATGCCACACCTTTATTACTTGCTCCACCGGCTGAGGTTGTGCCATAGTAGTTTCCGTTACTAGCTAATTGCAACCTTGCTAATGGAGTTGCTCCATTAGTACCGTTGAAGTTAACTACGATAGTCGGGACACCACCAGTTAGCGGAATCTTGAATATAGTTCCTTTACTGTTGACCCCACCGGCAGAAGTTATCCCCCATAAGCTGCCATCGCTACCTGAAATCAATCGACCTGCTGGTTTGGCTCCATTAGTGCCATTGAAATTCCAAAGATTTGTCAGGGTTGTAAAAGTTGTTTTTTGCAACTTAAACAACGTACCGGAGTTATTTGTACCACCTATAAAAGTTGCACCATATAGATTGCCATCACTTGCCTGGAATAATCTCGCAACTGGATTAGTTCCATTGGTTCCAGTGAAGTTAACTAGTGTGGTCAGAGTACTAAAAGTAGTACCACTTAATTTGAATGCTGTTCCTTTACTTTGCGAACCACCTGCGGAAGTAGTTCCATAAAGATTGCCATCGCTCCCTGGAAGCACGCCTGCACTTGGGGCTGCTCCATTAGTACCGTTGAAATTTACAACGGTCGTTAATGTTCCTGCAAAAGCTTGTTGCAAGGGCAATACTAATGGAGACGCTAACACAGCCAGGGAAGTTAAAATCAATACTCTATTCTTGTTTTGACGTTGTTTGCACAGATTCATCTTGTTCACTTAACTCCTACAAAAATTTGCTCCGGCACGAACCCGAAATAAATCGAAGAATCTACCCTTCTGGTGACAAAACGCACTCGCCTTCGGAAACTGCTCCGCAGAACATAGTTTCGCTTTGAGCCTAGTCGGTTAGTCGTTTTAATAAGGCTCTTCGATTTATTTTTATGAATCTCCCTGAGACTGGTATAGCGATTCTCATATGGATGCAATACGTTATGGGGCGCAAGACTTTGCACTCCTCAACATATATGTATTCCATACAATTGAAAACAGCTATAATAGCTTGACATAACGAATTTTGTAGTAGCTGCTTTTGTGATATCAGGTACTATAAATTCGTTATTTAAGCTAGTTTTTAGTGAGAACTCACCAGGAATTTTGGTATAGTCTTGGTCAGAAAGAATTCAGAAATCCTCTGGCTGCCTACACCGAAATGCCTGTATTCACACTTAGGTTAATTACTGAAAGTTAGATCATTTATGACCTCGGTAAATAGAATAACATACTCATTATTTTTTAGATGTCGTGAGCAACACAAAAAAAATTAATTAAACTTTTACATCTGCGATGGGAAGCCGATTTGATTTTTGAAAAAAACTCTTGTAGGGTGGGCATCTTGCCCGCCCTTAGCCAAAGGCGGGCAAGATGCCCACCCCACAATAAGTAGTTGAGTATTTTTTTTGTCAGTCCCTGATCAGAGATCAAGTAAGTATTAATCAGTCAAAATATCACTCACATATAAGAAACACATGACTACTAAACCGAAGATTTTCATTGATGGAGAATCAGGAACCACAGGCTTACAAATTTACTCACGCCTCAACCAACGCGATGACATCGAGTTAGTTAGCATTGATGCATCTAAACGTAAGGATGCAACTGAGCGAGCTAAACTAATCAATGCCGTCGATGTTGTCATTCTCTGCCTGCCTGATGACGCCGCCCGCGAAGCTGTTAGTTTAGTCAGTAGTAGTACGGTTAAGATCCTTGATGCTAGTAGTGCCCATCGCACATCTAAAGGCTGGGTATATGGCTTCCCTGAACTAAATCCAGGACAGCGAGAGAAAATCGCTAGCGCCCAGTTTGTCAGCAATCCAGGCTGTTATCCTACAGGATTTTTAGCTTGTATCCGTCCGTTGATTGCCAAGGGACTTCTGAAGAGTAACTTTCCCATCACTGTTAATGCAGTTTCAGGTTACTCTGGTGGCGGCAAGAATCTGATCAAACAGTATCATAGCTTCCATGAACAGCAAGCTGGGGGAGAGTCGCTCTACCCTTATGGCATCTATGGTTTACAGTTTGGGCATAAGCACGTTAAGGAAATGCATTACTTTTCGGGGTTAGCATCACCGCCTCTGTTCGTACCGGCAGTGGGAGATTTTGAGCAGGGGATGCTGGTGCAGGTGCCTTTGCCGCTAGGGGTTTTGGATAATCCTCCATCGGGTGAGATGATTTATCAAGCGATCGCTAACTACTACCAAACTGAAAAATTCGTCCAGGTTGCTCCATTCCAAGATTCTACTCTGCTGCGAGACGGAATATTTCTGGATGCGATTGCAATCAACGGCACGAATATTGTTCAGGTTTTTGTATTCGCCAATGACACCACCAAAGAAGTGTTGCTAGTTGCTCGTCTGGACAACTTGGGTAAGGGCGCATCGGGAGCCGCAATCCAAAACCTAAACATCATGCTGGGTTTTCCAGAAGAGTTGGGATTGTGTTGAAGAAGAATCCAGGAGTCAGAATTCAGGAGTCATACCATTTCACACAAACCCTGATACATATAGATTTCTCGTAGGGCCACCTTATGCCATTGGTGTCAACTTAAGCAAAAAGTCAGCATAAGATGTAATCTGAGAACATCGGAATTGATGTTCTTAGTGATACATCATGAGTAGAAAACGTCCAGCGCGAACAGGAAACCCAGATTTGCGGCAGCAAAAGCATGTACCAGCGCCGCCAATTGCGAAATAATATACTGATCAGAACTAATAATACCCCACAAGAATTGCAGTATTTCGTTGCTACTTTCTTTTTTGTTGCGATGTCTACGATGGTAACTGAGCCCTTCGACAAGCTCAGGGTAACACTTGCCGAAGTGCGGACTACGCCTACATTGATGTATGTTAAATTGTGAATCAGCATTCAACATTTATGGATGTAACCCGCCGATGAACGCCGATAGTAAACCAGATTATACAATTTTAGAACTTCAAGAACTTAATGTTAATTATGGCGGTATCCAAGCTCTGAAAAAGATTAATTTAATCATTCAAAAAGGCGAGGTAGTTACTCTAATTGGTGCTAATGGTGCTGGGAAAACTACTACACTCCGCGCCATATCTAAAATAGTTAATCCTAAAAGTGGCGTGATTATCTATAATGGACATCATATTACCCGCCGCCAACCTCACGAGGTTGTAAAACTTGGTATCGCCCATTGTCCTGAAGGACGCAGAGTATTAGCACGGCAAACAGTGTTTGATAACTTACTTTTGGGTGCTTATATTCGCTCCAATCAAGCCGAGGTAAAAGCAGATATTCAGCGCCAATTTGAGCTATTTCCCCGCTTGTCACAAAGACGCAATCAGCTAGCAGGAACCCTCAGTGGTGGAGAACAACAAATGTTAGCGATCGCTCGGGCTGTAATGAGTAAACCACAACTATTACTTTTAGATGAGCCTAGCTTAGGTTTAGCACCTGCGATCGTCCGGGAAATCTTCTCTATTATTGAAAATCTCCGTGCTACAGGCGTGACTATTCTGTTAGTTGAACAAAACGCTAATCTGGCGCTACAAATTGCCGATCGCGGTTATGTTTTAGAAGCTGGTTCTATAACTTTAACAGGTGCAGCATCAGAATTAATTAGTGATGAGCGAGTGAAAAAAGCTTATTTAGGGTAATGATTATCGTGGAGTAATAATCCAATAAATTTCTTATGAACTGGATCAGTATCGATGAAATAAAACGTGACTTTTTAGGCTACATTCAGCGTGTTGAAGCTGGGGAAACTCTTGTAATTATACGTGGTGGAAAGCCAGTTGCTGAAATTAAGCTGACCTTACTATCGTGACCATCGATGATGCAATTCGTGCTTACACAGTTAAAATTTTAAAGGATACATGATT
This sequence comes from Nostoc sp., assembly GCF_036917755.1. Lineage (GTDB taxonomy): Bacteria > Cyanobacteriota > Cyanobacteriia > Cyanobacteriales > Nostocaceae > Nostoc. The sequence goes on from NZ_JBALFC010000001.1 coordinate 16,809, forward strand.
TATTGTTGTATATGAAAACTTAGGAAGTCCAAGCAGATGGTAAAATTACCAACTAAACCCCTAACTTTAGAAGAGTTTTTGAAAATACCAGAAACAAAGCCTAGCTCAGAATACATCAACGGTCAAATTATTCAAAAACCAATGCCACAGGGAAAACATAGTATTCTTCAGGGTGAACTAGTCAGTAATATCAATTCTGTAGCGAAACCTCAAAGAATTGCCCTTGCATTTCCAGAGTTGCGCTGTACATTTGGCGGACGTTCAATTGTCCCTGATGTAGCTGTATTTGCTTGGGAACGAATTCCCTTAGATGAAGGTGGAGATGTGGCGAATGTTTTTCACACCTATCCAGACTGGACAATTGAGATTCTTTCGCCTGATCAAAGCCAGACTAAAGTAACCGGAAATATCTTACATTGTCTAAAACATGGTAGTCGTTTAGGTTGGTTAATTGATCCAGGCGATCGCTCTATTTTAGTTTATCCACCAAAGCAGCAACCAGAACTTTTACAAGAATCACAAGAAATATTTATTACCAGTTGCCGATTTAGTTAGCGGCTTTCAATTAACTGTAGGGCAACTATTTGGATGGTTGAAGTTGTAGAAACATAGAATAATGGGTTTTCAACTTAAAGATGTCATTCCTTGGGGACGTTCGATGGAAGAATACGTTAAGATGTTTGACTTAACTCCTGAAGAACTAAAGTTAACTATACTCGATTGCGCTGGTGGACCTGCTAGTTTCAATGCGGAAATGACTGCTCAAGGATACAAAATTGTTTCTTGCGATCCGATTTATCAATTCACAGCAGATGAAATTAGTAACCGCATTGAAGATATTTATCAAACAGTTATAGATGGTGTTAAAGCCAACCGAGAAGATTATGTTTGGCAGAATATCCAGTCGCCTGAACAGATGGGTCAAATTCGCATGGCGGCGATGCAAAAATTTGTGGCAGATTTACTTTTAGGAATTAATGAAAGGCGTTATATAACAGATAAATTACCTGTCTTGCCTTTTGAAACACATCAGTTTGATTTAGCTTTGTGTTCCCACTTATTATTTACTTATTCCGATCAGCTTTCAGAAGAATTTCATCTGGCATCAGTTTTGGAGATGTGCCGAGTTGCCAAAGAGGTACGCATTTTTCCACTCTTAAAAATATCCGGTGAAGCATCTCCTCACCTGAAGCCAGTTATCAGTGAACTACAACAACGCCATTATTCAGTGGAAATCAAGCAAGTGCCTTACGAATTTCAGAAAAATAGCAACCAAATCTTGCGTATCAATTCAATGTAAAATTTAAATTTTGTGTCTGCTAATACTTGGGAATTTCTGATTGAAGCTGATTTAGAGAATTTTGTCTGGCTCTAGGTTTACACCCATGAGCAACCCTGTAGCCCTACCTGATGTTGCATCCAAACCAGAACTATTATAACTAATTTATACTAATAAGTTTTCCAAATCAGTTATATTATTAAAAATTATTACGATTTTTGTCATAATAAATATATTAATATTTATAGCCCTCCTTGCAGATATCTATATTTGTTTAGCGGCGAATTCTATTCACCGGAATAATTAAACCCATGAGTCAAATAGTCTGGATAGCAAGACACGCTAACCGCATCGACTTCGTAAACCCTGATTGGTTTCTCACCGCCGAACGACGCTACGATCCATCCTTGTCTGACGATGGTATGGTGCAGGCACAACAGTTAGCTAAACGATTGAAAAGAGAAAATATTGGCCATATTTTTGCTTCTCCCTTCCTGCGAACCGTACAAACGGCAAACGCAGTTGCAGAAGTTCTGAATTTGCCGATCAAATTGGAAACAGGTTTGAGTGAATGGCTAAATCCAGCTTGGATGACAGAAGAACCCGAAAGACTCTCAACTCCAGCATTAGCGCAGCTATTCCCCAGAATTGATACCAGCTATACTTCGCGCATCGCCGCCAAATATCCTGAAACTCACGAAAAAGTGCGAGAACGTTCTGGGCAAACTGCTAGATGTTTAGCTACTGAGTTCTTGCCAGAGGATATCCTGCTAGTAGCACATGGCGCATCTGTGTTGGGGGCAGCAATGGGGCTAGTGGGGGAAATTGCCAAAACAGAAGTTAAAGCTTCTTTATGTTCCTTGGTAAAAGTGGTACGCCAAGACCCAAAATGGTTATTAGAACTAACGGGAGATACTTCCCATTTAACCCACATAGAAGAAGTTATTCGATTTGCTTAAACCTCTGATAGAGATTTGCGTTCATGGCTTCTGCTACGTTGGGTATATCCTACAAAAAAAGTAATTAATTCACGAATAAGTTCTATGACTTTTTTACTAGCAGGAGATATCGGCGGTACGAAAACTATTCTGCGATTGGTTGAAACATCAGACTCACCAAGTTTACATACTATTTATCAGGAAAGTTTCCACAGTGGCGATTTTCCCGATTTAGTACCAATTGTGCAGGAGTTTTTGGTTAATGCTAATGCACCAATACCACAAAAAGCTTGTTTTGCGATCGCAGGGCCTGTTGTCAAAAATACAGCCAAGCTGACCAATTTGGCTTGGTTCCTGGATACCGAACGTCTAGAACAAGAATTGGGTATTCCGCACGTTTCTTTGATTAACGACTTCGCCGCCGTTGGCTATGGCATTTTAGGTTTAGAAAAAGACGACTTGCTGACGTTGCAAGTTGGCAACTTTGCAGACGATGCCCCGATTGGAATTATTGGTGCTGGTACTGGCTTAGGGCAAGGATTTTTAATTAAACAGGGAAACTACTATCAAGTCTTTCCCTCAGAAGGTGGACACACTGATTTTGCTCCCCGGAACGAGTTAGAGTTTCAGTTATTGAAATACCTGCTGGATAAACATGATATCCAGCGCGTTTCTGTGGAACGCGTAGTTTCTGGAATGGGAATTGTGGCAATTTACCAATTTTTGCGCGATCGCAAATTTCCCACCGAATCCCCAGACATTGCCCAAATCGTCAGAACTTGGGAACAAGAAGCGGGACAGGAAGAGAAAAGTGTTGATCCCGGTGCTGTGATTGGTACAGCTGCACTACAAAAACGCGATCGCCTCTGTGAACAAACTTTGCAATTATTTATAGACGCTTACGGTGCAGAAGCCGGGAATCTTGCCCTGAAACTCCTACCTTACGGTGGCTTATACATCGCTGGTGGAATTGCGCCCAAAATCCTGCCGTTAATCCAAAACAGTGGTTTCTTATTAAATTTCACCCAAAAAGGTAGGATGCGCCCCCTGCTCGAAGATATTCCCGTGTATATTATCCTCAACTCGCAAGTGGGGCTAATTGGTGCTGCTTTATGTGCTGTTAGGTTATAACAGCTAGCATCATCAGTGAGATCAGCATCTCGAAAAGTCAAAAATATGACAGTTAAAAGTCTGTTGCCATTAATCGCCGCCACCTTTGTCTGTGGTGGATGTGTTCTGGTGGAAGCGCGTCAACCCAAACCTCCAAAGGCTGTTGTCAAACCAACCATTTCTCAACCCGTGCAGCCAAAATGGAAGTTATTCACCGCTCCAGATGGGCGCTTTACTATTTTGATGCCGGGAAGCCCCAACAGAAATACCCAATCCCAAAAAACTTACATGGGGGAAATTAACTTAAAAATATTTGTCGCTCAACCACCAAAACAGCAAGTAGCATATGTAGTTGCTTACAATGATTTTCCTTATAGTTACGGTCAAATGGCTGACCCCCAAGCTGTACTTAATAATGCCCGGGATATGGCTCTTAAGACTACGAAAAGTCATTTAATTAGTCAACGAAATATTCGTAGTTCCAATAATCATCCTGGCAAAGAAATTGAGTACATCAATTCTGGAGGGAAAATCACTAAAAGTAGAATGTATGTTGCTGAAGGAAGATTATATCAAGTAATGGCAATAACTACAAAAAAACAGCAGAAGACATTAGCTAAAACCATTACGGGGTATTTAAATTCCTTCCATGTAGTTTTGAAAAAGTGAATTGAAGAAGAATGCAGAATTCAGAATTAGGATTGCTATAGCAGTCCTAATTCATTTGTGAAAATTTCTGTTGATTCCTCTCTCTGCGCTCTCTGTCTTGAAAAGTTCAGATGCCTGCGGCGGGCTGCACCAACGTCCGAAGTTGCCACAACGCTCTTAACCCGCGCAAGGCACTTCTCTTCGGAAGCCGGCGCTCCGACTTTTCGCTGCGCCTGGAGCGGTTCGTTAAAACAGTAATTTTCACAACTCAGATAGGATTGCTATATACAGTAGAATTCAGAATTAAGGAGCGGAGCCGGAGACGCTCCGCCGAGGCGTCAGAATTCAGAAGTAAAACAGGCTTTATACCTGGGTTTGAGACGAATCGTTGTGTACTTCACTTTCCTTGAAATCTGCTGTATACAAGGGACTGACAAATAAAAAAACATCCCAAATTCTCTTGTGGGATGGGTGTCCTCACCCGTCCGATATTCAGTTGATTTTGGCAGCAGCCTCATACCAAATTGCTACCGGAGTGTGAGTGAAAGCTTCTACAACCATCAGCATTTTTCCTGCCAACACCGCACCTGTTTTTTCTTGCAGTTGTCGGAAGTGTTTTTTCATCGGTTCGAGTGTTGAGGCATCCCCAATCCAGATAGCGGTAAATCTTTGTGCTACTGATGACCAAGCTGTGGCTAATTCTCTTGCGCTCCTTTTCACTGCCAGACGCTCTATCACTTGCACGGAATTTCTTCGCAAATAGTGTAGCCGGCAAACTATTGAGTCTTTGTGACAGCCATCCATTTTTCTTAACTTGACACCAATGGCATCTTGCCCGCCCTAATGGGAGCAAGTTAAATGTAAAACAGCTTGCCAACGGTAAGGAACTCCCAAGAATCCATTAGTCTGCATCCTGCTTTGTAGCCTTAGCAGGATATAAAAAATAAAACTGTAACAAAAACTACAAAATACTTGTTTTATCTAAAAAAAAGGATAAGCTAAGTATAGACAATATCCGGTTCGTAAAGATACCGTGATTAGGAGAAAATTTTATGATTTCCAAATCCCTATTGGTGCGAGAACCTGCTTCTCCGGCACATATATGCCCATTTGACCAAGCGTGTAGCTACTTAGAAGCGGCAGCTAAAGAATTAAATTTAAATCAGGGTTTGCTGGAAATTCTCAGCCACCCGCGTAAAGTTGTCACGGTTTCCATTCCGGTGAAACTAGATGATGGGGAAATACAAGTTCTCGCTGGACATCGCGTGCAGCACTCCGATGTTTTAGGCCCCTATAAAGGTGGAATTCGTTACCATCCAGCTGTGACACTGCGGGAAGTATCCGCTTTAGCAATGCTGATGACCTGGAAATGTGCTTTGTTAGGAATTCCTTACGGTGGTGGTAAGGGCGGCATTGCTATAGACCCAAAACACTATAGTGTTGGTGAATTAGAGCGAATCAGCCGCCGTTATATCAGCGAGTTGATTAAAGATATTGGGCCTTCTGTAGATATTCCTGCACCGGATATGGGAACTTCTGCCCGTGAGATGGCTTGGATGATGGACACTTACTCTGTGAATGTCGGTCATGCTGTACCAGGAGTTGTAACTGGGAAGCCCCTTTCTATTGGTGGTTCTCTAGGACGAGAAATGGCAACTGGACGTGGTGTGATGATTATTGTGCGTGAGGCACTAGCAGAGCAAGGTAAATCCTTGGTAGGAATGCGAGTAGCGATTCAGGGTTTCGGTAACGTTGGCTGTGCCGCAGCAGAATTACTATATGAAGCAGGTGCGAAAATCATTGCTGTTTCAACTGGTGCTGGGGGAGTATTTTCCGACGTTGGTCTTGATATTCCCAAGTTGAAAGTCTACGCTGCTGAAAATCGCAAGAGTATTATGGGTTTCCCGGAATCTGTACCAATTAGTAATGCAGATTTATTAACTTTACCCTGCGATGTCTTAATACCAGCAGCTTTAGAAAACCAGATTACTAAAGAAAATGTGAATCAGGTGCAGGCGCAAATTGTCGCAGAAGCAGCTAACGGGCCGGTTACTCTTGATGCTAACTTGGCGTTAGAGGCGCGGGGTGTGATAGTGCTACCAGACATTTTGGCCAATGCTGGCGGTGTAGTGGTGAGTTATTTGGAGTGGGTGCAGGGTCTTTCTTACGTATTTTGGGATGAGGAGCGCGTTAACAGAGAAATGGAACATTTGATGGTACATGCCTACCATCGGGTGATTCACCAGTCGAAAGTACGACAAATTTCTTTAAGGTTAGCAGCTTACACACTGGGCGTAGGTAGGGTGGCTCAGGCACTGACTGACAGAGGTCTTTATCCTTAAGATTTAGGAATATGCAACGGTTTTTAATTAAATGAGCAGATGCGTAGGGGTGCAATATTATTATATTGTGCCCCTACAATAACTTAGCGATCGCTGCAATATCAAAACTCATACCATTTCCAAAAATATTTACAACACATGAATTTTATCCCACATTCCGCACTTCAGTTATTTTTAAACGAACCGCAAAGGACGCAAAGAGCGCGAAGGTAAGAAAAGAGAAGGTAAGAAAAGAGATATATTATATTATTTTTAGTTAATAGGTAAATCGCCCAGAAAGTAAAAGCGATCGCCTTTATCTTCTTGTAAAATAAAGTTAAGGCAGCATTAACAAATTGGCTTAATTAGTATGACTGAATCAACTGCAAAACAACCTGCACGTCGAGGCAGAATATTTCCAGAACGCACTTTACCACCAGAAGAACTTGCTAGACGCAAAGCTGAAGATGAGGCATTTTATCAGCGCTGTCGGGCAATTTTTGAGCGTGTGCGTCCTAATTTTATTCAGGAACACTATGGCTGGTATATTGCTGTGGAGCCAAATAGTGGTGATTATTTGATTGATGTGGATAAAATGCAAGCTCATAAAAAAGCCCTTGAAAAATACCCAAATACTGACCACTGTGTTTTTTGTCTGAATGAAACGGGAACCACTGGCACAATATGATTCAGGGTAAATTTGGGGAAAAGGGGCAACTATTTTTTGAAATTGAGTTAATAACTTATAATGGATTAAATTTGCCTGTGGATACAATGTTAGATACTGGTTTCACAGGCTTTCTGGCTATTAATAAACAAGATTTAGAGAGTTTGGACTGGGCTTATATTGGTAAGGAAACTTTGCGAACTGCACAGGGTGAAACCTTGTTTAAAATATATTCAGGCAAGTTGATATTAAACGAACAAGAGTATGAAATCGCTGTTTATGCAGGCGATGAAATTACAGAAGTTTTGTTAGGTTCAGAATGGCTAAAAATTCTGCCATTGGTGGCAAATTATCACGCTGGTATATTAACTTTGGGATAACTGCGATGCCTACGGCTGGCTACGCGTTCGCATTTCAGTTAATAGGTAAATCGCCCAGAAAGCAAAAGCGATCGCCTTTATATTCCTGTAAAATAAAGTTAAGGCAGCATTAACAAATTGGGTTAATTAGTATGAGTGAATCAACTGCAAAACAACCTGCACGTCGAGGCAGAATCTTTCCAGAACACACTTTACCACCAGAAGAACTTGCTAGACGCAAAGCTGAACGGGAAGTATTTCATCAGCGTTGTCGGGCAATATTCGAGCGTGTGCATCCAGAATATATCGAAAAAAACTATGGCTGGTATATTGCAGTGGAGCCAGATAGTGGAGATTATTTCATTGATGAAGATATAGAAGTAGCTAGTCAGAAAGCACGCGAGAAACACCCAAATGCTGTACACTGCATGTTTTGCCTAAATGAGACTGGAGCCACTGGCACAATATGATTCAGGGCACCTTTGGTAGCAATGGGCAGCTATTTTTTGAAATTGATTTGATTACATCTGATGGATTGAACCTGCTTGTGGATGCCATGTTAGATACTGGTTTCACAGGTTTTTTGGCTATTAATAAACAAGACTTAGATGCTCTAGATTGGCAATTTATTCGTGAGCAAGAACTACGAACAGCACAGGGGGAAAAAATTTTCGATTTGTATTTGGGTAAGGTGCAATTAAATGGACAGGAGTATGAAATTCCAGTTTTTGCAGGGGATGAAATTATAGAAGTATTGCTAGGTTCAGAGTGGCTAAAAATTCTGCCCTTGGTAGTTAATTATCAGGCTGGTATATTAACTTTGGGATAAGTGCGATGTCTACGGTGCTAACAGAGCAGTTCGGCAGAGCTACCTGTGCCACTTGCCGAAGTGCTGGCGTAGGTGCAGCACTTCAGTTATTTTTAAACGAACCGCCAAGACGCAGAGAACACAGAGGGAAGAAAATAAACATATTTTGCTATCTTTGGTTAATGGGTAAATCGCGGAGAAAGTAAAAGCGATCGCTATTCAAATTACTGCCTTTTATTCGTCCTAAATAGCCTGTTAAAGGTGAAGAAAGTTCAATTAGAATTTCGTGCATTTCTACTGTTTTTATTGGCTGCGGCGGATGTGAGCCGAAATAAGCTCCATGTAGAGCATCAACACCAGCAGATTCTGCGCCTGAGTTTTGTAGATAATTTTTGACAAGCTGGATAATGTGCGATCGCAACTTTATAGATTGTTCAACTTTCTCGATATAAATATTAACTTTATCTTCAGCTAAACCAAAAGGAGCTTGTTGCAAATACTCTTTTAGTTCTAACAAATTGATAGAATTTTTGTAGTGTGCTTGCAGTTCAACTAATTTTTGCAGTGTTTCAGGGCTAATAACATTCATTTGATTTTCGGTTGCTGTTCTTAAGGCGTAAAAATTTAGTTCTCCAGCCGCTACAATTAATTTAATTGAATTTTCATACTGAACTTTACCAAGATGGTTCATACCTATTTTTAGTAACTGTGCAGGTGTACCATCAGTAACTTTCTCAGTTTTAGTTGCTTTGCACTCTCCTACTATTGGATAAGGTTGTTCAGCGTAAAAATCCATGCCTCCTGCGCCACCAGTTGCGTCTGGATTTAAACCTGAACCTGTAAAGCCTAATTTTAGTAATCCTCTACGAACTAATTTTTCAAATGTATGTCCGTCGCTAGAGTTCCCAACTTCAGCAATTTTCTGAATCCAAAGTAAGTCTAAATCTAATGGATTTGTTGCTTGATTGCTACTCCAACCCAAAAATACTTTGATATCGTCGTCTAATTGTTTCGCTGCTGGTTGGCTAATGGTTAGGGATGCGATCGCACTCTGCAATTCTTCCAATTCAGGATGCAGCGCGGGTTCTAGCTTTTCTAATTGGCGTTTGCGTTGGGCGAAGGTGCGATCGTTTATTACGGGTTTAGCTTCAGAAACATTGAGAGACTGTGGTAATGAAATAAACAGACTATTCGATTTGATCGCAACTTCAATTGATTTAGGCAACTGATATACTCGCAGATATGCCAAAAAAATATTATGCCTTTGCGTTAGTATTTCCTGTAAACCTTTTTTTGTCCAAATAGTTAGGTGTGATAAAGCAACCAAAGATTCAGCATCGTTTATAATTTGGCACAGTTCGCAGTTAGCCCAGGCTTTAACTAAGACTGTTTCATAAGCTAAAAGGGGTAGTTTTAACTGTTCCTCATCTGAAAGCAAGCTCATTTGCTGAGGCTGTATTAAAACACCCTGACTATTTAGTTGTGCGAATGTACTTTGGGCAATAGGTAAGAAATTTGAGCGATAGTACTGTTCAACTGGTAATAAATTAATTGACGCATCTGCTGGAAAAAGGGCAAATTCTCGCCCCGGAGTAATAAATTTATTAGGCATTACTGCAATTATTATCCCTTGCAACAACGCCTCAATTTCTGGTGCTGGTAAACGTAAAGCTGTATTAATCATTATTCCTGGAATAAATCATCTGAACCAACATTTACTACATCTGGAACCTCTGTTAAGGTGATATTACCACTTTCATTTTCTTCATCAATTGCATCTTCAGGAACTTGTCCTGATGGATCGCTGAGAATTTCACGGATAAGATAATTATCAATTGCTATCCGCTTTTTGCGAATAAAATCAATAATTTGGTCTTCGCTTAACTCATCATTCTCACGACCTTTCATGACAAAATGTAATGCTAAAAGTGGTTTGATATCTTCAGGTTTTAATAATACCCATTCACCACCTAATTCAGTTGATAAAAGCTCACTTAAATACTTTTGTGCTTTAGCGGCTCCTTTATTAATTTGCTTAGAGCGAATTAAGCACCCACGGGTTAAATCGAATTTTTTGTAATCGATTAACCGTCTCAATGTAGCTTGGACGAATAATCCCCCAGACTCTTGCAGAACAGCTACGACAATTTTGACATCCTTACTGTTTTCCTTGCCAACAATTTTAAAATCTAGATAGCCTCTATCAACAGCTTTTACTTGAACATCGACAACTTTTTCAATTTGTACATTCTCTATAGTTTCACCAATGACTACACTAAATCCTAATCGGAGTGCTTGAGCTAGAGTTGCTTTATCCTCCATGTAATCTTGTATGGTAGTTTCTAAAGCCGATATTTGTTGATTATAAACAAGTTCTACAGGGTTTATCTCTATTCCTCCACCACCAGGAACTTTAAAATTGTCAGCACACCATTTCAAAACTTTTCTAACTATTGGTCTTTCTTTACCTAATGCTCTTAGCTTTTGTTCATCAAATGGGTAAAGTGCATGAGGAGGTGTTAAACCATTTTCTTCATAAAACTCTTCAAGCCATCGAGAAACTAAATTAATAACATCATCAGAATTGAGATACTTTAGCTCAATAACTTGCTCTCCAATCCTATCTACAACGGAATCAGCATTTCCTAATCTTTTGACTTCATTAATCCACTGATCAGGAAAGATAGAAGTTAGTAAAACGCCACGCTTAATTTTGTCGCATAAGTCTTTAGCAAAAATGGCAGTTACTTGTCGTCCAGTATATCCCATTTCATTACAGTGGTCAGTTTCCATTTCATCAAAACAAACTACTATTGGTTTGTAATCACCAATTAAGTTGATAATTTGCCGTGCTGTAGTGAAAGATTCAGCCTCTTTATCATCTGCACTCACATTAGCTAAACCCATTGCATCCGCTTTGGACTGTGGTAGGCTTTTACCAGCAAGCCAGCTAATTGCAAAGAGTTCATAAGCTGGATCAGGAGATAGTGTCCATAAAATTGCTGTGATAATATCAGGATTTTCTAGATCACGCTTGATACCAAGTACCTTATCTCGTAAAACTTCAACCACCTTTGGATTTTTGACTAATGCCCCAGGAAATTGATTTATTAGCTGTTGAGGTGTATAGTTTTTGTTGAAAGCTTCATTAATTAAAGCTGTTGCTAAGTACTGCCATTGACTAACATCTTGACTACCTATTTGTTTAAGACTATTGGCTAGAGTAGTTAAGAATTCTGCTTTGATCCGGTTTAGGTTATTGCACTGACTCATGTAAACAAATAAAGCGCTGCCATCAACTTGTAACTGATGGCGAATTCGTCCGATAACATGGCTTTTTCCTAAACCTCTTTCTGCTGTAATTGTAATACCAACTACTTTCCTTTGTCCGCTACGAACTTTTTCAACCGCGTCATAAATAGCATCAGAAGCATGAGAATTTAAAGATGGTACATCAGGAAAACCTTGTCCCCAAACATTCTGATCTCTAACTACTAAGCGTCCCTGAAATGGGTTGTTTTTGCTGATAACATTAATTAAATCGTTAGACATAGATTTGAACTAGTTGTGTATGAGGGCTAGGAGAGAATTATCAAAAATTACAAAAATTGGTGGATTAGTTTAAAAGTTTGGCATAGCAACGCAGTCCACTGACTTCAGTAGTTACCGAATCTTCTAGTTTGCCTGGGTCGTTGTCTGGTAAACTTCCACCTTGAAGTTGTAAAATATCTTTCTCCTGCATTTCCAGCAACCACTCACTGAACTCTGTACGACTAACCCGATCGCCTATTTCTCTCCTAATCCGATAAATAGGTACCAGATCATCTAGGTTGTAGTTCTGGTTCAACTTGTCGTAAACTTCCAACGCCACTGACTTAAACTCGTCGTAAGAAGCGATTCCTTCTCTTGGAGACGCTACGCGATCGGAAAGCTTCGCGATCGCACTTTTCCCATTAACTAGTACATCTGCACCATTTACCGCCACATCAATCTGACTAATCCACCTCACCAACGCATTCGCCGCCCAAGTTCCGACAATCGTCCCTTCAAACTTAAAATCGCCACTTCTCAAACCCTCACCCAATACCTCTAAACCCTTGTCAGATGTCAGAGAATATCCCTTTTTGGAGATTGCGATCGCACCCTGGCTCTGTAATTCCTCGAATATGCCCTGATAATCTGCTACCTTTTGGCTTTTGGATACAATTCGCTTAGTGAATTGACCCTTCTTAACTTCCTGCTGCGTTCCTCCCAAATCCCACAAAGCCAAAAGGAGACGAGTTCTAGTTTGGGCTGTATTTTGTGATGTCATATTGAGTGTATTTTCTGACAAAAATTATTGTAGCGACTGTATCTTTTTAATTTATTTATCCCGAAAAAATAACCGAGAAATTGCTGAATATTTCGACGTTTCAGCGAAATTGATTCATCAAAAATTCACAAAATATTTCCTGCGGATGAATACAGTTCTCTCAAAGGCGGGATGGAATACTTGCGAAAATCGATCATGATGATAGTCAAACGCTGTAGCTGTGCAGTTATAAATTGAGTTGGTATATGTTTTTTCAATTCCAGGTGAAAAAACAGGAATTCCAACTTTGTTTTTGCAACAGCAAGGCTTTTAGCAAATACAGGTGATGAAGAAATCCCATGAACACAACAATATATAAAGAACGTAAAATAGTTTCGCGTCTATTTGCAGTGCTGCTTTCAGCCTTGCTAATGGTACCCTTGCTAAGTAGCTGCGGAGGCGGTGCCCGAAACGCTTCAACACCACCACCTGTTGATGATAGTGTTGGTAGAACAGTGAGCGATCGCAACGCGACAAACCAACCCGAAGCGAAGAAGGGATTGGGTACGGGGCAAAAAGTGGCACTTTTGGCGGGAGCTGCGGCACTTTATTACGTCTACAACCAGCATAAGAATGCTTCAAAAGAAGGAGCAGAAGGCAAGTACTATCTTTCCAAGAACGGGCGTGTATACTACCGTGATGCTGAAAAACGCGCTCACTGGGTAACACCACCATCACAAGGAATTCGAGTACCGGAATCTGAAGCACGGCAATATAGTCAGTTCCAAGGCTATAACGGGAGTACTACAGGTCGCGATCTCACTGGCATAACTTCATCCGCAGCTCCAGCACTGTAGATTCAGTGAAGCGTGTGTAAATCTAAAGCGGGTTTCCTGGAGGATAACGCCGATCGCGCACGTCGGAAACACGAACTTAAATCAGGAGACAGATTATGGTAGATGCATTTTTCCGAAAGGCGAAAGATTTGCTTTTGGGGTCGAACAGCGATCAAGCTGAAGAAGATGCCAAATTGCGCGATCGTAACGTTCGCCCAGCCAGCGAAGACCCCTACGGTGATCCCGCAGACCCGGCATCTTATGGCAACGTCACCCCAGCCAGTCAAGACCCCTACGGCGACCCCGCAGATGTCGCCTCTTACGGCAACGTTCGCCCAGCTAGCGAAGACCCTTACGGCGACCCCGCAGACCAAGGCGAGTTTGGCAACGTCCGCCCAGCCAGCGAAGACCCCTATGGCGACCCCGCAGATCAGGATTCCCGCCGCTAACGCCAAACCAATAAACTAGTATTGTGATGTTGGTTTTCATCGGGCGATGTGTGGATTAGCAATAAAGGCAGTAGAATTTTAAACTACTGCCTTTTGTTTTTGTTACTAATTTTGGTTTTAAACCCACGGAGGTGGGTAAAGTCTCGTGTAGCCAAGCCAGTGCGTTGGGCGGGCAATGCCCGACTTAAAGCACCTGGCGCGCGACTTCTAGTCGCCAGGGCTATTTAAGTCCTAATATGGTTTTGCACATCTTCCATACAGAATTGGTATGGGCAAAGATTTCAGTCCACTTTAAGTGGACTTGAGCTATTAGCCCCGTACTTTAGTACAGGGCGGGATGTGGATAAGTCCAAAGACTTCATTTTGACGACGTTTTCTTATTTAAATTCTTCGAGTTGATCCACACGTAACCAAATATTAGGTGTTGGCACTTTCCCAAACTTAATCAGCGCGTAATCACCTTTGACATCGACAATTTCGCCCTTAGTTTCAAACAAATAAGAAGGAAAGCGAGTATCACTGGCTTTTGCCTCCAGACTGTTTTCTAGTTTCTCGCGGACAGCGCGAACCATATCTCCTTTTTTGACTGCCATCAGTTCCTCTCTCAAATTTGTAACTTCTTTTATCTGCATTTTAAGAGAGTTCCGACTTAGAAGTAAAAACTCCCAACTTTTGTACAGACGCAATTAATCGCGTCTCTCCCCACTCCCCACTCCCCCTAGCTTTTGACACTGGGGGCAAAAGTGACTAGATCGCCCAGCTAACCTAATCCGTTGAATTTCTGTACCACAAACTCGACAAGGTTCTCCAGCGCGGTTATAAACCCAGGCAACACCACCATAATTGCCGTTAGTACCTTGAACATTCAGGAAATTACTAAAAGTCGTACCACCAGCCTCAATGCTGGTTTCTAACACTTGAATGATGGCTGTTCGTAAACGCTCAATTTGCTTTAGCTGCAAATCTATACACAAGGTTTCAGGTAAAATTCCACTCTTAAACAACGCTTCATCAGCATAAATGTTACCTAATCCTGCAACCACAGATTGATCTAGTAGCGCAGTTTTAATCGGACGGCGACGGTTTTGGAGTTTGAGAGCTAGATATTCGACAGTAAATTCTGGTGAAAATGGGTCTGCTGCCAGTTTTGCCAAACCAGTCATAATACTTTCTACAGCAACACCAGGCGGAACCCACCATATTTTACCAAAGGTACGCTGATCAACAAAGCGTAATTCCTGCTGATCCCCAAAAAATAATCTGACCCGCGTGTGCTTATGTAATGGTTCATCTCGATGCAGCCATAGTAGTTGACCAGTCATTCGCAAATGAACCCCTAGCCAACCAGTTGATGAGGGGGAAAGTTCGGCGAGGAGATATTTACCGCGACGATGCCAAGTAGCGATGGCTGCGCCAACCCCTCCGGGGTATGCATTCTTTTTAATTCCATCAACAAATTCAGCGACAGAAAACGGGTAGGCGATGGTGCGATCGAGCAACACATCTCCACCCGTAATTTCTTGGTTGAGGGTCAATTGATTTAGACCCCTTCGGACTGTTTCAACTTCAGGCAGTTCAGGCATTCAAACAGATTAAGCAAGCAATTTTGATGTACTTAGGGGGTTAAGAAAGAAGAGATAAGGTAGTATGTTAGACACACGTAAGTGGGTTGCCGTACTACCAAAAAGAAACCGTAAATACCTGGAGGACGGCTTCTCTTAGATTAGGGTAGGCTAGGGCGAAGAATGAATCAACTGAAATTTTCAGACTTCAGACTTCAGACTTCAGGTTTCCCTTCATCATCGCATCAAACAACCCCCTTGTAGCTTTGCTGCTATTTTTTAGCTGGTTTAGCCTTTGGTGCTTCAACCTCTACTAATTCATCCTGGGCAAAGTTGTTGGTATTGATACCAGAGTAATTTACCTTTTCAAAGCGGACAATTACTGGGTATTTGATGCCGCTTTGGTCAATGGAAGCCACAGTTCCTAGATCCTGAAACCAGTAGGATTCAGGGCGGAGAATACGTACTTTAGAACCACGTTGAACCATGATTATTTTCCCTTTATAGTTATCAATCGCCAATCTAGAGGGCTAATTGATTTCACTCTACAACCTGAAGGTCGCACCAAGAGTCTTTGTTAAGTTATTTGTCTGAATTTGAGGAGTGGGGAGTAGGGAGTGGGGAGTAGGGAGTAGGGAGTAGGGACTAGGGGCTGGGGGCTGGGGACTGGGGACTGGGTATTGAATTTTAGTTATTCTTTCTCCCTCATCTCCCTCATCTCCCCCATCTCCCTCATCTCCCCCATCTCCCCACTCCCCACTCCCCACTCCCCACTCCCAAATTTAAATATTACACCTACTTGACAAGGCACGCGTTATAGCGTACCTTCGTTCGCAAACGGTCATTTTGTACAAGCTTATGTTTTAGTTAACACAAACACACTTCCCTCGTTACCTCTGCCGATCCGCAGATCGTTATCTATATAAGTGATATCTAACCAGCCTTGCTGTTTATCACTGTTTATGGCAACATCAATTGCCGGAAATTTTCTACCAGCTTCAATTTGTTGGATAAAAGTTACCGGAGAATTGTATTCTATTAAACGTTGTAAGCCGATAATAGAACGCTGAAATTTAACTTGGACACGCCGACCTGAAACTGGCTCAAATTTAGCAGCAATGCTGAATAATCCTTCCAGATAAGGTAAGCCATAAATCTCAGCTATGTTGTAAACACTGGTAGTTTCTACCCGGATACACTGGTAGATTTGACCCAGTTTGCACAAAGGTAGACGATCTAAGTTTAAAAGAGCCTTGCTGGTGGTGTATAGTAATCGCCAATTGCCATCTAGCAAATTACTAGCTTCCACCGGACGGGGTGTAGGATTAAAGTCTTCTAAACTGGCGATCGCTGCTAAGATAGCCTGTTTCTGTACTTGGGTCGCCAATAGACCGCGATTTGTATCAGCGATCGCATCTATAAGAGCCGCTTTTCCCATCATCGCCTGTCACCTCAAAAATCACTCACTTTCCATCAGCATAAACAAGATATTCATCGCCTATGTGTAGAGCCATAAAAATTACTAATAATCGGTTGACATCAGCCATACGTCTATTAAATAAAAAAATTTCTATCTGAATGCGGATTTATCAACTAAAGGGTTGAAAAGATAACTAAATAAATCCATGTCAAGTGATAGACTCTAAATGTCAACTTACGTAAACCTTTTCTTGTCCTCACTCGATATGTTGAACTCTCCATTACGTGAAGAACCCCGTAACCAACGAGCCCATGTCATCCCCCTAAAGCCAGAGTCCTCTTTGTTGGACTGGTTGCAAACCAACGGTCGGATCATCGCGCGTAACATTCACGAACCGGATTTTCAAAATGACGCAGAAGGAATAGACTCCTTAATGGGTGTAGAAGATGGAATTGGCTACGACCTTGATGATGATGATGATGACGATATAGGAATCGCTGAGGATTAGCCTTTTCAGGTTAGGGACTTGGTTGTATCCCTAGTTCCTGGTATTCAGTTTTATTAAGTGTGGAGTGAAGGGAAACTTCTGTGGACGCTAAATTATCTCCTGAGCAAGGATTAAATATTTCTGGAATCGCTCTAGCCTCTTTATTAGCCGTAGGGCTAGGTACAACAGCATTTTATTTGGATTCGATCGCCAATCGGCTACCCTGGCAAAGTATGTCCTTAACCCTGCCACTATTATTGTGTGCTATGGGTTCAGGTGTCGTGGGCTATTGGGTAATACCCCTACTTCAAGCACTCAAGACTGGACAAATAATTCGTGAAGATGGACCCCAAGCCCATTTGAAAAAAGCCGGCACCCCAACAATGGGAGGTATATTTTTTGTACCTGTAGGTGTGATAATTGCCTGCATATTGTCTAACTTTGCTACAGATGTGCTTGCAGTTTCGGCATTGACAATCAGCTACGGATTGATTGGCTGGCTCGACGATTGGCAAATTCTGCGCCGGAAATCAAATAAAGGTATATCTCCTCAAACAAAACTGGCTTTGCAGGTGGGTTTTGCGGCTGTGTTTTGTCTATGGCTGATGTTTAATCAACCTTCTAATATTACAAATATTGCTTTGCCTTGGGTGAGCTTCACACTACCATTAGGATTCCTATTTTGGCCTTTAGCAGGTTTTGTGCTAGTTGCAGAAAGTAATGCGACTAATTTAACAGATGGTATTGATGGCTTGGCAGCAGGAACAGTGGCGATCGCACTTTTGGCATTAGGCGCTTTAGTCGCACCTACTGCACCTGGGTTGATGGTTTTCTGTGCTGCTTTAAGTGGTGGGTGCTTAGGTTTCTTAGCCCATAACCGTAACCCAGCCCGCGTTTTCATGGGAGATACCGGTTCTTTAGCACTGGGAGGAGCTTTAGCTGCTGTAGCGCTTTTGACAAACACCTTAGTAGCTCTGTTCATTCTCAGTGGTATCTTCTTCGTAGAAACCCTTTCGGTGATGGCACAGGTAAGTTATTACAAAGCCACGAAAGGCCCTGATGGCAAAGGTAAACGTCTTTTCAAAATGGCACCCTTACACCATCATTTAGAACTAACTGGCTGGTCAGAATTACAGGTAGTTGGAGTATTTTATGTCATCGCTGCTATATTGGCTACTATCTGCTTGGCGTAGGCGCAGCCCGCCGCAGGCATCGCTCCATTCTGAATCGTTTGAAAAACTACTCGAATATAAAATGACAACTCCCACATCTTCAGGGAGTTGTTTTTTTATTAGGAATTATGAATTAAGGCTTTACCATTTCCAATACGCTTCGCTTTCAAGTTTATACAGGTGTTGAACCTCGTCAGGTGGCAATGCTACTGTTTCTAAATAGGTATTATTTATAACTAAATTCTACGGGAAAGCCTAATTAGCGTAGGCGTAGGCCGCCGCAGGCATCGCCCTTGGGAAAAACTTTGCGATTTACTGATGTTGTTACTATTGTCACTATTAGATATCTGATCATATGATATAAGTCAACACAAAAGTTACTGGGTATGTAGCAAGCACTTAAGTGTGGAATATAACACTATAAATGCCCCAAAGGCGATTCTACGATAACCCAATGAAGATGAAATTACAGATTTAGTATAAATTTCGATGAACCACAGAGTTATTTAGGTCTGAGGAGTATTAAGTGGATAAAAAACAAAAAAGACTCAACAGCAAGAAGATTTATCAACTGACTGTCATTAAGTATATTTGCTATATCTTAGGGGCAAGTCTGGTAACTTCCTTCACAGCATTAATGGCTATTTCAGTCAATCCCGCAGTTGCTGAAGATAATATTATTTTTGAAAAACAACAGATTGCATCTTTAACTGAATCAGCCAAGACTCAAACCCGGAAAGCGATTGTTTCTCCGAAAGTAAACTCTTCAAATCTCAGTCCTGCACAGATGCTGATGATATCACCAAACCAAGGTGATTCTCAAATTCTATTACAAGCTCAAACTCCCTCTGCTGACTCCCAGATTCAATTAAATGATCGTGAATTACGTCAAAGGCTAAAAATTAAGCCTTTGTTTGGAGGCATAGGTGGTAAACAAATCTATTATCCTAGCCTCAGCTTTGGAATTCCCAGTGCTTTCGGAGCTAACTGGGGAGACTTTTTCGTGGGAGCATCAGGAGGAACTCGCAGAGATCGCAATGGCAATGGTGGTTTGGATGGGAGTATAAGTGCGGGTTTTGGTTTGGGAGATAGCCAGAAGTCAATCGGTTTAGAAGTCGCCTTCAACGAAGGTAGTATCAAAAACTTTGGTGATAATGGAACCTTCGATCTTAAAGCTCACCGTGTTCTCTATGCTGGTAGTACCAATCAAATTGCGGCTGCTGTTGGCTGGAATACCTTTGCCCAGTATGGGAATGAAGGTGTGGCTGATTCTAGTGTCTATGGTGAAGTTACAAATGTCTCCTTGTTGCAACCTAACAATCCTGAGAATCAGATGCCATTGGCACTTAGCGTCGGAGTGGGAGGCGGCAACTTCCGTTCAGGAAATGACGACGTTGGGGTATTTGGAGGCGTGGGTTTGCAAGTTTATCCTCAAGTAGGCATCGGTGCATCTTGGAGTGGAGTAGCTTTAAACGCTGGCGTTTCTTTCGTTCCTGTCCAAACTATTCCTCTGACGATTGTGCTTGAAGGTTTAGACCTGACGGATCGGACTGATGGTGGTAGTGCCGTACTTTTGAGTGTCAGCTATGGTTTCAATTTCTTGCCCAAGTAAATCCCTTTATTTTGAGAGAATCACTATGATCAAAATCAAGTCTCTAATCCTTGCTCTGAGTCTGAGTCCTCTGCTTTTGAGTGCTTGGCAATTGCCAAACCAAGCCCAACTCAGCCCGACTAAGCCCAGTAAGGGACGTGCTGGTTCCGTAAGTGGTAATAATTCAGGTCCCTCAAGTGGTACCATTTTTTCAGTGCCTGTCACTCTTCAAAATGGTGGCACAACAAAATTTGGCAACATTACAGTTACTAATAGTGGTGGAACATTTAAAATTACTGTGCCGCCAAATATTCAAAATATTCTGAATACATCTGCACAAAGGGCTGTTGTCACTTTACAAACAGGCGGTTTGACACAACAACAAATTGCCGCTTTGGTTGGGGCAGTGAATCCTCTAATTGTGAATAGGATTGAAGCGCCAGTTCCTGGTCGGATTTTGGTAATTGTGAATATTATTCAACCGCTAGTTCCTGGTGGGGGATCGTTGTTAACAGGTAGTAGTAAAAGTGAAACTTTTATCACTCTAGCGGCTGCCATTCGATATGTAAGGACTGCAATTACTACACGACCTGCCAAAGGCTCTATTTCTGTTCAAGTTGGTGCTAACATAACAGTTATACCTCCTAGTCAAGCCCCAACCCTTAATAGTAGTTCACCAATAGAAACTGTACAAAAGGTTGTTACGTTCAAGAAACCTAATGGGGAAATACTTAATTTTGAAATAGTTGGTCCACGGGATAGGGTTAAGAATGCAAACATTGTTTTAGCATTTGTGTTGGCAGCCGGAGTTGATCCTAGTGCCGCGAATACTGCGATCAGGCTGGGGTTAACAGGGGCTGATCCTCTATTGACAACCGATTTAATCTTGAGCCTCAATGGTCTGGTAACAAACCAGAACGCTGTCGATCTGACTAAACTCAATCAGGCAATTAATGCCTACAATACCATTGTAGACAAAGCTGATAGCAATTCTTTAAAAGCTTTGAATAATAGTGCTGATTTTACCAATATTAGAGGATTATTGCAAAATATCAGAGTGCCTCTAAGTTAAAGGCTGCAAATCTTTTGGTGTACAAGCAATCCCTTAGCCAAAAAAGAATATGAAGAGATACGGCTGATGTAGTAGAGTTATTATCTTCCACTCCCTTTATGGAGTCTAATCACAAATCAAACGGTGTTTATAGGCTGTGTTCGTTATATAGATTTAGTTTTAAGCTTTTATAACTTCTCTATAAAACCCTGATTATAAGAGGAGAGGTAGAACCTGAATTAATTATAAGTATCTACATACTCTATAACCCGATTCTTCCCTGTTCGCTTTGCCTCAAGCATCGCTTGATCTGCCCGATTCAGAAAATCCTTAACTGTAATCCCTGGTTCTGATACAGCTATTCCAAAGGAAGCGGTGATGCTTTCAAGGATCTGATCACCCTCCTTCAATTGCATTTGTTCAACATCTACCCTTAGTTGTTCTACTCGCTTCCTAAGAGTTTCCAGCGTTATATTAGGCATCACAATTACAAATTCTTCACCACCCCATCTGCAAGCAATATCAAAGGAGCGAGTAGATTTTAACAGCAGTTTTGCTAATCCCTGAAGAACAATGTTGGCAGTCAAATGTCCATAGCGCGAGTTGTAAGATTTAAAGTTATCGATATCAAGGAAAATAACACTCAGAGGTTCTCCCGACCGTTCAGCTTCCGCTAGTCTCTGTTCCGTTATAGTTTGCAGATAGTTTTGATTGAATAGTTGGGTCATCCCATCCCGCAAGTTATCATAGGTTAGATGTTGTTTTATCGATATATTATTCAGTGCAAAAGCTAAGGTTCTAGCAATAATCTCAGTGATTTGTTGATCTTCTGGACTGATTTCTGCAAACGCATAGATGTGTAAAATTCCAACTACTTCGCCTTGTCCAAACAATGGAACACACAAATGTGCGCCGCTAACAGGCTGTATTAAGTGGCTGCACACCAGTCCTGAGTTACGAGGCGATAAAAGGTTGGTTTTCCCTCTCCGCAATGCCCAACACTCAGATTGTAAAAATATTTCTTTACTGCTTCTTTCACCTCCCCAAATACTATTCATCTGCACATAATTCTTGGAATTAGCAATTATATAGATAGAACCACTCATATTAGGAAACAGCTTGGAACAGGTTAAAGCGACCACTTGATACACCTCATCTTCAGACTCGCAGGAATAAAGCATATCTGCCATATCTGAGAGATATATAAGTTCCTGTTTTTTTGCCTCTAATTTCAGTGTTTTTTCTTCTAGCTGCCGATTTAGGTCAGCGAGCGATCGCTGTGTTTCTATGGATTCGGTAATATCGATACTAATCCCACCGATGCGGCGATCGCCCGTTGCATAATCGCTAAAGGGAAACTTAAACGATAGCCAGTAGCACGGCTGATCATTACCAGGTATCTTTACCTCTTCAATCAGCTTCAAGGGGCGTAGAGTCTTCAAAACGATTTGATCGTTTTCCATTACCCGCCGCGCCTCTTCTGGATCTGACAAGAATTCACTATCCATTTTCCCCAACCATTCTTGTGGATCTACCGAAAATATAGACTGTAGCTCCTGGTTGTAGTAGAGCATTCTAGATTTCTCATCTTTAATATAGGCCCCAAACGGGCCATGATCTAGGAATAGCTGTTGCATCTGCTGGCTGCGTTGAAGTTCGCGGTTATCTTCTTGATATCTGGCGATCGCCTCTACAATTTGATAAGCGGTTGGCATCAGGTAGAGTAAGGCAAACAAGGAAATCAAGGCCATTAAGTCGAGTACGCCTAAGTGGAACAGCGACACTGCCATCTGTGGCTCAAAAATCGCCAGAAAATGATGAAATCCGCAAAATAGTACGAATCCACCTGATAAGAAAAAGGCTGGCCAAAACTTAGAAGGGATAGTTGCCTTAGTTTTGGCAAAGAAAACCCCTATTACTGTAGGGATGCCAAAGTATGAAAATGCAGTGATGCCGTGAGCAATCATGCAATTCCACTGAATAAGCTCCATTGCTTACCTGATATGAATATTTCATCCGTTTCACTATAATTCTGGATCGGCTCAAGATGTAAGCATAGAAAGGATGAGTTCAGAGCGTGATCTGTTAGTTTTACAAAAGTTCTTATGGTAACTTTCTGAACAACTGCTCATTTCACCACCTGACAAACCTGACTTACCAAGTGAGTGAGTTCGGGCAAAATCAGTTTTTCCATCGCCAGTCGCACAGCATTACTGGAACCAGGAAGCGAGAAGATTAATTTATTTTGATAAACACCAGCAACGGCGCGAGAAGCGATCGCCCGCGAACCAATTTCTTGATAACTTAAAAAACGAAATAACTCACCAAATCCTGGTAAGGTTTTCTCCAGCAACTTCTCAATGGCATCGTAGGTGGTATCTCTTGGTGCAATACCTGTACCACCATTGAAAATTACAGCATCCAAATTTAAGCTTTTACCCAGATTTTCTATCTGCTCTTGAATTTGTGTTGGTTCATCTTTGATAATCGTATAAGCTCCTACAGCATGGTTAGCACCAAGCAGTAATTGCTGAATTAGCTGGCCACTTTTGTCTGTTTCAAAAGTGCGTGTATCGCTGACAGTAACCACAGCGCAAGTTACCGTAATTCTAGGCGAGTCTGGGTGAGGTTGTTGTGTCATCGATTAAGCTTTCAACTTTTGATAACGAGTAATTTGGCATGGGAATAGCACATTGGACATGAAAATAATTACTTATGCCCAATGCCCAATGCCCAATGCCCTATTTTTCAGCTTTGCTCAGTCCCAGATCGTTTTCTTCAGCATACCGCTCCATGAAGCGCATAAACCGATCCCATTCTTGAGCAGATTTCATCACGTAAAGTGCTTCTAATTCTTCCGGTTTCCCGTTGATAAATTTAGCCTTAACTTCACGGGTAATTATCTCCCCTTCTTCGTCAATCAAGTACATCCCAGTAATATCTTCGGTGCTGCCTTGATCTAAAATCTTTGGATTCGTAAAAATAAACGTCGCTGTACCACTGTCGCCAGTGCGTGATCGCGTCAAGCGCACATCTGGAATTACTTCTTCGTCAAGACCTTTAGAAAACTGGATTTTCGCCATGATCAATGAATTTAAACTTTTGGGATGGTTAATTTAATATTCTCTCACCAATTAGAACACCACGGTCTAGAGGCTACTGTTATTGATCTCTTTAGTGTATATACTTAAACTGCTTCTTTTTTAAGTAACAAAGTTACGGGGCGATCGTTTTCAATTGTAACTTGGATCATTGCACCAAATTGACCTGTTTCCACCTGCAAACCGCTAGATATTAACTTGGTAACAAAACGATTATACAAATCTTCTGCTGATTGGGGAGCGGCTGAACGATCGCTACCACCTGATAAAATGTCTTAATGTTCGATAACGTTTGTAAGTTCCTTGCTGAAACTTTCTCCAGTGACTTTGCCACTTGGCTGCTAGGAGAATCTATCACCCTCACAGAATTAAGCCCTTCTGAGCTTTCTCTGGAACCAATCCGCGCCGATGCGCTAATATTGCTCCAATCCGATGAAGTTGTGCTGCATTTGGAATTCCAAACCCAACCCAAAGCTGATATTCCCTTTCGGATGATTGATTATCGGTTGCGAGGGTATCGCCGCTTCAAGAACAAGCGAATGCGTCAGGTAGTGATTTATCTACAACAGACAAATTCAGAACTTGTGCAGCAAACCACATTCACTTTGGAAGAAACCTCTCATCGGTTCGAGGTAATTCGTCTTTGGGAGCAACCAACAAGTGTATTTTTGGAGCATCCCGGATTATTACCATTTGCGGTGTTAAGTCAGACAAATGACCGCACTGCTACGTTACAACAAGTTGCTCAGGAAATTTCAGAAATTACTGATCAACGTATTCAGAACAATATTGCAGCCTCAGCGTTCATTCTGGCTGGGCTAGTATTAGAGAAGGAGATAATTCAACAATTGCTGCGGAGGGAACTTATGCAGGAGTCAGTAACTTATCAAGCTATCCTTGCTGAAGGTTTAGCCGAAGGTCGTGCCCAAGGTCTTGCTGAAGGTCTTGCTGAAGGTCTTGCTGAAGGTCTTGCTGAAGGTCGTGCCCAAGAAGTGCAGCGTGTAGCGATGAATTTGCTCCAAGAGGGAATTTCGGTGGCAATAGTGGCGAAAGTGACGGGGTTATCCGTGGAGCAGGTACAGCAATTAGTAAGTGAAGAAGCTGGTAATGCAGGGAAGTGAGGAAGCGATGTCTACGACGGGCTATTCAGCGTCGCTATTATCTCATTTTCATTGCTGAAAATCGATGGCGGAGCCATTGAGAATGCGTTCCCAGGTTCCAGCTGGGAACGAGCATTAAACGTACAGACGCGATTAATCGCGTCTGTTAACTTTTATTTCCCAAAGCCTTTACCGCGAGAGGTTGAAGGTAGACAAATGCACTTTTCGAGTTGAGCAATTAAAGCCTCACGATCCAAATTTTGACCAATCAGCACTAGTTGGTTTTTCAATTTACCTTGCCATTCATCATCATCCAAAGTGAAGCGTTTACCGCAAAGGTGGAAAATATGACGCTTCGGACTTTCATCAAACCACATAATCCCCTTCGCTCGGAAGATATTTGTGGGTAGCTGGTTATCTAAGAAATATTGAAACTTCTTAATAGAAAAAGGCTTGTCACTTTGGAAAGATATGGAAGTAAAACCATCATTTTCTAAATGGTCAGAATGATGGTGATCGTGATGGTCATGGTCATGATCGTGATGATCGTGACCGCATGTTGAGTGATCGTGGTCATCATGAGCGTGATGATCGTGTTCATCCACCACTGTGTCAAAATATTTATCAGACTCAAACAGACCAACACTGAGAATTAAAGGAAGTGGCACTTGCGATCGCGTAGCGCGAATAATTCTTGCTCCTTCCTTAACTTCGTTAATTTTTCTTTCTAACTCCTTCAAAGTCGGTTCATCAACTAAATCAGCCTTATTCAGCACAATTACATCACCATAGGCAATCTGACTGTATGCTGCCTCAGAGTTAAATAAATCTAGGCTGTAATTCGCCGCGTCTACCACGGTAATAATCGAATCCAGACGAGTTAAATCACGCAATTCTGTGCCCAGAAATGTTAAAGCTACTGGTAGCGGATCTGCCAATCCAGTTGTTTCCACTACTAGATAATCTAGATTTTCTTGGCGTTCTAAAACTTTGTAAACTGCATCTACCAAATCATTATTAATAGTGCAGCAGATACAACCATTATTTAGCTCCACCATGTTCTCACCAGTGGAAACAATTAGCTCGTTGTCGATGCCAATTTCGCCAAATTCATTCACGAGAACGGCGGTTTTCAAACCCTGTTGGTTGTTGAGGATATGATTAAGTAAAGTCGTCTTGCCACTACCGAGGAAACCCGTAATAATTGTTACTGGCATTCCTTGTTTGGGCGTATCCATTGCGGAAGATTCGGGTGTAACTGCTGATTGCATAGCGCTGTTATCAAATATCAAAAAATAGTAATGTAGCGCAGATAGTCCAGAAAAAACTAGCATAGGGATGCTGGACTGTCATCCCAGCTGCCTTACCCTATTATTACGTATCTCTCTATTTCAGCATTACTCTGTTATGACCCTAACACTTTACAACACGCTCACCCGTCGTCAAGAACCGTTTGAAACAGTCGAACCAGGCAAGGTTAAGATGTATTACTGCGGCGTGACGGTGTACGACTACTGCCATTTGGGTCATGCTAGAGCTTGCATCGTTTGGGACGTAGTGCGCCGATACCTCCAGTTTATCGGCTATGAAGTGCGATATATCCAAAATTTTACCGATATTGATGACAAGATTCTGAATCGAGCCTGTGTTGAACATTCATCAATGGAAGCTGTGGCCGATCGCTTCATCAAAGCATATTTTGAGGATATGGCGCGACTAGGGATCAAAGAAGCCGATGAGTATCCCCGCGCTACCCATACGATGAATGGCATTCAACGGTTAATTCATGAGTTGGAAAATAAGGGTTTTGCCTACCCTACTGACGGCGATGTGTATTATGCAGTCCGACAGTTTGCTGAGTATGGCAAGCTTTCGGGACGCAAGTTAGAAGATATGCAAGCGGGGAAAAGCGATCGCGTCAACGTGGAAGATCCAGAGTACCAGAAAAAGAAAGACCCCTTTGATTTTGCCTTATGGAAGGCAGCAAAACCGGGAGAACCTGCTTGGGAATCACCTTGGGGCGCAGGTCGTCCGGGGTGGCATATAGAATGCTCGGCAATGGTGCGCGATCGCTTGGGTGATACCATAGATATTCATGCTGGTGGTGCGGACTTAATTTTTCCCCACCATGAAAACGAAATTGCCCAATCTGAGGCCGTGACAGGAAAACCCCTAGCGCGTTACTGGTTACATAACGGCATGGTAAAGGTAGATGGTGAAAAAATGTCCAAATCTTTGGGCAACTTTACCACTATTCGGGACTTACTGGATCGAGGAGTTGACCCGATGGCAGTACGCTTGTTCGTGCTGACCGCTCAATATCGCACACCCATAGATTTTACCGATGAAGCGATCGCCGCAGCAACTAACGGTTGGCACACCATTAAAGAAGGGTTATTGTTTGGCTGCCAATACGGTCAGCAACTGGGATGGGGAGTAGGGAGT
This sequence comes from Nostoc sp., assembly GCF_036917755.1. GTDB lineage: Bacteria > Cyanobacteriota > Cyanobacteriia > Cyanobacteriales > Nostocaceae > Nostoc. Next base: position 44,444 of record NZ_JBALFC010000001.1, read on the forward strand.
GGAGAATGGGGAGTGGGAACTGCCTCACTACTTCCTGAAACTGTTGAATATTTCCAAGAAACTGTGAATAATGACTTTAATTTTCCTGGTGGATTAACAGTGCTGTTTGAATTAGCCAAAGAACTGCGCCGTGAGGGAAATATTCTTGTACATGAAGGGAAAACCGAAACATCACCAGAGGAGTTACAGCGTCAATGGCAAACTCTCGTCACATTAGCTGGAGTTTTAGGTTTAGAAGCCGAGATAGAAGCCGAAATTCATACGAGTAGTGGTTTCAGCGATGCGGAAATTGAGGCGCGAATTCAGCAAAGGCAAGAAGCACGTATTGCGAAAAATTTTGCTGAAAGCGATCGCATTCGTGACGAACTCCAAGCAGAAGGTATTACGCTAATTGATAGCCGTGATGGCACACGTTGGCATCGGAATTAGAGGGGAGTGGGGAGTTAGGAGTTATAAGAATTCTTTCCCCAATGCCCAATGCCCAATGCCCAATTCCCAATTCCCAATTCCTTAAATTATGTGGTCTGAACTTAAAAAAGCGATCGCTAGTTTCGATATTCCTGCTGATTGGATTGGTATCAGAGCCGTAAAGGAGACTTCTGCTACTCGTTTAGTCCGTGACGCCTTACCCCAGTTAAATGGCAAATCCTTCACTGTAGGAGCTATGCTGGAGGTTTTGGTTAATGGCTGTCTGGGTTATGCAGCTACTAACTCTCTAGAATTACCGTCTCTACAAGCGGCTGCTCGAATAGCCTATAAACAGGCACTAGCAGCCAGTGAATGGTGGATACATCCCTTCCGTGAAAGTGAGCGCCCTAAAGTCGTTGGTGAATATAAATCTCCATTTCTTGAGCCATTAGATGCTCTGAGTCCGGGAGAAATCAACGATTTACTGATTCGTATTTGCCAAACGCTGAAAGTTGACGACAAGATTGTGCAAACCATAGCCAGTGCTAGCACAACCGAGAGAGAATCTTGGTTTGTCAGCAGCAACGGTTCAGAAGTCTATCAAAAAATTCTATCTATAGGCACTAATTACGGAGCCACTGCCCAAGATGGGGTGATTGTACAGCAGCGCAGCAACAACGGCTCACAAGCAAACTGTTACCAAGGCGGACTCGAACTATTAAAACAAGAAGATTTATGGCATCGGGTGCGGCAAATTGGCGAACAAGCTGTAGAACTTTTGACAGCAGAAGAATGCCCAACTACCCGCACCAACTTAGTTTTAGCCCCAGATCAAATGATGCTGCAAATCCATGAAAGTGTCGGGCATCCCCTCGAAATTGACCGAATTTTGGGAGATGAGCGTAACTATGCTGGGGGCAGCTTTGTTAATAAAAGTGATTTTGGCAACCTAGTATATGGTTCGCCACTGATGAATATCACCTTTGATCCGACCGTGCCTGGTGAATATGCCAGCTATGGCTTTGATGATACGGGTGCTGTCGCAACGCGGGAGTATTTAGTTAAAGAAGGAGTACTCCAACGGGGTTTAGGCAGTCTGGAGAGTCAAGCAAGAGCAGGTGTAGCAGGAGTTGCCTGTGCCCGTGCTTCCTCATGGAATCGACCAGCGATTGATCGCATGGCAAACTTGAATTTAGAACCTTTAAACGCTACCTTTGAAGACATTATTGCTGGGATAGAACACGGCGTTTACATGGAATCTAACCGATCTTGGTCAATTGACGATCGCCGCTACAAATTCCAATTTGGTTGTGAGTACGCTAAATTAATTGAAAACGGTAAATTTACTAAAACCCTCCGCAATCCCAACTATCGCGCCACAACACCAGAGTTTTGGCACAGCTTAACCCAAGTAGGAAATGCTGACAACTGGCAAATGTATGGTACTCCCTACTGTGGTAAAGGAGAACCAAATCAGGCTATTTGGGTAGGACATGGTTCACCTGTTTGTGTATTTGCTAATGTCGAAGTTTTTGGCGGAGGAACTTGAAAAGGACACGGGGACCCTGGGATATGGGGACGCGGTAGACATTTTCATTCTCCACGTCCCTGCGTCTTAACCTCACCGCATCTACCCCACTCCCCACTCCCTATTCCCCACTCCCTATTAATATTTAATATCCATGAAAATTGAGGAATTATCTGCGTTAGAAGTCAGCTTTAATCGACTGATTGAAACTCTACTTATCAAAAAAGCAGAAAATGAACACTTTACTGTAAGACTAAGCAGTGAAAGAAGTCAATTTACTCGTTTCAATCATGCGAAAGTACGACAAACTGGTTGTGTTGCTGATGGTTGGATTGAACTAACTTTGATGGCAGACCAACATAGCAGTGTTCGACAGTTTCCCTTTACTGGAAATTGGGACGTAGATTGGCAGTTAACATATGCTGCTTTGCAGGAACTACGTCAGGAACTTATTCTATTACCCATCGATCCATATCTAGTTTTGCCATCAGGAAATAATACCAGTCGAGAACTACATTCTGGGAATTTATTGGCGGCGGAAGCAGTAGTACCAACTGTGCTGGAGCTAGTTGCTGAATTAGATTTTACTGGCATATATGCAGGGGGAATAGTAATTAAAGCTTATGGTGATTCTAACGGACAGAAACACTGGTTTGCTACTGATTCTTTTACCTTAGATTATTCTCTATTCACCACCTCTGGACAAGCAGTTAAAGGCACATTTGCCGGGAGTGATTGGGATAAATCTGCTTATATAGCCAAAATCAGCGAAGCCAAAAAGCAACTAGAATTGCTTTCTCGCCCAGTTAAAGAATTGCCACGGGGACAATACAAAACTTATTTTGCACCTGCTGCTGTTGCAGATTTATTAATGATGCTTTCTTGGGGATCTGTGAGCGAAGCTGATATCCAACAAGGAAACAGCGCTTTAGCTGCTCTATGGCGTGAAGAAAAACAACTTTCGACCGCATTTAGTTTGAAAGAAAACTTTCAACGGGGATTAGTACCGCGATTTAATGAATTGGGAGAAATAGCAGCGCCGGAGATACCTATAATAGAAAAAGGAGATTTAGTAAACACTCTGGTGAATTCTCGAACTGCTAAGGAATATCAAAAAATTGCCAATGGTGCTAATGGTTCAGAGACTTTACGAGCGCCAGAAGTGAGTCCAGGAAATTTAGTATTTGAGCAGATTTTTCCGAGTTTAGATACAGGATTATATTTATCAAATTTGCATTACTTGAATTGGAGCGATCGCCAAACTGGTAGAATCACAGGCATGACCCGTTATGCTTGTTTTTGGGTAGAAAATGGAGAAATTATTGCCCCCATTGAAAACTTGCGTTTTGATGAAAGTCTCTATCGCTTCTGGGGAGAAAACTTAGTAGATTTGACCAATTTTCAAGAATTCATTCCCGAAGTAGGTACTTATGAAAGTCGTCAACTTGGAGGTAGTTTAGTTCCCGGTATGCTGGTAGAAGATTTTACTTACACCCTGTAATGATTTCATGCAAATATGTTTTGGAGATGCAAAATTTTGCATCTCTATTAGGAACACCAACCTTGTGTTTTTATAACTTGTTGAATTTCAGTTTCCAGTAATTGAAAAGCAGACAAAGCTCTAAGTGGTGAAAAGTCATCAATTAGTTCAGCTAATCGGTGTACACGTTCGTTAACCGAGAATTGCTTTAGCCGCCGACCTGTCAACCCACTAGCTTTGCACAGAAGTTCATAGAGAATATCTTTTGGATCAGGTAGTTGTTCAAGTCTACGGATATCTGGCAGTTGTAATGGCTGACACCCACGAGGATTACCTGCCGCTTTCCGTAGCGCTGCTTCGTCAAATATAGCAACGGACAGGTAGCTTAGGACAGCAATAAAATCACAAAGTACGCTGTTGAAGGCGCGTTTCCCGCCAACTGTCCTAACGGCTTTGGCGACTGCTATAACAGCCACGCCTCCTGCATACGTACCGGAATCACACAAACATGAGGTGGCACTACTACTGATTTTTTAACTGCTTTTAGCGCTTCTAAAATTTCCGTTATACGTTTTTCGCGTGGTTCTCTTTCTGCATCTCGGTGGATAAACAAGAGATTACAAGGATAGAGTTCTAAGCTGTTAATAATCCGTGGTAATAACTTTTTCGGTGGTTTGGGTAAACGTCGCAAATCCGCCCAATTAGACTGGATAGCACACTCAACCTGATTCGCCCGTAATAACCAGGTGAGGATAGGCATCAGTGCTTTATCTGAGCTGCCGTCTGACAGCAAAGTGTAGCAAAGTTCTTTCATGCCTATTCAGTAGGAAAACCGGGAATTAGTGGTTGAAGGTCAGTTCTATCCACAACTCGACGTTTTTTGGGTTGTATTGGTTTTGATTGCTGGAGATTTCCTACTTTTCCATTACTCTCAGGCTCTGATTCACCAAGTACTACCGGATTCAAGTAAGCAAGTAATTTGTTTTTGGGTACAACATTCATGCCTTCTGGGTCTTTCTGTCGCCAAGTGTCAGGTAGACAAGCAAACGATACTCGCTTAAATCGCTTCCCTGAATCTACTGTTTCCTTTAATTCAGCAACCAATAGGCTGTCGTCAGGTACTTGCATAACTACTGAAGGTGAGTGAGTGTTGATGATTACTTGACGAAGGGGGTTATCTATCCCAATAGGTTCATCAACATCAGTAGCAATGTCTTGAAGTAGTTTGAGTATTTTGAGAATACGCTCTGGATGAAGACCGTTTTCCGGCTCTTCTATACACAAAAGACCTTGTGCTTGAGGGTCTAATTCTAGAACTGCTAATGCCAAAAAGCGCAGGGTTCCACCTGATAGCGCCCTTGCTGGATGTGATGTACTGTCTTTGCCAGTAACTATTACCGTCAAAATTTCACGTCGTTCATCCCGGTCAATTCCTACTTCACCCACATCATCAATCAGTTCTGCCAGCCGATTGGCAACTTGGCTGTAAACCTGTGCTTCCGCCTGATCATCTGACAGTCCATTTATGGGATGATTTTTGTTGATCCGTGCCAAGTGATAGAGTGTTGCAGCTAAGTGAGAACCATCCATGTCTAATTTTGTGGGCGATGTAAATTCGTCTGGCTGCCGTAGTGCTGAAGGTTCTAACTGAAGTAGCCGCCAGGATTGCATTTCTCTTCGCGCCAGCAGCACCGTTGGACTTTCCGCCGCATTAGCCACAGATAGCACGGTTCGGGGAAGATTCATCGCTAACCGAGACAAGGGTTTTCCATTCCTCCCGTCTTGATGTAGCTTAATTACTGTCTTTCCTTTGTCGTCCTCGGTTGAAATAAATGGTGAAGTTCGTCGCCCCTTAACTGCTGATTTACGCCACTCAACAGTGTGAGGAAACAATAAGTTTTTCTTGGCATCACCAAGATTGATGTGAACTAACTCCTCTTTAATGATTTTCAGAGAACCTAAAGACCGCAAGCCATCATCTGGTCTGTAAGCGAGGATGATAGAGTAGCGAAGAAAAGTAATACTAGCTTCCGCCTTTTGCCCTAGATCGTCTACACCCTCTTCTGGTACAATCATCTCGGCATCAAAGGACATTTTATCTGCATACTCGTCACCAACGCGGTGAAACAGACTACGTACATCAGCTGTACGACCTCCTTCATCTCGCACAGATAAGGCAGCTTCAATTAGTTGAATATCCGCGATCGCACTTAAAAATTTAATCGCATCAAATAAGTTAGATTTACCAACCCCATTAGCCCCGGCTACACAGGTAAATGCCCCGAATTGGACATCAACATCGACGAGGTTCTTAAAACCAGAAACTTTCAACCTAGTTAGCATAATATTCCTCTGTTGGCAGAAAAAATTGCAAATGTGCCAAGCAGATGTGGCTCACAAACAGAATAGACCTCCTTCTTCTAGTTTGACTGTGCAACCTGAGAAATTTTGAGTCTCGTTAGATAAAACCTGGTTATATCCTGATACTCGCAACGCCGCTCAGTCAGCTGTCGCGCCTCTAGGAAAGCATCTTTTGTACAAATGGGATGTGTACATTGCATCTCTATGAGAAAAATGTATCAAACCATCTTTATACAATCCCGTCAGCCCAAACTGGTAAATGCTAGGACTACAGTTTATCTTTTTTTCCCAGGAGGTGAATTGCGCTGAGTGAGGTTATCAATTTGTAATTGTTGCCGTCCGTTGGTGATAATTCGCAACATATCTTTGAGATCCTGCTCGATATTTCCCAGGACGCCATCGGCATATTCATCAGCACCATCTTCAATTTCTTGAGCCTGTGCGATCGCAGTTTGTCGCATTTGCTCTAACTCTTGCTGACAAGCATATCGCTTGCGGTCAATCTCGGCGAGAGTTTCTTGCATTATCGCCTCACACTCTTGCTGCGCTTGTCGCCGCAGTTGTTCAGCTTCTTGTTCTGCCTGTTGAATAATATTGCTTTCAGCTAAAATTTGCGCTCTTTTTGCTTGCGCGGCCTCAACAACCTGCTGGCCATACTCTTCCGCTTCCAGCAGAATTTCATCCTTTTGTTCCAGAATCACTGCTGCTTCTTGAAAAAGTGATGGTAAAGCCAGCCGGATATAATCAAGCTGATCGAGTAACTTTTCTTCATCTATGAGTGTGCGTCCCGTCAGTGGAATCCTGAGACTAGAGAGAACCATTTCCTCTAGGCGGTTGAGTTCCTGCTGAATATCTATGCTTCCCTCTCCACCGAGATATTCTTGAGGGGGGGGATTGCTTCCGTTGAGATTGGGTTCAACATTGGAGAGTTGTGATTGTAGCATTGGTATATTTCTAGAGCAATGTGTGGGGGAACAAGATGATCGATAGAACCACCAAACCTTGCAATCTCTTTTACCACACTACTACTTAAAAAACTATACTCATTTGAGGTTGCGAGAAAAACTGTTTCTATTTCGGTAGAAAGAGTTTTATTAGTGTGAGCCATTTGCAGTTCCACTTCAAAATCTGACACAGCCCGTAAACCCCGTAGCAAAACTTGTGCTTTTCGCATTTGGGCATAGTTGACGGTAAGACCATCAAAGCTGTCTACATCTACATTCGGTAGATGTTGTGTAGAATGACGGATCTGATCTAGCCGTTGCTGCACACTAAAAAGTGGCATTTTGTTAGGGTTCCGCAGTACAGCGACAATCACCTGCTCAAACAGCCGACTAGCGCGCCCGATGAGGTCAAGATGTCCCAAGGTTATGGGGTCGAAGCTACCAGGATAAATAGCAATCACAATTTTAGATAGATCAAAGTTGTTTAGGTGATTATATCGAAACAGTTTTGTGTAACTTACTCAAATCTACCATCTTGCGCTCTGGGTAAAAATGTTAAAATCTCGTTTCCAGCCTCTGGCTGGAAATGCAGTTCCTGGTGGCTCTGCCACCAGTCTTGAGGCGGAGCCTCAATGAGGGGCATTCCCAGTCGGAGACTGGGAACGAGATAAACGAGATAATGAGATAATCTGCTAAAAGCTGGTTCTAGGCTGGCTTTCACCTTAAGTTGACACCAATGAACATTACTGTGCCATTAGAACAGATGTGGTTCAAATAAATGAAAACTGCTGTAAACTCAATTGTTCTAGACTCCTAAATATGGATGCTGGATTTTTACCTGCGTCTTCACAATTCCATTGTGATAGATTCAAGCGTAACTCCCCAGTATTCGAGACACAAGAAAGTGCGTACTTAGCAAAGTGCGCGGGTAGTTAACGAACTTTTTTAGGTAATTTCTCATGGCACTGGATTTTTCCGCCTTGCCCTTGGCGTTTCAATTTACTTCTCCAGGACCGATTCTGGTGAAAATAGGGCCATTAACTATCCGTTGGTATGGCTTATTGATTGCCACAGCAGTATTAATTGGCGTCATCCTTTCCCAGCATTTGGCAAAACGCCGTAATGTCAATCCTGAGTTGCTAGGCGATTTGTTTTTTTGGTTGTTGATTGGGGCAATTCCTGGCGCACGGCTATATTACGTTTTCTTTGAGTGGTCAAAATATGCCCAAACTCCAGGAAAAATCTTTGCTATCTGGGAAGGAGGTATTGCGATTCACGGAGCAATTCTTGGTGGCGTTTTGGCTGCGTTAATCTTTGCCAAAATCAAGCAGGTTTCTTTCTGGCAACTAGCAGATTTAGTAGCACCTTCGCTGATTTTAGGGCAGGCGATCGGACGTTGGGGCAATTTCTTTAATTCTGAGGCTTTTGGCAATCCTACTAATTTACCTTGGAAGCTGTATATTCCACCAGACCATCGTCCTCTAGAATATGCTAGTTTCGATTACTTTCATCCCACCTTCCTCTACGAATCTCTATGGGATTTAATGGTGTTTACGCTACTAATAACGTTGTTTTTCCGCTCTTTATCCGGTAAGCCACGTCTGAGGGTAGGCACGCTCTTTCTAGTTTACTGGCCAGCTTACAGCTTAGGACGCTTGTGGATTGAAGGCTTTCGCACTGATAGCTTGATGCTAGGGTTTTTACGGATGGCACAAGTAGTCAGTAGTCTAGGAATTTTATTGGGATTAGTTGGGTTGGCTTGGCTTTACTTACTTAAACGCCCTTTACCCGATGTAGTTCCTACTCCTAAGCTAAATGGGGAGAGTGGGAGATGAGGGGAGTGGGGAGATGAGGGGGATGAGGGAGATGAGGAGCATAACCAATGCCCAATGCCCAATGCCCAATGCCTAATGCCCAATGCCCAATGCCTAATGACTAAAAATAAAAAATGCCCCAGAATATTCTCTAGGGCTTAACCAGGGTGCATCTACCATTACTCTCTACTAGGAGAAGAGGGTGAATCCGGAAAGATACTGAGAAAATGCCCAAAAAATTTTTTGAGGGATTGCCGTGTGTGCTTTTAAGAGTGAATATACAGAAGACTTAAGCTATAAAAAAACATTATATGCTGTAGAACCATCTGTGTATATTGTGGGGGCAGGCCCTGGAGATCCTGATTTATTAACGGTGAAGGCGCAGAAACTACTGGCTGCTGCTGATGTAATTTTATTTGCTGATTCTTTAGTACCCGAACAGATTTTAGAACTTTGCCGAGAAGATGCGGAGATAATTAGAACTGCAAATCAGACTTTAGAAGAGATTTTACCGATTATGATCGATAGGGTGCGATCGCAGCACAAATCTCTAGTCCGTCTCCATTCTGGCGACCCCAGCCTCTACAGCGCCATCCACGAGCAAATGCACCTCCTCGCCGAGGCAAATATCCCTTTTGAAGTTATACCAGGCATCAGCGCCTTTCAAGCTGCTGCTGCTAAACTAAAAGTCGAACTGACTGTCCCTGGTTTAGTCCAAACCATCATTTTGACACGCATCAGTGGACGTACAGAAGTCCCTGCCACTGAAGAATTAGCCTCTCTTGCAGCGCATCAGGCTAGCCTCTGCCTATATCTCAGTGCGCGTCACGTCGAAAATGCCCAAGCTAAACTACTCGAACATTACCCAGCCGAAACTCCCATTGCAATTTGCTTTCGCATCGGCTGGCCTGATGAAAAAATCAGGGTTGTCCCCCTTAATCAAATGGCAGACTGCACTCATCAAGAAAACCTAATTCGCACTACACTTTATATAATCAGTCCAGCACTCTCGACAGCAAAAGGGCGATCGCGTTTATATCATCCCCAACATAGTCATTTATTTCGCTCATAAGACCTCACGGAATGCGGGAAACTCAGTCTCTGTGAGGGCTGAGAGGAAAGCGGCACGAGCGGTAATTAGCCGTCATCCTGAATGTAAAGGCTGTTCTTACCAACATCACGACATTTAGTCTTAACATCACGACATTTAGTCTTAACATCACGACATTTCGGTATAATCTATTCTTTAGTCCCCAGTCCTTACTTTTCTGGCGGACAAAGTTGCTGCACTCCTTGGGGAAGTTGCCGACACATCTGCTGGAATCCTTGAGGATTAATTTGCCACCAAGCAAATAATCCCAGACTTGTACCCCCCACAAGCAACGCCAACACTCCCCCCAACATTACCAAACGTTTATCCCGCTTAGGTTTTGTAATTAAAGTTGGTGGGATTACTGGGCTTATAAATGGTTCCTCTGAAAGATCCAAATCTAGATCCAAATCTAGATCCAAATTTAGATCCAAATTTAGATCCAAATCTAGATCCAAATCTAGATCCAAATCTGGCAAAGTTTGCGAACTTTCTGTAAAAGAAATTGGTTCCTCTAGTTCCTCTTGTATTTCTGTTTCTATAATCTCTTCAGGCAACGCCGGAGTCACAGGTACTAAGTATTCTGGAGAGACACGGTAATAAGTGAGAACAACCGACGTATTATCACGCCCATTTTTTTCGTTTGCCAAGTTAATCCAATTGCGGACAGCATCTTCAACTGTCAGTTCACCTGTGAACACGGGTATGGCATAATCCTGCCAAGATTGTTCTACCCAGTTATTATCACTTAAACCATCAGAACACAGTAGCAATATGCCATCTTCTTCCACAATCAATCGCTGAAGCTTAAGACGTAAAGATTCTGCATCTCTTGTCCCCAATGCTTGAGTTAAAGCACTAGCATCTGCTCTCAAGAGTGCCTTCCGATACAAACTTTTAGCAAAGCGTACTTCCCGCGTTGCCACATCATCATCTACTGTCAGTAGTTGACAATAATTACGAGTAATCCAATAGGCACGGCTATCGCCAACATTAGCCAAGTAAAGTTCATGAGTATTATTTGATTGCCAGTCAGTACTCGTCTCTACTTGTTGGGGAACTTGTACCGCCATTACAATAGTTGTAGCCATGCGTTCTTTGCCTTGGCGTTTTTGTTCGTTATTGCGGGCAGAAATCAGATTATTTACTACTCGTAAGCTTGCTTCTAATTGTTCCTGCAACAACTCTGGTGGTACAAGTACAGTTTGTTCTGTTACCTCCGTTAATAAAGCGCGAATTTGCAACTTTACAGACTGCACTGCCAACTTACTGGCAACCTCGCCGCCTTCATGTCCGCCAATGCCATCGCAAACAATCGACAAGTGAGACAATAAAGGTTCATCTAAGTTACTCAAAGCATTGGGGTAGCAAGCGTCTTCATTTTGTGCCATAACTAGACCAATATCTGTAGAGCCTGCCACCTTCAGAACTAATGGCAATTCTGCCGCAGATGCTAGTAGTAAATTATTAAGTTGAATATTAATAGCTTCTAACTCAACCTCAGTTTCACACATCTGCTGGACTATGTTCTCTAACCCTTTGACGACTGATGCCTTTGCAGACGCTACCCAAAACCGCCAACATTGCCCCAGATTTTGTAAACTTAGCTTCTCATCTGCTGGTGTTTGATAGAGTTCCAACAGTTGCACACACCAACCTTGGACTCTCAAGTTATCTACTACCAATAAACTGCGGCTAAGTCCCAATTCTGATAAAGGTATCCAAAGTTGGAGAATTTGCCACAGCCAATAAACTTGTCGTACCGCCGTTGCTTGCTCCCATGCCTCAACAATAGTTGGATAAATATTTCCTGTCTCATCTATTGGCACATTTTCCAATAAAAGGACATCAGTTGTATGTCTTTCAAAGTTAGAAGCAAACCCATAAGCCTGGGGCAAATGCAACCGCTCTTGATATAACAGTAGATAAGGAATTACTTCTTTTGGCAATTCTTCAGGTACATCTGGCGGCAGTCCCGGTTGAGTATCCAGCCAAATCTGGGGACTAATTACCTCATACCTGTCTGCAACCTTAGTACCTGGTGAGATTTGAGCAGACAATGAGCCAGTAGCCCAAAGATAGCGGTGAACTAAAGGAGTTTGACAACTGGCACAAACACTATCTTCCATAGGATTAATTGGGCTATTACAGCCTGGATTTATACAATAGATTATCAGTTGAGTAGAAATCATAAAGATATAAATTTAAGAAACCAATCAACTTATTGGCAATGACTTGAAGGCTAGAATAGACTGGATTGGTGTACCGCTAGCTACACCTTGTTACTGAAATTAATCAAAATTATTGGTAAAAAGACCAAGTTTTGATTTCTGTAAATAACTTACGTCTGGCTGTATCTAATTGTAGAAATAGATTTACGTCAATGTAGAGTTTAGGATGGCGTTATGCCAAGTTTTACCTTAATCTGGCTTCTGGCAGGAGCAATTCTATGTCTAACGGAATTGTTCTTACCATCGGCGTTTGTCGCCTTCATGATGGGAATTAGCGCTTTTGTGGTGGCGCTGCTGTCTGGAGTGGGTTTAGGAAGTGTATGGTTGCAAATTGGGGTTTGGCTGTTGGTTTCCACAGCACTAATCGTGCTTTCTCGTCGGTTTTTGCAACCGCGACAACGCAAATCTAAAATTCGGGATGCAGTCATAGCTGAAACCTTAACAGAAATTCTGCCTGGGAAAACAGGGCGGGTGCGGTATGAGGGAAATTCTTGGCAAGCAAGATGCGATGATGACAAATTTACCGTACCACCCCATCAAAGAGTTTATGTGGTTAGGAGAGAAGGTACTACTTTGATTGTGATACCAGAAAATTTGTTGAATTCTTAGTTATTGGGCATTGGGCATTGGGCATTGGGCATTGGGCATTAATTCTTCTCCCTCACTCCCTCATCCCCCTCATTCCCCTCATCCCCACTCCCTACTCCCCTTCCCTTTGACATTTAATACTTAAAAATCAGGAGATTCACAATGGAAAGCATCTTTTTGATTGTCTTTTTAGCCCTTGGTGGTTCTGCTCTAGCAGGATCTGTGAAAGTTGTCAATCAAGGCAATCAAGCTTTGGTGGAAAGATTGGGTAGTTATAACAAAAAACTGGAACCAGGACTAAACTTTGTCATTCCTTTCCTAGATAGAGTTGTCTACCGAGAAACTATCCGAGAAAAAGTCTTAAATATTCCTCCCCAACAGTGCATCACCCGTGACAACGTTGGCATTGAGGTAGATGCAGTGTTTTACTGGCGCATTGTGGATATGGAAAAAGCCTGGTACAAGGTAGAAAATCTGGAGTCGGCAATGGTAAACATGGTGCTAACTCAAATTCGCGCCGAAATGGGACAACTAGAGTTGGATCAAACTTTTACTGCTCGTTCCCACATCAGTGAACTTTTATTACAGGATTTGGACGTTGCTACTGATCCTTGGGGTGTGAAAGTGACACGGGTAGAACTGCGAGATATTATTCCATCTCAGGCGGTGCGAGAATCGATGGAATTGCAAATGTCGGCAGAACGACGCAAACGGGCAGCAATTTTAACTTCTGAGGGCGAACGCGAAGCTGCTGTCAATAGTGCTAGAGGTAAAGCTGAGGCGCAAATATTGGATGCCGAGGCTCGTCAAAAATCGACAATTTTGCAAGCGGAAGCTGAACAAAAGGCGATCGTTTTGAAAGCTCAAGCTGAACGTCAGCAGCAGGTTTTAAAAGCGCAGGCGATCGCAGAGTCTACAGAAATTATCGCCCAAAAGCTCCACTCTAATCCTAATGCCAATAAAGCAGTGGAAGTTCTGTTTGCTTTGGGCTATCTGGATATGGGCGCGACAATTGGTAAAAGCGATAGCAGCAAGGTCTTATTTATAGATCCGCGCACTATCCCTGCTGCTTTCGAGGGTATGCGCTCCATTATCTCAAATGGTCAGGTTGACTCTAACGAGTTGTTTCCTAAGCAAATACCAGGGTTAGAAAACAAGCGTCCTAGTTAGGAATGGGGAGTGCGGAGTGGGGAGTGGCATTGGTGTCAACTTAAGTTTAAAACCCTTTCCAAACCTCGTTTTTAGCCTCTGACCATTGGTGACAACTTAAGTCAGAAAGCTCATTCCACAGTCATTTTACCCCACCCTTTAATCCCCTCCCCGTTCACGGGCAATACGCTTCGGTTAAGGCAAGAGACGCGATAAATCGCCGTCTTTACAATAAGCAGCCCTTTGTAGAGACGGCGATTTATCGCGTCTTTGCGATTAGCGGCGTGTCATCAAAAAACCTTATTAGACAAAAGCGGGGTGGGGTTGCGAGGGCATAATTAGTAATTGAGTGGACTTGGTATAACGCAATTTGCTTGGGTTTGACGTTAAGTTGACACCAATGAGCAATGCTGTGCCCCTACCGTCTATTGTCGTGTATTTCATCCAAACGAGAAGCGCCATAATCGCTATGATCAAACAATAAAGCTTTGGGACATTAAAACAAGTGAGTGTATCGAAACTCTGAGAGATAAAAAAATGACAGTCAGCAAAGAACACATCAAGCAAGAATTAGATAACCTCAACGAACAACAGCTAGAGGAAGTTACCGATCTTATTACATCCATCAAATTTCGTACTCAAGCAATCGAGAAAACTCCAAAAAAACGCCTCAGTGAATTTTATGGTGTTTTACATACAACTATTGCCTATCCAAGTAAAGAAGCAATTCGTCAAATAGTTGGCGAAACTTTAGCTCAAAAAAGTTCCACTGATAAATCATAACTAATTTGTGGGTAGATGCTAACATCTTGCTCCGTTTTCTCACTGGAGAACCACCTGATTTAGCACAACGAGCTTTAAAACTAATACAAAAGGCTGAATCTGGGGAAGTTACGCTTCGACTTTCGCTAATTGTCGTCGCAGAAGTGGTTTGGGTTTTGTCTTCGTTTTATAAATATTCTCGCGTGCAAATTGCTGAAGTTTTGTTGCCTTTAGTAGGCGCAGAAGGAATTTTGTTAGATGATTTAGAACAAGTAACAGCCGCCTTTAAACGCATGGCTAATGCTAATGTCGATTTTATCGATGCTTATTTGGCAGAAATTGCTCGTCAAAAAGGAGAGACAATAGTTTCTTTTGACAGAGATTTTAAGCGTTTAGAAATTGATTGGGTTCAGCCAGAATAAATAGATGAAATAAAGTATCAAATGAAGGACAAGTGATTATTATTAATAAATTTGAGGCGATACCTGACGGTAAGCTAGCGCGATCTCTAGGATGGGCTACGCCTACACACTAAATTGCCACATTATTCTAGTGATAAAATAATCAAGTTTTGATAAGTTGTAAATTATGACGTTATCTATTCAGCCAACCACAGCATTAAGTGTAGAAGAGTTCTTAAAACTACCAGAAACCAAACCAGCAAGCGAGTATTTTAACGGGCAAATCTACCAAAAACCTATCCCACAAGGAAAACATAGCACTTTACAAATTGAATTAGCTTCTGCCATAAATCAAGTGACAAAACCACAAAAATTAGCTTATGCCTTTCCTGAATTACGCTGTACATTTGAAGGTCGTTCAATAGTACCGGATATTGCTGTGTTTGAATGGCAAAGAATTCCCCTTGATGGAAAAGGCAGAATTACAAATAAATTTGAAATTCCCCCAGATTGGATAATTGAAATTCTCTCACCAGAACAATCACCCAACCGAGTTATCCGCAAAATTACATTTTCTATCCAACATGGAGCAAAGCTAGGTTGGTTGCTCGATTCTGATGATGAGTCAATCATGATTTTTGAACCCAACAAATTACCATAATTAAAAGAGAAGCAAGATTTTTTACCCGTTTTGAGTGTTTTGGAAAATTGGCAATTAACAGTTGCAGACGTATTTAGTTGGTTAAGTTTTGTTTGAATAAAGCATAATGCTTGTATCTGAATAAATCAACGACTTTGCTCTGTACGTGCATTTATGACAGTTGCACTCAAAGACTCACCCTTAATCGCCAGCGAATCTCGAAATTTTTTCATAGTTGCTAACCGTTGTTCTTTTTGTCGGAAAGCAACCAAACGAGCTACGGCTTTATCTTGCTCTAGCAAAATTACTTCTTCTCCCCTAGCTACTCGTTCCAAGAAAGATTTTAAATTCATAGCTGCTTCTTCAACGCTAATTCTCAACACTCCATTACTCCTGTAGTTAAGCTTGAAGATCAAAGAAAATTTCCTGCTAATACCATTTCTTGATGAAAATGCACATAATTAGCCTACTGACGCAGGCTTTAGTCTCTGGGAGAATAAGTGCAACCTCAGATAAAATGAGTATGACTATTGAACAATCCCAGTAGCTTGATTTACTTGGCACTGGCTGCACAACCCAAAAAACTCTAGGGTGTGGTAAAAAACTTTAAACTTATGGTTGGATTCTAACTGGTCTTCTAGGTCATGAACGGGGCATTGATTAATCGGAATTGAGACACCGCATTGCAAGCAAGTAAGGTGGTGTTTGTCTTGCTGCGCTAGGCTGTAGAGGGCTTCACCGTTAGCCAAATTCCGCACTTGTACTATGCCTTCTAGTTTTAAGGCATCTAGGGAGCGGTAAACTGTCGCTAAACCCATGCTCTGATTAGTATTACGTAGCTCTACGTAAATATCCTGGGCGGAAATGCCTTTTTTGATGGTTTTCAATAGGTTGAAAATACGCTCTTGACTGCGGGTGCGTATAGCTCTCATAGACAATTATTTAAATATGCCACTGTAGTGGAAGCTGATTAGATGGGCTAATTGATCAATTAACTTTAACCGCTTCGTAATCTTATTTTCACTCAGTTGGAGGATAAAGTTATAGTATAGCGATCGCAGCATTCAGCAAAAGCCCGTGCAAACTAAGTATTTAGCCAAAATTTTCGTGACGCTTCGTCCTTCAGTCTTAGACCCTGCTGGTGTGGCTGTACAATCCGGTCTTCAGCAAATGGGATACGATAACGTTGACCAGGTGCGGATTGGTAAGTACATTGAACTCACCATCACTTCGACTGATGAAAAGAAAGCGCGTCAAGACCTTGATAGCATTTGTAACCAAATGCTATCAAATCCCGTAATTGAAAATTACCGCTTTGATTTGATTGAGGTCGAAACCCAAACTGGGGTATTTTAAGGATTGGGCATGGGGCATGGGGCATTGCTTTCTCCCTCATCTCCCTCATCTCCCTCATCTCCCCCCACTCCCCACTCCCCTTGACTAATCATGAAATTCGGCGTTGTTGTTTTTCCAGGTTCTAATTGCGATCGCGATGTTGCTTATGTAACCAGAGATTTGCTCTTACAACCGACTCGCATGGTTTGGCATCAAGAAACGGACATCGCTGATTTGGATGTCGTAATTATACCTGGTGGTTTTAGTTACGGGGATTATCTGCGCTGTGGTGCGATCGCCCGTTTTTCACCGGTGATGCAGCAGGTTGTCGAACACGCCCAAAAAGGTAAGTTTGTCCTCGGTATTTGCAACGGTTTTCAGGTATTAACTGAAGCTGGACTTTTGCCAGGAGTGTTAACTAGAAATCGGGATTTGCATTTTATCTGCGATCGCGTTCCCTTGAAAGTTGAGCGGACTAATCTCTTATGGACGCAAGCTTATAGCAATGGTGAAGTGATCACTTTGCCCATTGCCCACGGAGAAGGGCGATTTTACGCTGATCAAGCCACTCTCACACAAATTGAAGATAACGGGCAAGTTGTGTTTCGCTATGAAGGGGAAAATCCCAACGGTTCACTAAATAACATTGCCGGGATTTGCGATCGCCGAGGCAATGTGTTGGGGATGATGCCGCACCCAGAAAGGGCGTCTGACGCGATGCTGGGGAATAGCGATGGCTTGAGGTTGTTTCAGGGATTGTTAGAGAAAGTAGCGGCATTAGCCTAGAGCAAATATCGGGCGACTAGGTTGGGTTAGAGAGCGATCGCTGCAATGAATAACTAGCAACTTGGGGCGACAAGAATAAGTCGCACATCGAGTTAACAAATTCGGTGGGTTTAAGTCTCCGGCAACTAACAAGCCGTAAGTTTTGTAACGGGGATTTAGACCCTGCCACAAAACTTACAGCTGTTTTCATGTAAATAGACCACGCGGTAGGGGCACAGCAATGCTGTGCCCCTACGACAGATGTGGTTCAAATAGATCAAAACTGCTGTAATTACGAATTACGAACTTGTACTGAGCGCAGCCTCTCCTAGAGAAGTATTACGAATTACGAATTTTTTTAAATTGGCTCACCATCCCCAACTACCAGGAGCGCCTTTGAAAGGCCCAACAATATCACTGGTGATCCAACCGCCGTAGAAGTTACCTGGTTGTGGTTGCACTTCTTCGCCATCCACGTAGCAATTATCCATTAGATGAGCATAAAAAGCTACATAGTCCTTGAGAGAACCAAAAGCTGGTGTCGGGTTAGGGTAGAACCAAGCAGCATTCTGGACTTCTTTTTCACCAACTCGAATTGTGTAATAACTAGCACTTCCCTTCCACTCGCAAAAGCTAGATTGCGGCATCAGCTGCAAATATTCCATTTTGATATCCGCAGGAGGAATGTAGTAAGAAGGAGGATGACTAGTTTCTAAAACACGTTTGGGGTTGTGGGTATCTGCAATTATTACTCCGTTAAAGATAATTTGGATATGCTTACTTGTGTCCTCCAGACGAGGAGGACGGGGGTAATCCCAAACTGATTCTTGTCCAGCAGCAGGTTCGATGCGTTGAGAATTAACCATTTAACCATTCAAAACTGAAAATTGTTTGACTACAACTACTAACGTACCTCTTTAAGAGTATCAACTTGCTTGGTAAACAACTCAGTGAATAAACTGATCACACTCCGTTCTTCGCGCACTTTGATATTGGCACTGATGGACATACCTGATTGCAAGGTGACTTTTTTACCTTTAATCACTAAAGATTGTTTATCCAATGAGACTCTTGCCGGAAATCTATAAAACTGATGTGTTTGATCTGGCGGTAATGCGTCTGACCCTATGTCAATCACTTTTCCTTTGATATCGCCAAACTCGCTGTAAGGAAAGGAGTCAATTCTGACATCTACCTTCATGTCTTTTCGCACAAAACCAATATCTTTATTAGTGATGAAAACTTCAGCTATATAGTTTTCATTTGGGACAATTTGCAGCAGTTTTGTCGTTGGAGTCGCCACAAATCCAGGGTTTTTTGCTTGTAAATCGAAAATTTTTCCAGCTACAGGCGCACGGAGTTCTTCATATCTAATATTTAACTGTGATTGAGAGATTTTACTATTGACATCTGCCAAACGCTGCTCATTATCCAGCACAACTTTCATGAATTGGCTATCGATTGCGGCAATACGCTGTTTGTTATCAGCTATCTTATCCAAAATGGTCTTATCAGAAAGAGCCACCGTATTGTTTAACTCTTGTCGTCCTTTTTCTATATCAAACTGGAGGCGTTTTGTTTCCTCACCTAGTTGTGCTACTTCCGCCGTGCGGTTTTGTACTTCTTGTTGCTGGTTGAGATACTGAAGTTGAGAAATTCCACCTTCTTGTGCTAATGTCTTCAGCTTATTTAAAATCCCTCGTTGAATAGCTAAACTTGCTTTGCTATCTTCCAGCTTAAATTGATTTTGACTAAGTTGTTTTTTAGTTTTTTCTACTTCCAATCGCGCTGCCAAGGAGCGAGAGTCTAATTCTTTTTTGGCAACTTGTAGAAGTTTTTGCTCATCAATTCCTACCGCATAATCTTGACCGGAATTTTTTAATTGAGTCCGCAATAATTCATTTTCTGCTACTAGTGCTGCCCGACTTTTCAACAGAAAAGCAGTTTCTGGTGGCAAATTCCCGCCCAAATATGAGACTTCAGATCCTGTGTTGGTACTTGCACCCATCAATCGGCGATAAATCTGGTTTTCTTTAATTAATGCAAGGCGAATTTTATTCAAAGAATTTAATTCAGCAACAGAAGCGATAGAATCAAAAGTCAGCAGCAAATCTCCTGGTTTTACTTCTTGTCCATCTTTAACATTAACCGTTTTCACCACTCCACTCACAGGAGCCTGAATTTCTTTGACTGTTCCTTGTGGTTTTAATTGCCCTGTTGCTGGCACTACTTGCTCAATTTTGGCAAAATAAGCCCAACCAATTCCAAAACAGGCTAGCAGTATTAGAGTAACCATGATTGTACGCGACCAAATTGGAGATTGGCGCAAGACAATGGATTGCTCAAATTCCTGATTGTTTGAGTTAGTTAAAGACTCTTGAGCAGCTTTCTGTTGTTTTCTAATTATCTGTGAATCTTGCCTTACTCCGTTTTTCTGATTGCCGTTAAGTTGATTCCCATTAAGTTGAGTCATAACGATTTTGGTTTTTGGGTTTGGGATTTTTTGTAGGATGGGCACTATTTATCAATGCCGGAAACCTGGATTTTGATATTTGTGACATTGCCTACTCTACGCTGATTGCTGCATCTATGGAATAGTTGGGCAAACAGAGAATTTTCTCATACCATGCTCCCAGCAGCAATGACTAATTACAAGTTAACATCTTGTTGCTGATACAGATAAGAATAATGACCTTTAAGAGCCATTAGTTCTTGATGGCTGCCTTGTTCTATAACCCTACTATTATCCATCACGACGATCTTATCTGCATTACTCACGGTGTTCAGTCGGTGGGTAATAAAAAATACTGTATCACCCTTGAATGCTTTGGCTAAATTGAGACATATTTGCCGTTCTGTGGGATAATCTAATGCGCTAGTTGCTTCATCTAAAACTAATAATTTTGGTCGTTGTAAAACAGAGCGGGCGATCGCAATTCTCTGTCGTTGTCCACCTGAAAGTGCAGAACCCCGTTCTCCCACCCGCGTGTTGTAACCGTTGGGCAAGTTCATCACAAACTCGTGAGCGCACGCAACCTGAGCCGCTTCGATAATTTCTTCGGTTGTGGCATCGGGATTCGTCAGAGCAATATTTTCCTGAACGCTGCCATCAAACAATAATGTCTCTTGGGGAACTACGCCTATCTGTCGTCGCAGTGAATAAAGTTCCACTTTGGCAATATCATAACCATCAATCAAAATTCTACCGGACTCGGTTTCGTAAAGTCTCAGTAGTAACTTCATCATCGTACTTTTACCAGATCCACTTTGTCCGACAATGCCGATAAATTCACCTGGAGAAAATTCGAGGTTGACATTAGAAAGTTGCAAAG
Organism: Nostoc sp.; assembly: GCF_036917755.1. Lineage (GTDB taxonomy): Bacteria > Cyanobacteriota > Cyanobacteriia > Cyanobacteriales > Nostocaceae > Nostoc. The sequence goes on from NZ_JBALFC010000001.1 coordinate 65,272, forward strand.
GACCACTTGTGCCAAACCGGAAGGAAACATTTTCGTATTTCACTGCTCCCTTGATTGCAGGTAAGGGGATATTGTAGCGGTCTGTTTCTGCTTCTTGTGGTGTATCGACAATATCGCCTAAACGTTCTATAGACAAGGCAGTTTCTTGGAAGCTTTGCCAGAGTTGAGCCAAGCGCAATATTGGACTGGTGACGTAACCCGATATAATCCTAAAGGCAATTAATTCGCCTAAAGTTAATTCTCCTTTCAGTACTAAATAAGCTCCTACCCACAAAACTAGTAAGCTGCTGAGTTTGTTGAGGAAGCTGCTGGTAGAGTTGGCGAGGGTAGAAGTCACAACTGTTTTAAAACCTGCGGCAACAAATCGAGCGTAACGCTCTTGCCAGGAAAAGCGCGTTCGCAATTCAATATTTTGCGCTTTTACTGTTTGAATTCCTGACATCACCTCCACTAAATAAGATTGAGTTTCGGCGTTGCGTTCGGCTTTGCCACGTAACTGTCTGCTAATGGTGGGAGAAGCAATTAAGATCACAATGATAAACACCGGAATTGTGCTTAAGCCTACTAAGGTGAGTTGCCAACTGTAAATCAGCATCACACCGATATAGACCACTGAGAATAGAGCATCTAACCCCACTGTTAAGGCAGTACCCGTGAGGAATTGGCGGATATTTTCTAGTTCGTTGATGCGAGTCGAAAGTTCGCCCACCGGTCGGCGTTCAAAATAGCGCAGGGGTAAACGTAGTAAGTGGTCGATGATTTCCGACCCTAAACTCATATCGATCCGGTTAGTGGTATCAACAAATAAGTAGGTTCTTAAGGTAGTCAGCACGGCTTCAAATATCCCGACTACTAATAGCAAAACCCCCAAAATATGTAGAGTACCAATACTATTTTGAGTGATAACTTTGTCAATAATTAACTGAACGACTAGCGGATTTGCCAAGGCTGCCAACTGCACGAAAAAGGAAGCGACAAAGACCTCGATCAGGACTCGACGGTAGCGTGACAAATAGGGCAGAAACCACCGGATACCAAAGCGCTCTTGGGGTGTTTCTTTGGTAGGAGTGAGCAGTAATACTCTAACTTGGGGCGGAAAGTTGGTTGGATCAACATCTAATTGTTCAATCAATTGGGCGGGTTTGCAGCGCACAATTCCTTCGGATGGGACACCCACAACCATAGTATTTGCATCTGCTGCATATAAAACCGCAAAATTATCACCATAGCGAATTAATGCTGGTGTAGGAATGCGCGTTACAGAGGCGACTGGTAGCTCTATCAACTGCGCCTTCAGTCCGATTAACTCTGCTAGGTAAGCAGTAACTTGAAACGATATAGTACCCTGACGTTTGACTTGCTCAGTTAAGATGCGGCGAACCACCTCTCGACGAAACGGCATTTCTAGTTGCTTCGCGATCATTTGGAAGCAGGCGAAGGCTGTATTTAGTTCTCCGTTACCACCAAAAAACGGGTATTTGCCTTTTAGCAAATTGTTTGAGGTCTGGGGCGTTGTCTGTGGAACTATTTCGTTTGATGCGTAAGGAATATCTAGTTCCTGGGCGCTATTTGATTTGGTGTCACTTACCACAAGTTCTATCTGATCAGGGACTTCCAAGATCAAATCTGACGGATGTATCCCAAGCAAGCGGGCGGGGTTTTGACCGATGACTTGGATATTATCTCTATCATCGTGCGCTTCTAGGCGATCGCTAGGTGATAAATTCGTGACTGTCCCACCGCCACTCACAAACCAGACCCTTTCGCCATCTAGTTGGTTGAATGGAGTTTTTCCGGGAGGAAGGTAATGTATTTTCGCCTGTGGTAAAGCCTTTTCTGACAGTTCTTTGAGATTTAAAGTCGCGATCGCTTGCTTTTGCCAATAGGAACTGAGAATATCGAAGACTTCCACTAAATAACTGCGGTTCTTGCGAGCATCGGCAAAAGCTGGATATAAAGCCAGAAAGCTAAAATATGCTGAGGCATTCAAGGTTAAACATACTACTTCGGTGGAGGCGATCGCTGTTTCACAGGCGATATCGCGCAGCAAACCAATTTCGCCAATAATTTCGCCAGGTTGCAGTAATTTTAGAGTGATTGGCAGTTGCGTCTGGGGGTCATATCCCAACAGGCGCACTTGTCCCTCATAAATTATGGTGATCTGTTCCGGGAGACTTTCTTTACCAATGATTTTCTGACCGATGCGATAGCGCCAAGCTTGCACCTGTTCTGATAGATTGGCGATCGCTGCATCTGGTAACTGATCAAACCCTTCTAGGGTGGTGAGAAATTCCGCAAAAGTGTTCTTAATGTAAGTCATATAAAACAAGTCGAAGGAAAAAGTGAGGAATAAAGCCGAAAATATTAGGGAGTATCTCTTTTTATTAACAGTAGCAATGTTTGGTTTTATGCCAGCAGCCGCAAGACTTATCTACTATTCAGTGTGTGCCTGAATATGTAAAAGCACAGAGAGTAACTTCATCTAATTGCAGTTCTACATCCAGATCACACGGTTCCTAATGTTATGCATTATTCAAAACCAAGATAGCGTAAATAGATCGAGGACAAGTTATCACTTGGTTAACGCTACATAATTTACGCCATCGTCGCGTTAATTTATACAAGTTGAAAATCAATATTTAGCATTGCAAGTATGCAACATGGATACTTATCATCAAACCAGGACACATAAACGCGGTTGTTAAACTTAGCGTCGGATATTTGAATTTATGATAATTTAACATGAAAATATCACAAATGCTTTCCTAAGTAAATACCCTCATGAAGAATTGTGTAATTAAAAAAACTTTAAATTTCTGAGTTATTTTTTACAAATTCTTCAATATAGGGATTGATACCATCACTATATGATCGGTGAAAAACAACAAACTTTCGTTGTCAAACAGTAGCCATGACATTTGGGCCAGATTAATTCAATAAAAATTAACTGGAAAAGTAAAGGTGAAGATTTTTTGATCGCCTGAGAGTAGTCAACTACTCAATTTATGAAGAAAAGACAATAACTGCCTTCAGTAAATCTACTAGTTTAATTAATATCGGCGTGAAATACAGACCTAACAAGAACAGCCCCTTAAGAGCTAGCGTTGGAGAGTAAGCCTCAAAGCCTCTCTCCTAAAAGGAGAGAGGTTTGGAGAGAGGTCAAAGTGTATTGCATCCAAACAAGAAGCGCTATATTTCAGGCATTTTTGACTGGTAATACCATTTCACACAAACCCTGATACATATAGATTTCTTGTAGGGGCACAGCATTGCTGTGCCCCTACCAACGTATTTGTATCATTATTAAAGTAAAAGGGTATAAGACAGTGTGAAACGCAGAAATCTAGGTTTTATCAGGCTTTGAAAAATATAGTGAGAAATCCGGGATCAAGCAACCTGATCCCGCAACAGGGATAATGTTGATAAATTTTATACAAAAAGTACTAGCGCTTAATACTATGCAGCATTGACACTTAGATTCACACGTACAATAATATTGTCCTAATTCCTAAGATAAAGAATATCCAGTTGCTTTCTTAACGTATTGCACGACTTTTTGATATGATTCAGGATTACTCACAGGGTTGATAATGATGGGGATAGTCCCATCTGGCAACCAAAAAGTTATCCTGCCGTTCGGTTCATGACAAAAGGAACTGATACAGTTGAGATTAATTACATATTCATTTTTTTCGTAAATAATTTTCACCCAGTGGGCGTGATCTAATTTCAAACCCGTCACACATTCTAAATAATCGAGAATCTTTTGATAATCTTCCAAGTTAGTTTGCGGGTTAATCACTATGGGAATGGCACTATCGGGCAACCAAAAAGTAACCCTGCCATTCAGTTCATAACAAAAGGCATGGACACGCTCAAAATTCACTACATATTCTCTCCTCTCGTAAAGGATTCTCACCCAGTACGCCACAACATCTCCTCAAGTCCGAAATTTACGAATGATGCACCCTGGATGTCCAAATCTGCTGAAGCCTTAAGTTAATGTTGCAATTAATTATCTATTGTGAATTTTTATGACACCTCCAATGGTGTTGGTTGATCAGATGTTGAGATAGAAAGAGCGATCGCTGCTTGAATAAAGCCTTTAAATAAGGGATGAGGGGTACTGGGGCGCGATTGAAATTCTGGATGGAATTGGCAAGCAAGAAAGAATGGATGCTTGGGTAACTCCACAATTTCAACTAAGCGTCCATCGGGAGAAGTGCCACTGATCATATAGCCAGACTTCAATAACAACTCGCGGTAATCATTGTTGAACTCATATCGATGTCGATGTCGTTCATAAATTACATCTTCTTGATAAAGCTTGAAAGCTAGAGTATCAGGTATAACACGACAAGGATATAGCCCCAAGCGCATTGTACCCCCTAAATCAACTACTTCCTGCTGTCCTGGCAATAAATTAATTACCGGATCAGTTGTATAGGGGTCAAATTCAGCACTATTAGCATCGGTTAATCCCCCTACGTGCCTAGCCCATTCAATCACAGAACATTGCATTCCCAGGCATAAACCCAAAAAGGGAATTTGGCGATCGCGCGCATATTTAATCGCAGCAATTTTACCATCCACCCCCCGAACACCGAAACCTCCTGGCACAACTACGCCATCGACACCCTTAAGATGAGTTTCGGCTGATTCAGTTTCCAAATCTTCTGAGTTCACCCAACGCAGACGCAGTTTGCCATAGGTGGAGATTGCAGCATGGTTGAGTGCTTCCACTACAGATAGGTAGGCATCACTTAACTGCACATATTTACCGACAATGGCAATTTCTACCTCGTGCTTGGGACTATGTAACCGTTTTACCAGGGTTTGCCACTGCGTCAAATCTGGTTTGCGTTGTTCCATTTGCAGCAAGTTCAGCACTTGTTCTGCCATTCCTTCCCATTCCAGATTTAGCGGGACTTCATAGATACTTTTGGCATCTTGGGAAGTGATGACGCATTCTTCGGGTACATCGCAAAATCCCGACAATTTTTGTTTTAATCCCTTGGGTAAGGGGCGATCGCTGCGACAAACTAAAATATCTGGTTGAATGCCAATGGATCTCAGTTCCTTAACTGAATGCTGCGTCGGCTTAGTTTTCATCTCACCCGCAGAAGCAATCCACGGTACCAGCGTTACGTGCATATACAACACATTCTGCCGTCCCACCTCTTTGCGGAACTGGCGAATTGCTTCCAAAAACGGCAGTGATTCAATATCTCCCACCGTACCGCCGATTTCTGTAATCACTACAGAGGGGTTTGTACTTTTAGCAACTCGCAGAATCCGATCTTTTATTTCATTGGTAATATGAGGAATAACCTGTACAGTACCGCCCTTGTAGTCTCCGCGTCGCTCTTTATTGATCACTGCCTGGTAAATCGAGCCAGTAGTAACACAGTTCAAGCGCGACATTGAGGTATCGGTAAAGCGTTCGTAATGCCCTAAGTCCAAATCTGTCTCCGCACCATCCTGGGTAACGAATACTTCCCCATGCTGAAAGGGACTCATTGTGCCAGGATCGATATTGATATAAGGGTCGAGTTTCAGAATCGACACCGAATATTCGCGCGACTTGAGCAAACGCCCTAGACTTGCTGCTACAATGCCCTTACCAATACTGGAAACTACGCCTCCAGTTACAAAGATAAACTTAGTCATAAGAGTTTGAATTTCTAACAACTTCTAAAAATACATCCCGTCATTGTGCCACAGTTATTGTGGTGTCATCTTCTGTGATTTGCTGTGAAAAACCTCTTAGGATTAGTAATATTAGGCTGTATTCTCACCTCCTCAGTAGCATTGGCAGAGCCATCTCTTATAGTCGTTTTTCCCCAGACAAACTATCAGACGAGTGCCGAAAAAATCTTCTTTCTGGGTACTGCACCACCAGATGGTCAGGTTTTGATCAATAGTAAGCCAGTTACCCGCAGCAAAGCTGGTCATTTTTCCCCCAGTTTCCCCTTGCAGTTGGGAGAGAATCTTTTTACTGTGCGTCACGACAATCAAGAACTCCAGATTAAGGTGACAAGGCTTACCACTGGACTTGAGCTACCACAAGGTTTAGGCTTTGCTAAAGATTCCCTGACTCCCGCAGCTGAGATTGCCAGACTACCAGGAGAACTAATCTGTTTTAGCGCGTTAGCAAAACTTCCTCAAGGGGTCGCACCCCCTAACGCCAATGTCTCTGTCAAGTTGGCTAATCAAACTATTGCCCTTTCACCCCAACCTCAACAGGCACAACTACCAAGTAATTTGGCAATTCTGACAGGGCAAAATCAGCCTTATGCCCAGTCTAGCGTAGGCAATTATCAAGGTTGCACCACAGTGGCAACAGCCGCTGATCTGGGACAACCTCAGTTTCAACTGACGCTCAATGGCAAGACGATAACTCAGCTAGGATCTGGTAAGATTCAAATCCTCTCAAGAGCAGAGTTGCCAGTTGCTGAGATCACGGCAGATGCAGGTGTTGCTCGCACTGGCCCGAACACCGATTATTCTCGACTCACACCACTGCCCAAAGGCACACGCGCAACAGTTACAGGTAGGGAAGGTGAATGGTTGCGCCTTGACTATGGCGCTTGGATTAATAGTAAAGAAACCCGCATTTTACCTGGTGCAATTGAGCCACAGACAATAATTCGCAGTGTCGGATACCGTCAACTCCCTGGTGCGACAGAGATATTTTTCCCCTTACAAGTTCCTGTACCTGTGAGCGTACAACAAAGTGAGCAAGCGATCGCTCTCACTCTCTACAATACCACTGCCCAAACCGACATTATTCGCCTGGATGATGACCCCCTAATTTCTCGCCTAGATTGGCAACAGGAAGCTCCAGGACAAGTAAAATACACCTTTAACCTCAAAAAAGCTCAACAGTGGGGATATAAGCTAAGATACGACGGTACAACCCTGGTTTTAGCTTTGCGTCATCCGCCTCAAATCGGGAACACAAGACGCAAGCCTTTAGCTAATTTCAAGATTGTACTAGATCCAGGGCATGGCGGTAAAGAATCTGGTGCCAGTGGCCCAACTGGATATTTAGAAAAAGATGTGAATTTGGTGATATCTAAGTTGCTGCGCGACGAGTTGGTGAAGCGAGGAGCAACGGTGGTGATGACGCGGGAGGACGATCGGGAAGTTTCGCTAGTAGAACGTCAGGCAATTATCAGTCAAGAAGAACCTGCGATCGCTATTTCCATCCATCATAATTCTCTACCCGATGATGGTGATGCGGAAAAAATCAAAGGATTCGCCGCTTTTTGGTATCAACCCCAAGCTCATAACCTCGCAATATTTTTACAGAAATATGTAGTCAAAAAACTTGGCAGACCTTCTTATGGTGTGTTTTGGGATAACCTAGCGCTGACACGTCCGACAGCTGCGCCATCGGTGTTGCTGGAATTGGGTTTTATGAGTAATCCCGATGAATTTGAGCAGGTAGTGAACCCAGAAGAACAGAAGAAAATGGCAAATGCGATCGCTCAGGGGATTACTGAGTGGTTTAAGAGTGTTAGATAAATTTGGAGGTATAACACTAGTTCCTCATTGTATTTGGTGGAGTGCGATCGCTATTTTTTAGTTATGAAGTCACTTGCAAGATTTAATCAGTATTTGATGGTAAGAGATTAAATTTGATACAACAAAATTACTCGTTGACATAATATATCAATTTTAGAATACTTAAGTTTACATGAGTGAACAACAAGAAAAACCCCTTAAATGGATTGCAAGCGCTCTTGATGATTTAAAGGAGTTTCCTGAAGATGTACAAGATGTAATGGGTTATGCCTTGGATTTGGCACAACATGGTGAAAAGCATCCTGATGCAAAACCTTTACATGATTTTCAGGGGCTAGCGTTTTAGAAATTGTAGATGATTTTGATGGGGATACATACAGAGCAATTTACACTGTTAAATTTGCAGGAGTTGTTTACTTATTGCATTCATTTCAAAAGAAATCAAAACATGGTATTGCTACACCGCAACAAGACATAGATTTGGTTAAAAAGAGATTAAAAGACGCTCAGAAAGATTATTCAACGGAAACAGCTAGCTAAAAAGAACGGGGTAAAAAATGAGCAACGAAAATAATGTTTACGTTAGTAGTGGGAATGTGTTTGCTGATTTAGGATTACCCAATCCCGAAGAAAGATTAGTCAAAGCCGAACTTGCCCGTAAAATTAGTGAAATCATTGCTGCTCGGAAATTAACACAAGTGCAAGCTGGTGAAATTTTAGGAATTGATCAGCCTAAAGTTTCTTCATTAATTAGAGGACGATTAAGCGGGTTTTCAATTGATAGATTGATTAGCTATCTGAATAGTTTAGGTAATGATGTAGAAATTACAATTAAACCAAAACCTGAAAATCGCTCAATCGGACGTACAACCGTAGTCTCTTAATAAAATTATTCCAGAAATGCGTAGTTTACCGCCGTATGCATCGCAGTTAATCAATACTAACAGTGAGATGCGATGCCTGCGACGGGCTTCGCCTACGCTATTTTTTAGCTAGTTCTTGCTCAATGTTGCGATCGCTATTTGTTTAAGCTTTTTGACTTTTATAATGTATTTTCATGGGCAAGATTGGGCATTAAGGATTTGGCGCGTCATTTTTGATAATTTTAATAAATCAAAGGTAAGAAATGTTTGTGGTATCAAAGCTGAAAAAGCAATACCATAAGCGTTATTTGAGCCAATGCTACGTACTGCTTACGCGGTCATGGCTAGTCTTCATAGTCACGCAACGTTTTATAAAAAATAATGTATGAAAAACAACACTAATTTTCGTGACTGTATATAATGGGACGAATACAGCATAAATACAGAAGCATGAGCAATAAAGTATATAAAATATTTGAATACGTAGAAGTAAAAGCGAAACTCCTTGCTAAATACTGGTATAACTTTTATACAGGAATTTCTGAGTATTTACCAGATACATATCAGCCTGAGATGCAACAACTCTCCAGTAAATTAGAGGAAGCTTTAAGTAAGCTGGTTGATGAGCTTCACAATCCTACTCTCACTCTTGCTACTACAGGCACTACGAGTAGTGGTAAAAGCACTCTCGTTAATTTGCTATGCGGAGCCGAAATTGTCCCCGTAGCAGTAAGTGAAATGAGTGCTGGGGCAGTCACTATTGAATACAGTAAGGAAAAGTCTCTGATTATTCATGAAACACCAGGAGCATTGTGGGAGTGTGGGGAATGGAGAGGCATTACTGAAGAAAAAATTTATCAGCGTTTATACCAAGTGATGATAAGTTATATCGAAAACAGAGAACAACAACCGAATTTAGCCTGTCCACAATCTACAATCTTTTATCCTTTCAGGCTTTTAAAGGAATCCAAGCTGGAACTGCCACACGGCACAAGAGTAAGAATTCTGGATTTACCTGGTTTGGCGTATGTGGGTGATGAAGGTAACGCAAATATTATTAAACAGTGTCGTGAGGCTTTGTGCTTAGTAACATACAACAGTGCAGAAACAGATTCACAGAAAGTAAAAAGTTTGTTACAAGAAGTTGTACAACAGGTAAAAGATTTAGGTGGTTCCCCTGCGCGTATGCTTTTTGCTCTTAATCGTATTGACGTTTTTCGAGCAGATAGAAACTGGCCAGAAACAGAAAACCGTTTTGTTGAGAATGCTATACGTAATATTAAAAATGAATTAACTGAACAATTAAAAGAATATACAGAAGATATTAATAATTTACAAGTAGTAAAACTTAGTACATGGCCTGCGCTGTTATCCCTTCAGATACAAAATCCTGATGATATTTACAGTGTTGATGCGTGTAAAAAAGCGGATAACAATTTTAATGGATTAATCGAAGATATATTAGAAGACTTGCCACGTAACACACAAAAATGGTCTAGACACGATAGAAATAGGGTTGCTGAAGCATTATGGCAAAAATCTTATGCCGAAGAATTTCAGCATAACTTAAAGGAGCATATTACTCAACACTTTCCACAATTAGTAATACCGCAAATTATAGAAAGTTTTAATGTCGTAGCAGGAAATGCCATAACAGAATGGGCAACACAAACAACAACAGCTATTCTTAAGAGTTCCGAAGAATAATATCAACAGGAATGCGATAAAGTCTCATACATTAGGTTAGCAATTGAACGTTTTCTTAAAATTAGTGACACAAACTTAAGAGAACCTTTTGAAAAAATAGATAGAAAAATTAAGCAAGTTATAGCACAAGAGTCAGAAGATGATCCTGTGCTGTATCTCGAATCAACAATTTCGGAACTCAAAGATGTAGAACCTTATAATTCATTAGGAGAAAAATTATATCCACTTTATGGATGGCGACGGGAATTAGGTCAAGGGATAAACCAAGTTCTGGAATCAGTTGCAAAATCTTTAGAAACTGGAAGGGTAGACTTAGACAGTCCGAATTTAAAAAAAGCAAATGTTTTAAATGTCAATTTGCTAGGAAGAAACTTAAACCGACTGGTGAACTTAGGCTACACCGATGACGTTGCTAAGGAAGGTAAAACAATGGAAGCACGAACAGACGCAGAGAAAAATAAAGTTAAACAAATAAATGAAGAGTTAAATGAATTAGCTATTCATTTGAATATTGTGATGGAGGATGTATTAAAGCAAATTTCTAATCAAGAATTAAATAGAATGTATCAGGCAGTGGTAGAACTTTTCAATTGCCATTTATCCCATATCGAAAAGGGAGCAAATGATATTGCACCTAATATAGCAATCAAATTTCCTGAATCCCAACTCAGTAAAGTTGAGAGCCAACCTACATTTAACTTTCGTTTTCAAGCAGGTTTTCCTATTAACCAAGGTACTTGGAAGGAGGCAATACAGGTTGCAAGAGAGAAAAGAACTTTCTACACATTATGGCTATTTAAAAAAACAATTTATGAAACTGAATATCAAACACGTTCTAGCGATAACGCTACAATTCCCAGTGTAGAAAATTTACTCACCAGTTGGCTAGATCAATCGAAAGAGGAAGAACTAAAAATAGTAAATCAAATTGCACGCTGGTTACTAGAACAAATTGATTGTCTAAAAAAAAATGTAGACAAAATTCAGAATGATATTATTGACCGTTATCAAGCCAGACTTGATAAAGCTAACCAAGAAATTACTTTAGATTATGAAAACCAAAGAAATATTTGGCAACCTATGCAACAAAAAGCTCAAGACCTTGCGGAAGAATTTTCTAGTTTAGAAATATTCTTAAAAGAGGAGCATTAAAATCTAGTGGCAAACGAGAACCCCAAAAACCTATACGAGCAAGTTTGTAATAACATATATCCTCAAATACAAGGGATTGAAAGAGGTCTTTTATATAAGACTATTCAGATAATAGTTTGTGAAGAACAATCACCAGAACAAGAAAAAACAAGAAAAATATGTGATTTTTTTGGTATAAAATCTTATGCTGATAAAGATGAAGACAAGAAAATTATTGATAATTTTTTGGATGCAATATTCATAAATGTTCAAATATTAAAAGTACCTGTAAGATTGGTAAAAAAGTTTCAAGGAGGAAACATGGAGTGGATTTTTATAGCAGCAGGTTTTACATTCGTTGGATTGTTTTATTACAAGCAAACTCTTGATAAAAAGCAACAGGAAAAAGTAAAACAGTCGGTTCAAGAAATAAAAGAGCAACCCATTATTTCGCCTCCAATTCCTGCTGATTTATGTCTTGTAGTTCCAGCATCTATAGCCAGTAAGTTCATCAATTATTCAAATTTAAGTGTTGATGAGCTAACATATCTCATAGATAGTGCATCGTATTTTTTATGTACTCATGTTAAAGCTGCCGACTCAAATGAGAAACTTTTAGAAACGACAGATGAGCATATTCAACCTGATAGCAAGCGAGAAGTTTATATCAGAATCAATATTGATGATGGTCGAAGCCTGATTGATAAAAAGATTCCTTATTTTTTAAAGACGAATCTACCAATTAACGCGCAGTGTATTGTTAAACAATTGGCTTGTCTCAAAAATCTCTCTGGGTTAGAAAAATTCAACCGTGTTTAAGGAGTCTATAAATGGATTGGCAAACAGCGTCTTCTTATTATGAAACTCGTCTTAGCGATGCTCTAAATGTGCAGCGACACGCGCTTAATTTAGCTATGTTACCTCAAGCAGAAGTTCCTTCTAAATTAAAAGAGGCACTTTTACAAGAAGCAGAACCAACTCGTCGTCAACTTGAAAGGCTCAAAAAACGCGAGTTTCGTATTGCTGTTGTAGGTTTAGAGAAAGCAGGAAAAAGCACTTTTATTAATGCTTGGTTAGAATGTGATTTACTCCCAGCAAAAGGAGGAAGATGTACATTTACAACAACACAAATTTATTCAGTTGAAAATGAGTCTGAACAAAGACTTGAAGTACAAACAAGAACCGAAGATGAGTTTATCAACTTACTAAAAGAACTTGAAAAAGCAGGGGCGCAAGAAGACCTCAAAACTATCCGAGCAAACGAAATAACTTTACAACAGGTAAAAAGAGAAGGTAATCTTACTTTTCCATTTACTAGACTGGAAGATATTAGAGAACCACTAAAGAAGTATGTAGCAGATGAAAAATATGCTCATGCTGTTTTGGAAGCTAGACTTTATACTAACAAACTAGCTCAGGCTGAAGGCATAGTTTTTTATGATGTTCCGGGTTTGGATTCAGGTTTAGCAAAGCACGTTGACGAAGCACAAGAAATGCTGTCAGACTGTGATGCTGTAATATTAGTACAGCGTTTTACTAGCCTTAGAGAGAAGGAACTGGAAATAATAAAATTCACCGAAGTTGGTGATAAAAACGTCACCGTTGCTGACAAGCTTTTTGTTTTTTTAAGTCGTATTGATTCCATAGGTAGTGCAGAAGCACTGAGAACCCATATTGAAGAAGCATCTCAAGACTGGTTAAAACGTACAAACTTACCCAGACAACGTATTGTCTATGGCTCTGCTGGTGCATATCTAATTTTGAATGGTTTAGCCGGAGAACAGACTAAGTTAGAGATTGGGGACGCAAGCAATATACAAGCCCAGTTAAAGAGATTAACTGGAATTGCCGATGAAGAAACTCTAAATAAAAATGGTACTGGCATTCCAGAAATAAAAGAGAAAATATTTCACTATATCAATACTGAACGTGTATCTATCTTAAAGAAAAGGTGCGAAACTTCTATTAATAAAATACTAAGTAATTCTGAAGATATTTATAATATAGTCAGTAAGAAATATCCAGAAAATCCCGAAGAAGCAAAGCTATTTGAAGAAAACAATAGACGGGTTTTATTTACAGAATGGTGGAATCAAAAATGGGAAACAATTAAGGCAGACTTACAAAAATACTATGAATTTTCTGTTGTTAACAAACCATTAGATAGTTTAGCTGTTAACTCTTTAACACAAATACAAAAATTTCGAGAACGATATATACAAATCGTTGAGAACGAAATGAATCAACTAAGGGAGAAAACATTTAAAAATAAAGATACTATCTTTCTTGCTAACTCAAATCCAGAGTTTGACCGTATGAAAGCTAATTTTGCTTGGCGTGATGATTTGTATGCTGACATTAGTAAACTTTTATCTTCAATTGCCCATCAACTTGCTATAGAACTAAAGGATGAAGCCTTAAAATTAGTTGAATATATGACAAGTTTATTATGGGAAAGTAATCAAGTCAAAGCCAGACTAATTGACAATTCAGAGGATTATTTCTTATCTAAACTAGAAAATAGTTTAAGCGTATTATTTTTACGATTTGCACGTCCAGTAGCAGAAGCTCTGATTCGTGGGCCAGTTAACAGTGATACTCGGAATAAAATAATCAGAAGCCTGGGAGTAGATATTGAAATTATTGATAACTATTACAGTGGTGAAGAACCGGCTTTTAGAGTTCTGAAAAGATATGTAAAATATGGTTCTGATTTAATTTTCAACCCTGAAATTCGCCAAGAAGTATTAGGAATAAAAGGAGGAGCAATACAAATACCAATAGATGTTGTTAATGACCTCAGTTATCCCAAAGAAGCTGTAATTTTTGAAGTTGAAAATGATATTAATGCATTTGAAGAATATTTGCGATCGGCAATTTTTGAGGCTGCTGGATTTGAGTCATTCTGTATTCAGGAACTTAAGGGTTTAGTTGATAGTTTTAGAGACAAAGAAGGTACTTGGACAGGAGTAGCTTTTAATGAATGGTTGCAAGAGAATCCACTGCTATTGGCTGAAATACCGCATAATTTGAAGTCACAAGAGTCAAACCTAGAAGTTAGCGAACGATTACGCCAGTTATCCATTGCATTAAAAAGAACTCGTTTGTAAAAAGTACACTTTAAGTCTGTTTCTAATGTTGGAGTGTAAAAGGCTATGCAAACGTTAGAGACTGAATTCCTCTGCTACCAAGTCCCAACTCAGATGAAGTTATGAGCATCTTAAATCTGTCATATTTTGGCGCGATCGCCTCCAATGAAGTTATCGGGACTTAAACATTTTTTCGGGATAAACAAGCCTCAAACCCATGCAGGGTAAGGGAAATACACCAAATGCTCAAAAACGGCTCAAACCCAGATATATCAATCAACCAAGCAAAACGATGTCAAAGTCTCTCTGTATATAGATTTGAGGCTTTTTTATGGGTGTTTTTTGTCTAAGTCCCATTATGAGCATCTTAATCTGTCAAAGTTTATTTCGTTCATTTCGTACATTGCGTTTATTTTGAATAAGAGTTATTATGAGGTGAATGATAATTGCAATCCATATTTTCGTATGGATAAGTGGAGTGCAATTCGATATTAAGCGTAGAGAGGCTAATATCTATGACACTCAGTAAATACCAAACTAGCAAACCCGCTATACCTACAGAAGAGGATGCTACCCTAGCTAAAACTAGTAGTCAAACTTTGGCATCATATATACAGAATAATGATACTTACCGTACTATCAAGGTTGTGCAAGATAACACTACGAGCGAAACGGTTACTATACCAGCAGAGGCTTTTCGTTTGCTTGTTGATATTTTGGCACAAATGGCTAAAGGTAATGCTATTACTCTTATGCCCGTACATGCAGAGCTTACAACACAAGAAGCAGCTGATATCTTAAATGTTTCTCGTCCTTATTTGGTAAGGTTATTGGAATCTGGAGAGATGCCATACCGTAAAGTAGGTACACGGCGACGGGTGCGTTATCAAGATTTAATTGATTACAAAAATCGCATTGATGCTTTACGAATGCAAACTCTTGAGGAGCTAGCGGCTCAAGCTCAAGAATTAAATATGGGATATGACTAAAAATCTCGATAATAGCAATTTCACATGATTAACTAGATACTCTGCTATGGAGAAGCTTTAGTAACTAATCGGCTTAGTTTTAACTCTAATGCTCCTAAGATTATTGAAATGAGATACCCTAAAGCTGTAACTAAGACTCCAATAAATTACTTACTAAAAAGTTAATTTCAAGATAAATTTGTGACTACTGTAAAGATTAAGTAGCTAAAAGTGGTGCAGTCTTGTAGTGTCTAATTTTACAGCTATTTATGATGCCTGTATCTTATATCCAGCGCCATTAAGAGATTTTCTTATGTGGTTAGCGCTTACTGACCTATTTAAAGCGCGATGGACAGATGAAATTCATTCAGAGTGGATCAGAAATGTTTTACAAAATCGTCCAGATCTTACACTTAAACAGCTTCTCAGAACTAAAGAAAATATGAATAATAATGTCAGAGATTGTCTTGTAACAGGCTATGAAACACTTGTGGCAGGTTTACAACTTCCAGATCCAGACGATCGCCACATTCTTGCAGCAATTCGTTGCGATGCCAATGTCATAGTCACTTTTAACCTCAAAGATTTTCCTGCCTCATATCTTGCACCCTATGGAATTGAACCTCAGCACCCGGATGATTTTATATTTACATTTAATTGATCTTAACCCAGCAGCCATTTGCCAAGCGGCGAAAAGACAAAGAAGGACTCTTAAAAATCCGCCCAAGACAAAAAAAGAGTACTTGGAAACACTTTTGAGACAAGGACTTCCACAGTCTGTTACTGCTCTACAAGAGTTTTGTTATGATATCTAGAAAATATACTTTTTTCAATAAAAAATAATTATTTTAATACAAGACTTAGCTTTATAATGTCTTTGATATATCTGCCTAAAACTTGAGTAATCAGAGGTGAGAAGTATTTGATACCAAAAGAAAGTTTATGAAGATTAAACATATTATTTTGGTTAAAATGCTTACACGGTAAAGCTTTTAAGGATTTTCAACCCGATTTTGCATAAAGGTATCGGTAGAACCGCTATTATCTGTAATTGGGCTATACCAAATTTCATGATCTCCTTTCCCTTGCCTTTTAAAATAACATCCGGCTTCTGTTAAAAGCTTTTTAACTTCAGGAGTAAAGGAAACACTCATTAGCCAGCCACTTTGATTGATTCATGACGATGGGTTGTTAAGTATAAATCAATGTAATCTTTGTTGCCAGATTCAACTCTATTTAATTCAAGAAGTTCTGGAATCATAGCTTTGAGTTTTGCTGTTAACACCTCAATAGTAGAAGCTTCTGTAACCAACCCAGGTAGATTATCACTGGTCGCTACCCAAACATCAACCTCAGCATCCCAAAAAGCGCTTACGTTGACAATAAAAGTATTCATAATTCGCTTTTTTAGCTATCGCACGTATGTAAACAATCGGGAAACTGAGGCGGTATGGCAATATCAGCAAGTGTTTCACTCATACTTTGAAAAGTATTGCAGCTATTTATTTAGTGCTTTACCCTTCCCATAAGGTGTTACGAACTAATATAACACCTTGCTCTGTCTTGATTTCAGTGCTTTTACCCTGCCAGAACCGCTTTGATTGCGGGTAGAAATATATGAAATCTGATATTTTGAAAGTCCATGTCTTTTAAAATAGGCGGCATAGTGAGAGCGATCGCTATTTTTTTGAATAATGGCAGTGCGATCGCCCAAGATGCACAAAGATATATGACTATTTTATAAGCAGGGAATGGGGAGCAGAGGAGCAGACAGGAAATAACCAATGCCCAATGCCCCAATACCCAAGTAGAAATTACTAAGGACAAAACAACGTGTCACGCGTATCTCGTCCTGTAATCGGATTAGTTCCTTTGGCAAGTTTGCACAATTTTTTTTGCTCATCGGAACGCAGCAGCGTATCGGTAAAATCTGCCCCGTCAATGATTGCACCATCAAATCTGGCGTTAGCAGCAAAAGCACCCTCCAACAGTGCATTTGTCAAATTTGCTCTGACTAAACGGGCTGAATCTAAAGTGGCATTTCTCAAGTCAGAACTCTCCAAATTCGCAGACTCCAAATTTGCTGCAAAGAAACTGACACCGCGCAAATTAGCGTGGCTGAAGTTGCTCTGGCGAAGATTAGCTTTGGTAAAGCTGGAGTCTGTTAAATCACGTCCTGAGAAATCAGCCTCAACCAAAATTTCCTTATTATATTCGAGTGCCAAAGCTGTAGGAGCAAAACCGACGGTTGCGGTGATGCCAATTATTCCCCAAAGGAATAGGCTGAGTATACTTGCCCAAATTCGGGCGCTTAACTTAGAATTCATGCGATTTTTAGCCTATGGCGAACCCTCCTCCATCTCATTATCCTTGAGTCAGAGATGTTAGCGCAAAAATCCTTTAAAAATATTTTTATGAATACTAATTCAAGTTCATACGACGATTTGAACATTGCCTTCGCACGACTTCAGGCTATTCAGTGGGATACGCTGGGAATGGGGGAGAAAGACGAAAGACTTACAGAACTGATGTTAGAATTTATGTCGCGGGTAAGACAATGGGCAAAGTTTTTACAGAGCGGACAGAAGCATATTTTTGAAAATCTTGCTGTCCAGATTCGCCCTGACATTGAACTCCCGTCTCCCCTAATGCAATGGCTGGACGAGTTATACAACAGGGAACCATACCAGCGTGGTAGAACCTATCTTGTACAAGGGGTAGGTAATTACTTATTTTGGTGTCGTCTACGTGAATTTGATGCAGTCCCGGCGAATGGTCTTCCTGATCCTTATGAGCCGTTCATCAACTTTCTGGAATGCGGTGGTGGCATATATGTCGAGCATCACTATTTTATGGATATTTACCCCAATTATGATCACTTTATTTTGACTGTTGGGAATGCCACACCAGGAAGGTAAGAATAAGCACATCATGGGAATATGATTTTGGTTAACTGCTAGAAACTCTTATTTTCCTGTTGAATTAAGTCATTAAATAACCCAGAATACTATACTAAAGTTTATATGCATTGTAAAAATAGTGGTCAATTAGGAGAAGACCTAGTAGCCCAATGGTTGCAATCTACAGGTTGGATAATTCTCCATCGTCGCTTTTCTAGCCGTTGGGGAGAAATCGATATCATCGCCCAACATGATGGAGGAACTGGGAAAGAGCAGGGGAGCAAGAGAGAATACCCCACTCCCCACTCCCCACTCCCCACTCATTACTAGCATTTGTTGAAGTCAAAACCCGCAGTTCAGGCAGTTGGGATGCAGGGGGAAGAAGCGCAATCACCCCACAAAAGCAAGCAAAAATCTGGCGCACAGCTGGAATATTTTTAGCCCAGTACCCGGAAAAGGCAGATTATTCTTGCCGATTTGATGTTGCTATTGTCTACTGTCAACGGATATCAAAAAATCTCAGTGGGGTTACAGCAAACCAGGAAGCTCTAGCTACTTCATCAGTAGCCGAATACAAGTTTAAGCTGCAAGAATACATTCTGGCAGCTTTCGACTCTTTAACTGATAATGGTTAATTGGTAATGGATAAAATATCTTGATTACCAATGACCAATAATTTTGTAATGGCGTTACAACCAAATAGTATCACGCCAAAGTTTCTGGACAGTAGCCTAAGCCACGGACAAATTGTTGCCGGAACGCCTCAATTTCGTCTCTCTCTGGGCTACCATGAGAAACGATCGCTACCTGATAGCGACGCATCACCTCTACAGGGCATTGTCCTGCTTCCAAACTCCAAAGTGCCATTTGCACCCTCATTGGCGGTTCGTAGCTAATTCCTAATTCATTTAGAAAAGCGCGAAAGTCGCCATCCTCTTGGGGCGAGACTTGGCCTTTGAGTTTGATCCTAACCACCCAGCCATCAATTTGATGAATTACGGTGACGAAAGAAACTGGTGTCTGGGGTCTAGCGTGCAGGTGTTGAACGACCCTCAGGGTTAGACTGGCATTTGCCAGATAGTACAAGTATTCCATGTTTGTTGGTGCTTGGGATCAAAGCCAATCCTACATATCTATATTCGTCAATCAATGCCTATTCCCGGTAGGGTAAAATCCCCCGTTTTTAGATGGGGAGGTTTACCCAATTTTTATGTTAATTTTCCCGTGTTACTTAATAGTACCAATCTTATAGCCAAGCGAGAAAACTGAGCGAAGATGCCTTAAAGTTCCTTTAGAGGGGAAAGCTTAAACGAGCTTTTTTAAGAGAGTATAAATACTAAATAAAGCAAAAACTAGTAGAAGCCAATTTGAAAGACACCTCTAGCCCACAAGCAAAAGATTTTGAATTAGATTGTTCGGTAGCTGGCTATGACTACAAACTACCTCAAGAACTTATTGCCCAAAACCCAGCAGTTCCTAGAGATAGCTCGCGGTTACTGGTGGTTAATTCTCCCACGGCAGGCACCGAAACAGCACCCATACACCACATTTTCCATGATTTGCCTGCACTGCTGCGCTCTGGTGATTTGTTGGTGATGAACAATACAAAAGTCATTCCAGCGCGGCTTTATGGTCATAAATCTACTGGTGCTAAAATCCAGGTATTGCTCTTGGAAGAACGGCAGCATAACTGTTGGTTAGCTTTAGTTAAACCAGGAAAAAGCTTCAAACAGGGAGCGAAGATTATTTTTGAAGTCAGGGGAGCGGGGGGAGATGGGGGAGATGGGGGAGATAGGGGAGATGAGGGAGAAAATTTTACCTCATCCCCCTCATCCTCTTCATCCCCTCACCTCCTCACGGCTACGGTTTTAGAAACAGATGCAGCCACCGGGGGGCGTTTGTTGCAATTTGATGTGCCAGAGGGAAAGTCTTTGGTGCAACTGTTAGAGGTATTTGGTGAAGTACCGCTACCACCGTACATTACTGCCTCAGAAGCTGCTGATGAACAGTATCAGACAGTTTATGCCAAACAACCAGGTGCGATCGCAGCTCCGACGGCAGGATTGCATTTTACCCCAGAATTATTACAAAAGTTGCGCGATCGCAATATCAATCAAGCTTTTATCACGCTACACGTTGGTGTAGGCACATTTCGTCCTGTGGAAGTGGAGGACGTAACTACCCATCACATGCATGAAGAATGGATTGAAGTTCCCGCCACCACAGTAGAGCAAATCCGCGCCACTAAAGCAGCTGGCGGTCGGATTATTGCTGTGGGAACAACGGCAGTACGAGCTTTAGAAGGAGCGGCTGAATCTGGGAATTTACAACCATTTTGCGGTAAAACAGGCTTGTTTATTTATCCCGGCTACCAATGGCGGGTGGTGGATGGTTTAATTACCAATTTTCACCTACCGCGTTCCAGTTTGCTGATGTTGGTAAGTGCGCTAATTGGCAGACAACGGTTATTGAATATATATCAGGAAGCGATCGCTGTTGGCTATCGCTTTTATTCATTCGGTGATGCCATGCTAATTTTGCCGTCAGATGTGGGAGTGGGGAGTGGGTAGAGACGCGATTAATCGCGTCTCTACTGAGTTAGGAGTTAAAGTTTGGGAATTTGGAGTTTTTTCTTTCGTGATGGGTACTCTGACTTATAAGGAACTAAAAATAAGTACAGGTTTGCGATTCATGTCTGAAAAATCTCTATCTTCTCAGTGGTTACATTTATTTTGCCAAGTAACACTCTGTGGCTGTTCTACGTTTTTGGTCTTGGCTGCACCGACAATTACTAATTTACCAGTCAGCAAGCTGCTGGCACAAACCGCAATTTCTCAGAATCTGGAAGCAGCTAGTTTTTTCCAGCAGGGAGTCATGCGCTATAACCGCAAAGACTTACAGGGTGCGGAATACGCCTTTCGGCAAGCGTTGCAGTATGACCCTAACCTTGGGGCAGCACGGAATTATCTGGGTAATATATTTATGGGGCAAAATCGCCTCGATCTAGCTTTACAAGAATATGCGGAGGCGGTTAAAGTTAATCCCAATTTTAGTGAAGGTTATTACAACTTAGGGTCAGTGTTGCAGCGACAAGGAGAAAAAGATGCAGCGATTACTGCTTATCGCCAGAGTCTGGCGATCGATCCGACAAGGGTAGCAGCGCTATATAATTTAGGTTTGGTGCTGTATGAACAACGACAGCTAGAGGAAGCGATCGCAGCATACCAAAAAGCAGTTAGTCTAGATAGCAGCAATGCTAATGCTTATTTTAACTTAGCGATCGCCTTGCAACAACAAGGTCAAATCGAGCCAGCGATCGCCACTTATCGCCAAGCCTTGCAGCTAGATCCTAAAAACGCCACAGCCTACAACAACATGGGAAATTTGCTAGCAATTCAAGGTCAAGCTGCTGAGGCTATTTCTGTTTATCGGCAAGCTATTCGCCTAAATCCTAAAAATGCCTCAGCTTACTATAACTTGGGAGTAACTTTATATAATCAGGGCGAGATCAAAAAAGCCAGTGGAGTCTTGAAACGTGCCCATAATGAGTATCGTCAGCAAGGCAACATTGAACAAGCTGAGAAAATTGAACAGCTAATGCAGCAAATTGCCCAGAAAAATGAGCAACAGCAACCTCAAGCCAGTCAAACAGTTACTCCTCCCCAGACTTCAGAACCTACAAGTAACGTACTACAAACACCTGAGTCACAGACGCCAAATCAACCAGAAACTTCTACGGAAACCCCCGCAAACCCTGCGTCAGTTGAACCAAAGTCTACTTTAACGAGTCCTAGACAATAACAATTCAAAATTCAAAATCTCAGAGTTAACGCGATGTGCAACTTATACCAATTACCTGTGAGGTTGCATAGAATAGGGAGCTTAAGCTCCTTGTTCTCACCAAGCCTGATTTTTAATTAAAAATACACATGGTAGCCTATATCTGTATGTTTTTTTGAATTCTACTTCGTCGCAATACTACTTTTTTCATGAGTGCAACACTTTACGAGCAAATTCAGCAATTTTACGATGCCTCCTCTGGTCTGTGGGAACAGATTTGGGGCGAACACATGCACCACGGCTACTATGGCGCGGATGGTACCCAGAAAAAAGACCGCCGTCAGGCTCAAATTGATTTAATTGAAGAACTGCTCAATTGGGCAGGGGTACAAGCAGCAGAAAATATCCTAGATGTAGGTTGTGGCATTGGCGGCAGTTCTTTATACCTCGCACAAAAGTTTAATGCCCAGGCTACAGGGATTACATTGAGTCCTGTACAAGCCGCTAGAGCAACGGAACGCGCTTTGGAGGCTAATTTAAGCCTGAGAACACAGTTCCAAGTTGCCAATGCTCAAGCAATGCCTTTTGCTGATAATTCTTTTGACTTGGTTTGGTCGCTAGAAAGCGGTGAACACATGCCAGATAAAAAGAAGTTTCTCCAGGAGTGCTACCGAGTATTGAAGCCTGGTGGGAAGTTAATTATGGTGACATGGTGTCATCGACCAACTGATGAGTCACCATTAACGGCGGATGAACAAAAGCACTTGCAGGATATTTATCGGGTGTATTGTTTGCCTTATGTGATTTCTTTGCCGGAATATGAAGCGATCGCACATCAACTACCATTACATAATATCCGCACTGCTGATTGGTCAACTGCCGTAGCCCCCTTTTGGAATGTGGTGATTGATTCCGCATTCACTCCCCAAGCGTTTTGGGGCTTACTAAATGCTGGTTGGGCTACCATTCAAGGGGCATTGTCACTGGGATTAATGCGTCGCGGTTATCAGCGTGGGTTAATTCGGTTTGGCTTGTTGTCCGGCAATAAGTAGGCTAGCACAGCATTGCTGATGCGTGTCAACTTCAGCTAGAAAAAAATACGCAACGGTCAAGCCTGAGAACATACGCCGATTACAGGAATTGGTCAGCAACCCCGACCTGTAGGTACGGTGGCTCTCTAGCCTAAAAACAGTTCGGAAATTCCTCGACAAAAGCAAACAATAGTTTTATGATTGGTGTATCAGCTTGATGTTTGGCAAGTCGAAGCGGGGGCTAAAACCCTGGGGGATCTGCCAAAATCGCCAGAACCTTGACAAATCAATAACTACAGCGTTTCGTAAATGCGGGAAGTTGCAAAATATTTGCAATAAGGCAGCCTGAAAATGACCAAAATTTTCGATCTGCCAAAACCATTCCCAGGAGGCTTGCTCTGTAACGGTTTCAGTATGGAGCGGTTTCTATAAAACAAATCCCCTCACGGGGACTGAAACATCGTAAGATGCTACTGCTCTAGTGGTTCTTATGAGTTTCTATAAAACAAATCCCCTCACGGGGACTGAAACTCTTAGAGATAAAGGGCATTCGATTAGACTTACTCAGGTTTCTATAAAACAAATCCCCTCACGGGGACTGAAACTCCCAGTATCTTTGCCTGCTGATGGGGTCTTTGCTAAGTTTCTATAAAACAAATCCCCTCACGGGGACTGAAACAAGAGATAGTAACAGAATTATCCGTAAAATACAATGTTTCTATAAAACAAATCCCCTCACGGGGACTGAAACCTAAAAGATGCCCATGCAAAGGCAGTACTGGAAAGGTTTCTATAAAACAAATCCCCTCACGGGGACTGAAACTACCATCTTCACTCGTTTTGATTGACTGGAAAAACGTTTCTATTAACCAAAAATTTCAGCAAATGCCACTCGAACTGCAAAACCTCACAGGCGGTTATACCTCACTAGCAATTGTTCAAGATATTAACCTCACTCTGCAAACAGGAGAATGGTTGAGTTTAGTTGGTGCTAATGGTTCAGGTAAATCTACTTTACTCAAATTGTTGAGTCGTATTCTCTCCCCACAGCAGGGAACAGTGCTACTTGATGGCAAAGCAATTCACTCTCAACCGCCAAATCTAGTTGCACAGAAACTGGCATTATTACCGCAACAACAAACAGTTCCCGTTGGCTTAACAGTGCGACAATTAGTAAGTTTAGGACGCACGCCACATCAACCTTGGTGGCAATGGGAATTAAACGCCCAAGATTGGATAAAAGTGGAAGCTGCAATTAAAAAGACGCAACTAGAAAAATTAAGCGATCGCTTAATCGAACAACTCTCAGGCGGTGAAAGACAACGGGCTTTTTTAGCTTTAGCATTAGCGCAAGAACCAAAAGTTTTATTATTAGATGAACCTACAACTTTTTTAGATATCAACTATCAATTGCAACTATTGGAACTGCTTAAAGAACTGAATCAGCAGCAGAAATTAACTATTGTCACAGTTTTACACGAACTGAATTTAGCAGCCCGGTATAGCTCCCGCATTGCATTATTAAAACAGGGTCGGATTTGGGAAGTTGGTACACCTGAACAAGTTCTGACACCAAATGCGATCGCTCAAGTCTTCGGCGTAGAATCAGTGATTATTCAGACACCTGTCGGATTGCAGGTTTGTGCCATTTCTGCGCTTTAATTGAAGAAGAATTCCGAATTAAAACACGTTAAGGTAAGAGACGCGATAAATCGCCGTCTCTACAAAGGACTGATTATTGTAAAGACGGCGATTTATCGCGTCTTTGCGATTAGCGGCGTGTCATCAAAAAACCTTATCCGAACCGTATTGAGTTAACTTGTGTACTTCACTTTTCTTGAAATCTGCTGTATGTTGCTCAAAAAAACAATTTGAATCGTGCTAGCTGGTTTTCAATGGTTCCTGTGAGGATTTTATTCAGTTCTGTGGTGTCTTGGAATTGCAAAATTTGTTGTGTGGGTAAGTCGAAGGGAAATTGCCCTTCAAAATCTGGGCGTTGCATTTGCGCTAATAGAATCTGTTCAGACCGCTTACTTTGGATGGCATAGCCAATCTCAATACAGACATTCGGACTGGGAATTAGTTGAGGAGTTTCTTTACCATCAATATTAGCAATCGGTGTGGTGTCAGCTATAAATAACAAACTCTTACGGATTTTTCGCATGATCGTGCGGTTAATTCGGACAGTAGCACCACTGGGACGAGAGGATTCTACTAATGTTAGGGGAAGGCGCGATCGCAAATTTAAACTGTCCAAACTTTTTCGCAGTTCTTCTCTGAGAACATTCGTCGCTGCGGCATACTCAGTTTGAGAGGATAAAAAAATCGTTGGTTCTAACTGAGCCAATACCGCCTGCTTGACGAAATAAATTTCATGACTAATTAAGTCAATGTTAGCGACGCAATAGCCACCACTACCTTCAATATAAAATTCAATATTTTCCCCTTCCAGATAGCGTCCAAACCAAGTTGATTCCTTAACTTCGTCACTTTCTTCTAAAAAGTCTGCTCGCAATGCTGATTTCAGCAGGCTTTTTTTGCTTAAGCGAATGTCTGGCGGACGTTTTTCCAATTCTGGAATCGGCTCGTAATCCTGGAGATACCACGCTCTGAGCGCAATAATTGACATAAGGCGCTATTTCAACTGTTTCTCGCTATTCAACTTCGTATAATCTTACACCCAGAGAAGTCCCGATTTCCGACTATTCTGAAAATAAGCTTTAGACTCGATAGGAGTCAAAATTATCTCCTTACCTGAGTAATTCGGCACCGCCTCGTTGGGGTGGCTGTGGGGGAGTGGATGTAGTCGGATTGGGTGTGGTGTTGGGGCTAGGAGATGGGGTTTTTTGGGAAGGCGGATTAAATATATTGACTAAGACTTGTACTAGGGCATTTCGCTGGCTGCGGGTAAGATGGCTGATGGCTTTGCGATCGCCTTCGATCGGATTTTCCCGTAATGAATCATTTCCTGGATAGCTATTATCATACATAATTTCGTTTGCACCCAGGTAATCAGCTAAAGTCAGCTTCCAATCCAAGCGATAAATTGGGGCGCGCCCTTTGGTATAAATGTGATATCTAATCAGGCGATTTACCAGGGTGTTGTTTTCGGCAACTTTGCCATTTTCTTTGCTGATATACTTATTTTCTCGTGGTAAATCTGGCAATTGCTGATATACTAACTCCCAAACATCGCTAGGAGTGATTCTCTGAGCATATAGCCTTGGCGTTGGCGCTGCGATCGCAGGTTGGATACTAAATAAATTTGTATGTATTAATTTGCCCGCCCCTGAACCCAAAGGAATTACACCCACTACCATTAAGGTAAGCAGTAGTGGTGAGTAATGAGTTGCGAGTTTTAAGAGGATTGATCTAGGTAGAAGTTTTTTCTTTTTCATAGAACGATATTTGCAAATGAGAGTGCTATCACACTGCTTTTTCATTCAGCATCGGCTAAACCCTAGCTATCCGCTAACAGCACTCTCAACTCAGCACTATTTTTATAGTTCCCCAATAATTTCTGGCTGAGTCAATTCATCAGACATTTCGATAATTGCCCTTAGCACTGGCTTCATCATCACATCTTCGTTATTTTCAAAGTCCTCATAACGCCGACGTTTAGCACGATTTGCCACCTGAACCGTAATGCGGTAGCGATTTGAGGCTGCACCAATCAGTTCCTCAGCACGGAGCATAATCTGAGATTGAGTTGTCTCGAACTTAGAACGCTTTAGCATAATCAGTGGTTCTTGGGGTCATTCCCCAGTGTAGCAGTACTTAATAAATCTGCTGCTATCTGTTTAATCGCCAGCAACCTCTCTCTTGATAGAGGTTGAGAGTGTTTTAATCAATATAAGTTACTGATAATATTACCTGACTAAAATCACATACCCTTATGGCTGACCTTCTGGAAACTGCTGTGAAAGCGGGAAACTTCACTACCCTGGTGAAGGCTGCTGAAGCTGCAAATCTCATAGAAATTCTGAAAAGCCCTGGCTCTTTCACACTCTTTGCACCGACTGACGAAGCCTTTGCCAATCTCCCAGAGGGAACTTTAGATTCGCTACTACAAGACATCCCCAAGCTCAAAAAAATTGTGGCGTATCACATCGCTAGTGGGGATGTTCGCTCTGATGATTTGGTACAGATTAATGAGGCAGAGACGCTTGAGGGGTCTATTGTAGCCATTGAATCTGCTGATGGGAAATTTAAGGTGAATAACGCCAATGTCCTCAAAACAGACATTTTGGCAGACAATGGCGTGATCCATATTATTGATGCGGTGTTGATGCCTGGAGTGGTGGCGGGAAGTTAATGCATGGGGCATGGGGCATTGGGCATTGGGCATTGGGCATTGGGCATTGGGCATGGGGCATGGGGCATTGGTTATTCTCCTCATCCCCCTCATCCTCCTCATCCCCATCCCCCTCATCCCCCTCATCCCCCACTCCCTACTCCCTACTCCCCACTCCCCACTCCCAGAATGCAGCCACTGCGAGAGGAAAGACTCAATGACAACTGCTGAGTTTCCCCTTCACCATTCCACTCAACCTCAGCATTGCCATATAACAGCTTGTGAGGTTGAGTACGCAAACTGGCGATATCTAGATTCGCTGTTGCCGAACTTGTGCCAGCGTTGACGGCAATTATCAATTCCTCTGTCCCTAAAGTTCGCGCAAAGATATAAAGTTGTCCTTGAGCTTGGAGGACTTGGTAATCACCTGTACGCAAGGCTGGGTAAGTGTGGCGGAGGGCAATTAATTGGCGGTGAGTATTGAAAATTTCTTGATTCCAGTTAGTCTCTAAAGGAAAACCACGACGTGAGTCTGGGTCTATTCCTCCAGGTAAGCCAACTTCATCACCATAGTAGATGCTGGAAGCACCGGGAAAGGTGAGTAGCAGTAGAGTTGATAACTCTATACTGGGTATATCACCGCCGGCAATCGTCATCAATCGGGCTGTATCGTGACTTGCGAGCAAATTGAGTTGAGTTAGCTGAATTTCCCAAGGGTAAAGTTGCAGTACTTCTTGGATTTTGGTGGCGTACTCGGCGGCAAATAAGGGTGGGTAGGGTTGATAGTCGCGGCTTTGGACTTGTTCTAAGACTACGCGATCGCCAGCTGCAAAGGCAATTGTCGGCCCAGCAAATAGATAATTCATCACGCCGTCAAATTGCGTCCCATCTAGCCACTGGCGAGAATCTCCCCAGACTTCGCCGACAATGTAAGCTTCGGGATTGACTGCTTTAACGCGATCGCGAAATTCCTGCCAAAAGCCAGGAGTTTTTATTTCAAATGGTACATCCAATCGCCAACCGTCGATGCCGAATTTAAGCCAATATTCGGCAATTTCCATAATGTATTCTCGCACTTCTGGATTATCGTGGTTAAATTCTGGTAAGGCACGATTTCCCACCCAACCCCCGTAGTTGGCAGGAAATTCCCCATTGTATGGTGAAAGAGGCCAGCCTTCTATTTTGAACCAATTTACCCAAGGCGAATAGGGGCCATTCTCTAAAACATCATGGAAAAAGAAAAAGCCCCGACTGGAATGGTTAAACACTCCATCCAGAACAACTTTGATATTCCGTTCATGGGCTGCATCGAGCAATTCCTTAAAAGCCTCGTTGCCCCCTAACATCGGGTCAACTTGGTAATAATCGTGGGTATGATAGCGATGATTGCTGGCGGATTGAAAAATGGGTGTAAAGTAAATCGCGTTAATCCCCAAATCCTGGATGTAGTCTAATTGCTCCATGATGCCCCACAAATCGCCGCCTTTATAACCTTGAAGTGTGGGCATAGCTTCCCAATCTTCCCAACGGGCTTCGTGCAACAGCCGTTTGCGTGGCTTTTTGCTTCTGGCAAAGCGGTCTGGAAAAATTTGGTAGAAAACAGCGTGCTTTACCCAGTCTGGTGTTTGAATTTGCATGAATAACTTTTTGTACCTTCAGAAGCGATCGTTGCAAATATTAGCTTCTTTATGGCTCTTACTTCTGATAGAAAAATGGGTTTAAAACCCCGTGCTTCTAGCACAGCTTTGATTGATTTGTGTTTCTATTAGAGGTATCGTAGTGAGTCTTAGAGGATGTTTGAAAAGTCGTAAAGTATACTTGAAACCCCTCTCCAAACCTCTCCCCGAAGCGGAGAGAGGCTTTGAAACCCGCATTCCCTCGTAGGGAAGGGGGGCTAGGGGGGTTAGGTTTCTGAGGCTTTGATGTTACGAAAAATACTTTTCAAACATCCTCTTAGGAATCCCCGACCGTTCACGGCGGGGAGGATGTCAAGATAGAAAATCTGTCACACAATTTTGGATTTTGAATCTTCAATCCAAAATCCAAAATTTAAAATCTAAAATTCGGTGACTCACCTACCGATTATCTTTATTACCTGCTAGGAAGCTTCAAGCCTCGACGCTCAAGGATTTGCCGCACTTCTGGGCTGGGGTTGTAGTTATAGCCGTAGGAGGAGTTCTGAGAGTCATCCATGATTTGAGGTGTGAGCAACACAATTACCTCATTGCGCTGGTTGGATCTGTTTGTACTTCTAAACAGCGCACCAATAAGGGGAAGATCGCCCAAAATAGGAATCTTAGAGATATTTGTCCGGTCTTGGTCTTGAATGATGCCTGAGAGAATGAGCGTTTGACCATCTCGTAAACGAATTAAGCCAGAAGTAAGGGAGCGCTGAGACACTAAAGTAATAGTTCCATTTCCTGTATCTGTTGTGCCTGAAGGAGCGCTGACAGTAGGAGCAACCGATAGAGAAACGAAACCATTATCATCAATCCGCTCAATTTTCACACTCAAGGTTAAGCCAACGTTTTGCTTCTCAATTTTTCTTTCTGTCCTGGCGCCACCAGCATTATCCGTTATATTGAGGGTTATGTTTCCCACCACTTCCTGGGTCAGGTTGATAAGAGCCTGCTGACCTTCTTGTACAATTAAGGTTGGGTCTGTCAAAATCTTGGCATTGCCATTTGTCACTTGAGCTTGCAAGCTAGTGAGAAGACGTTTGGGAAACTGGTACAAACTTGGCAAGCCGTATGTGGTTGTTGCAGGGGTGATCGTGGTTTGCTGCTGAAACTGAGTCGCTAAACCAGTATTAGGATCAATCGCAGTTGGCACAATTGAAGTTGTACTTGTTCCAGGTGTAAATGCTGTGATACCTGGTTGTAGTGGATTAGAGCTTGCGCCAGCAGTAGCTGTTGGACTAACAAAAATATTTGTGGCACTAAGTGGATTAGTGGCTGTAGGTGTACTAGTCACACTACTTCTTGCTTCAGCACTAGTAACTGGCCTTGAACCGCCAAAATTCAGAGATGCGGCACCACCATCATTGCTAAAGTAGTTGTTGCCAATCCCAAAAGAAAAGCTAGTGTTGTAGTCTTGGGTGTTATTGAGATTAACATCGATAATCTTGACGTTAACTACCACTTGACGACGGCGGATATCAAGCTGAGTTAGTTGAGCGATCGCCATCTCAACTAGCCGGGGAGCGCCAATTAAGGTAATGGCATTGGTGCGTTCTTCTCCTAATACCTGTAAACCTCTCAGTAATGGGCTAGAGTCTGTAAAACTAACGCGTTGAGTTTCAACTCTGGTTTCCGTCGTCGTCTGAGTTTGGGTGATAGGAGTAGCTCCAGCCCCAACAGGCACAGCATTAACGCTGGTAACTTGTCGTTCGCGGCTAACCGCACTTTCTGCGCCCAAGGCGACCAAAAAGTTCAGGGCGACTCCCACTGTTACTTGATTAAGTCGCAGGCTACGCATAACCATGTCACGGGTCGCATTCGGTAGTTTAACTCCGACAAAAACTGTCCGACCACTGCGATTAGCTTCTAAACCACTCAAGCGCAAAACGTAGTTAAACACATCTTGCACTGGCTCGTTTTCTATATCTAAAGAGATTGTTTGAGAGGTTGCTTGTCCAGCAGCAGCTTGCTGACCTTCGATATAAGCCAAGTTCAAACCAGCAGCACGCGCAAGCAATGACAAAACCTCACGCACCGGTGCATCTCGCAGTACTAGGCGGGGTACGCGTTCCTGAGTTCCTAAGTCAATGGTGCTAGGAGAAGCATCAGTATTAGAGATGGCAATATCTCCCACTGGTGGGGCGATCGCTCTAGGTAAGAAAGGTGGACCCTGACTCACCGGTTGACCTGGCCCAGCAGCTTGTGCAGGTTGTCCGTCAATGGTGATTTGCGGATTGGGAACGAGAACACCTGGCTTTTCACCAGCTTGGATTGGAGTAGTAGCAGGCGGTGCTGTGGATGTTAGCGCTGTTGGCCTTGGGACTGATACTGTAGTGCCTGCGGATGGGCTAAAACTGAGTGTAATTCCATTTAGCGATCGCACCACAGGTTGACTGCTAGGTGTGTCATTGCTGCCAGTTACCATCACCCGGATGCTATTGGCATCAAGCTGACTAACCTCCACAGACGCAATTCCTGGTGCTGGGCTATCTTGACGAAAACTCTTACCTTGTGGTAATCGTAATTGAGTATTGATAATATCTGCGACTAAAGCCTTGCCTCTTTTTGTCGTGAAAACTTGGGGGCGTGACCCTGAAGAAGTTTTCAAAACAACCTTAATTCCACCATCAACTGGATTTAACTTTACATCAGTAATTTGACTAATTTGTGCCCAAACTGGTTGAGCTGCCAAAAATACAAAAGCGGTAGCACCCAATATAAAACTATTACCGTGAAGCTGTTTCACACTTCATTCCTCACACTATAAAACCTTGTTTACAAACAATTTTGAGCGAATTCTATTCGCTTAATGTTAAATCGGCGGTTAGAAACCGCACGCCAGTTGCTTCAAGCCGGAAAACCCGTCCAACGCACTGGCTCGTCTACACGAAGCTTTACCCACCGACCTGGGTTTCAAACCCTCATTTTTTCCTTAGTCCGCGGAGGCGGACTAAGCCTGTGTAGCTGCGAATTCTATGAGACTGTTAGCGAATTGATCGGGAGTCTAGGGCGTGTTTTCAAACCTTTCTTGAAGCACCTGAGTCTTTGGAGATCCCCCCAACCCCCCGATAAATTGGGGGGCTTTTAGAGTTTCTTTTCCTCCCTTTTTAAGAGGGGGGTTAGGGGGGATCTTCGAGTTTGAAAACAGTCCCTAACCCATCAGCCCCAATCCATCTTAATTTCTTTAATTTCAGTGCGTTTCAACGTACTTTAGCTATTAGCCCGCAATTTATTGCAGGGCGGGAAAGTAACGCTCTAGGCGAGGTTTTAGGGCTGGGGAGTTTAACTCCTTACTTGTTTGCCAACAGTCTGATTCGATTCGCTAAGGCCTAAGTTGACACTTAGGACTGTTCACTATTACTTTTTCGGGACAACCGGGGCAACTGGTGCAGCTGGGGCAACTGGGGCAGCTTTAGCTGCTGCTGCGGCTATTTCTTCTGGACTAAGTGGCATCAATACCTGTAATTGGAATGATGTATTAATCGCTGCTGGTCCCACTGGCATCGGCGTTTTATCTAATGGGTTTCTTGACTCTACTGGAGCCAAAGTTACTTGATAATCTTTAATTATTAACAAAGGCTGCAAACGCTCAATGTTACGAATTATCGATTGTGTTTGTTCATAAGTTCCTGTAATTTCGGCACTGATATTGCTGCGTTGCAGCTTGCCATTAACCAGTAGTCCTAGACTTCCATCGATAATCGGTTCTGGTTTTGGGGAAAGTGGCGCAAACTTCTTCAGTTTGGCTTTCACTGTATTAAGAGAAGTTGGAGTATTGCCAGAATCAATCAAGCGGTTGATATCCAACAGCAATGTATCCAAGGTTTTTTCGTTAGCAAATAAACCTAAAACCTGAACATTTTGCTGCTTTGCCTGCGCTAGCTCGTCTTTAACTTGATCAATCTGTTTAATACTGGCTTTTTTCTGGTCAACTTGCGCTTGCAGTTCGGAGTTTTTGGCTTGCTGCTGCTGATAGCTTTCCAAAGCTGGCATCAGCAGGTTTAAAAATATATAACCTGCTCCCGCTAAACCAATTACCCCCACCAAAATCCCAATAATTTTTGGTGTGAAAGCAATACCAAATATCACCGGTGACTCTGGCGTTTCCTGCCCGAATTCCCCACCATGTTCAGCAAAATTTAAATCATCACTCAGCGTCATTTTGGAATGACTCCTGTTTGTTGCATACTACGAATTCGAGTCACTAACCCCACTGTGCCTTTTTTTTCCAACTCCTGGATTAATGAAGAAGCTGGAACATCGCTCATGGTCGATTGAATAGTGTATTTCACTACTTGGGGTGGCTTAATTATTACACCAGTAGTCGGTTGACCCGCACCTGGCGTTAAGGGAGCATCTACTAATGTTGCCGTCACAATTCTGCTTTCTGTGGGCTTTAAGAACAGAGACTGTTGTAAACTCAATAAGAAATCATTGACATCGTTAAAGGTACGAGCCATTCCGGTAATTTCCAATCCCCCGGCGGGATTGTTTGGTGGCTGACCTGCCACTACCGCAACGGGTGGGATTTGCTTGATTGTTTCGATTTGCACTGCTGCGGGGGTGCGATCGCGCAAATCTTGCAGCATTGCTGACCAAGGCCGAATCTGATCAAAGACACTCACTAAAGCTTGGGTTTCTCCTTTAACTGCGATCGTCTCGGTTTTGATTTTGGTGATATTTCCGATTTCTGTATCTAACCTCTTGCTTTCTTGGTCTAATTGTGCTGCTGTCCCCTGTAATTCCACAATCTTCCCTTGCAAAAACCACCAACTAATTCCCAGTAAAACTGGAAGACCTATACCTAGTCCAACTCCCACATACACTGGTATTAAATTACCCGCCGGAAACTTTAGGGCTTTTCCTCTCTTTTTCTCAGTATTTCCCTGGTATGCTGGCCGGTCTTTAAGAAAATTAACATCTAGGCTGTACATTCTATTACACCTCCCGCATTCCTAGACCAAGTACAATCGCCAAGCCAGAGCGTTGTACCTGTGGATATTTATCAATGTCAACTTCCAAAGACAAAGCCCCGATTGGATCTATTTGGGTAGTTGGCAAGCTCAATCGTTGGGTAAAAAATTCATCTAGCTGTTGGAGTCCACCTCCTGGACCAGCTAATAAAATCTGTGCTACCTCCAAATTGTCACTTTGATTGAGATAAAAATCGATGGAACGGCGCAGTTCATCTGTTAGTTCTCCCAATACTCTCAATATGGCTGCCATACCAGGATCGAGTTCGGTAACACCGGTTTTGCCACCGTCTATAGGAGTTGGGGGAATAATCATTGCATATAACAGATCCATATCTCGTGACGTGGGTAAGCTCATTGTCCTTGCTAAGGCAGTTTGCATTTGATAAGTCCCGATTGGGACTGTGCGCGAAAATTGCGGCACTCCGTTAACAATGATGGCGATTTCTGTACTATCGAACTCGATATCAACTAGTACTGCTGCTTCTTGCGGCCCAAATTGTCGCAGTTGCTCACGAATAGTCCGAATCAGAGCAAAACTGTTAATTTCTAAAACATCGAGTTGTAATCCTGCCTGCTCGAATGTATCTATATAGGTATCCGTTATCTCCTTGCGGGTGGCAACTAGGAGTACGTGTACTTTTTCAATGCCATCCTCATCTACAAAGTAGTCAAGTTTCTGATAATCTACATCAGCTTCTTCACGAGGATAGGGTAAATACAAACCTGCTTCATGGTTTAGCACCATTTCTCGTAGTTCTTTGTCATCTAACTCCGTTGGCATGGGTATTATCCGAACAATGGAATCTCGCCCCGGTACAGCAGTGGCAACCCGAGAAGTTTTAATTTTGCTCTCAGCTAGCGCCTGCTGGATTAATTGGGCCATTGTTGCGGGGTCGCTGATTTGACCATCGATAACTATGCCTTCTGGAACTGCTACCGATGTAAAGGTTTCTAGTTTCAAGCCTTGACCCTGCTTACGTAACTGAACTACATTTACCCGTTCGGGAGCAAGTTCAATGCCAACCCCTTTATTCGCTTTGCCAAACAGACCATTGAACTTTTTGACCACAAGTTCAATGCCGGCCCCTTTATTCGATTTGTCAAACAGACTAGTGAAGCTTTTTACCACAGTTGTGCCCGCTGGACTGCTAAATTGAAAATTTAAATGATACTAAAAGATGGATTTTGTGCTAAGTAATTTATTTAGCCGATAATCTCGACAATTCTGCCTAAGCTTTTCACACTGAGCAAGCGTAAAAATACTGGGAAAATGATTCAATTACGAAAATTTAAACAACTTGGTGCTTTGGCACTACTTGGCTTATTAATCAGTTGGATTGTAAGTTGCAGCACAGGTAATGTTGGTACAAGTACAAAACAGGCTACTTCAGGAGCGGCAACTGTTGAGTTTTGGACAATGCAACTCCAACCTCAATTTACCGACTACTTCAAAAGCCTAATTGCGAATTTTGAATCACAAAATCCAGGTATAAAGGTTAACTGGGTTGATGTACCTTGGGCGGCGATGGAGAACAAAATATTAACAGCTGTCTCCGCAAAAACGCCACCTGATGTAGTTAACCTCAATCCGGGTTTCGCTTCCCAACTTGCCGGACGAAATGCCTGGTTAGATTTAGATGCGAAAGTCCCAAATGATGTACGTTCCTCCTATCTACCGAATATCTGGAAAGCAAGTACGCTCAATGGCAAGAGTTTTGGGATTCCTTGGTATCTCACCACAAGGTTAACTATTTATAACACCGATTTATTAAAACAGGCCGGTATCAATAAACCACCCGCAACCTACGCAGAATTGGCACAAGCAGCCCAACAAATTAAAGATAAGACGGGGAAATATGCCTTTTTTGTGACTTTCGTACCGCAAGATTCCGGGGAAGTGCTGGAATCTTTCGTGCAAATGGGCGTCACTTTAATAAATGCTGATGGGAAAGCGGCGTTTAATTCGTCACAAGGTAAAGCAGCGTTTCAGTATTGGGTGGACTTGTATAAAAAAGGGTTGCTTCCTAAAGAAGCTTTGACGCAAGGACATCGCCACGCGATCGATTTATACCA
The DNA here is from genome assembly GCF_036917755.1 of Nostoc sp. GTDB lineage: Bacteria > Cyanobacteriota > Cyanobacteriia > Cyanobacteriales > Nostocaceae > Nostoc. The sequence goes on from NZ_JBALFC010000001.1 coordinate 101,293, forward strand.
ATCTGGAGAGACTGCGTTTCTAGCTTCTGGGCCAGAGTTTCTGAAAACGATCGCTAATAATGCCCCAAAAATTGCTCAAGCTTCGGGAATAGCACCTCAACTCACTGGTAACACAGGCAAAAAAAATGTCGCGGTGATGAACATAGTCATTCCCCGCGACACTAAACAACCAGACGGCGCTGTAAAATTTGCTTTATTTGTCACCAATGACGAAAATCAGTTAGCTTTTGCTAAAGCTGCAAATGTCCTACCTTCAACAGTCAAAGCATTGTCTGATAGTTACTTTAAAGATGTTCCAGCCAATGCTTCAACAATAGAAAAAGCGCGAGTTATGAGTGCTAAAGAACTACCACAAGCAGAAATATTAACCCCTACTTTGAAGGATTTCAACAAACTGCAAAAGGCAGTGTACGAGAACTTGCAAGCAGCAATGTTAGACCAGAAGACTGTAGATAAAGCTGTAGAGGATGCGGCGCAGGAGTGGGATCAAAGATAAATTAGGGGAGTGGGGAGTGGTGAGTGGGGAGTGGGGAGTGGTGAATATTAATATTCCCTATTACCTACTCCCTACTCCCTATTCCCTACTCCCTACTCCCTTTTTGTAAAAAATCGCCTACTAAATAAAGAGAACCACACAAAACGATTAAATCGTCTGTGGTGGGTGTTGAGGTTGCGGCTTCTAGTGCTGTGAATAAATCTGGATGTATTTGGCGATCGCTTAATTGGGGACAAATGCCATAAGCTAGGTTTGATAATTCGTGTAGATTAGCAGAAGTTCTACCCGGCCAAGGTTCTACTGGTATTGGTACTAAAAAAAGGCGATCGCCTGGTCGTAGTAAAGCGGTAAAAATATCAGTATGATCCTTATCGGAAAACATTCCCATAATCCAATTAACAGGCTTGTGCTTAACTGCGTCTAAGCTATCGACATACTGGCGAAGAACTTGGGCGGCGGCTGTATTATGAGCGCCATCAAGTAATAATTTATGGTTTTTCCAAGTAGTCCATTGCATCCGCCCCGGCCATTTAGTTTTTGCCATACCGTTAATTATGGTTTCTTCAGAAATCTGCCAACCCTGTTGTTGAAGAATTTCTAAAGCAGCTAAAGCCAAAGCTGAATTAGTTAATTGAATCTGTCCCGCTAACGGTAAAGGATATTTAATTAATTTTGAATTTTGAAGTGTTTCATATTCTGCCCATCCTGTAGAGATTTCACGGGCGGGTTGAGGCGTAAAAATGGGGCATTTTAATTCTAAAGCACGCGATCGCACCACTTTCTCTGCCTCTGGTGGCAATGTCCCAACCACAACGGGACATCCAGGTTTGAGAATACCTGCTTTTTCTCTAGCAATGTCAGCGACGGTAGGGCCAAGTTGCTGCCAATGTTCCCGGCTGATGGAAGTGATGATCGTAACCAGGGGTTCCAAACAGACATTGGTAGCATCTAAGCGCCCTCCCAATCCGACTTCTACCACAGCTACATCGACTTGCTGCTGGGCAAAATATAACCAAGCAGCCGCCGTAATTACTTCAAACTGGGTTGCCGATTCGTCCTCAGCATGAATAGCCCCTTGGACTTTTTCTAATAATTGGCTCAATTCCTCAGAGGAAATTGGCTGTTCATTCAGACAAATACGTTCCGTCCAATCAACTAAATGGGGGGAAGTGTAGCGTCCTGTACGATAACCAGCCTCAGTAAGTACTGAGGAAAGATAAGCACAGACTGAACCTTTACCATTAGTACCAGCAACGTGAATTACCGGGACTTGGTGATGGGGATTGCCGAGATTTGCCAATAGATTGACAATGCGATCGAGTCCTAGATGCACACCAAAGCGTTGCAGGGGTTGTATTACAGAATCGATATTCAAGGAAGGGAGTGGGGAGATGAGGGAGATGAGGGAGATGAGGGAGATGAGGGAGTAAGAATTTTAGATTTTAGATTTTAGATTAAAGAATTGAAATTTAATCCAAAATCGTCAATCCCTTCTCCCAAGGGGAGACGCTGCGCGTAGCAAGATCCCGTTCGCCCCTGGCGTCCCGTAGGAAAGGGTACGGCTTGGTGCAGTCACTCATGGGGAGCCACTGCGGTGGAGGGGAACGCCTGCATAAAGCAAGTGGCGTGGAAACCCCCTGTTCCCGCGCTGCTTCACCAAAATCCAAAATTGAATTGCCCAATGCCCTATGCCCCATTAAATTAATCATTATGAATAAAACCGACTGCCTCTGTGAAGAGAAACAGTCGGTTGAAGATCGATATTATTGAGCCGTATTTAAGCTTCTCTATCCAAAAAGCCTTGAACTTGTCTTAAAGCCGCAGCGCCAATATTAAACACTGCCCAGCTAGCAGCAATGGCTACTGGTGCTAAAACGATTGCTATACGGAAATCGATAGAATCCATATCTAGAACCCCTCTTTTAAGTACAAATTAAAGTTTTGCCAACTGCTCTCATTTTTATTGTTAGCTGAAGTGGGCAATTTTTCCCACCCAATATGTAAAGAATATTTACATTATAACTACATCTCCCCCAGTCTTTTCTTCTCTAGGAGACGCTGCGCGAACAATTTTGAATTTTGAATTTTGAATTTTGAATTGATTTCTCCCCACTCCCTAAGACTTGCTAAAGCCGATATCAGTACCCTTACCAGCATGAACTAAAGCTAGCTTTTGGTAACGTTTAGCGTGTTCAATCAGTTCTGCGGCTTCAACGTCTGTTACTTTTCGTAACACTTTGCCAGGAATGCCGACAACTAGGGACAGAGGCGGTATATTTTTAGTTACCACTGCGCCAGCACCAATAATGCTACCAGCGCCCACTCGTACCCCGTCTAAAATCACCGCGCCAATGCCAATCAAACTTCCACGCTCAATGTAAGCGGAATGTACCACAGCGCGATGTCCTACGGTAACATGATCTTCTAAAATTGTTGGAAAATCAGGATCACCATGTAGAATTGCCCCATCTTGAATATTTGTGCATTCGCCAATTTCAATGCGTTCAACATCTCCTCTAACCACTGCTCCATACCAAATGCTCACCCCTGCTGCTATATTTACTGAACCCATAACAACAGCATTGGCTGCGATGAAGGCAGCTTGAGAAAAATCGGGAGATGTCCAGTAAGAAGCGGTAGACACGATAGAATATGAAGTATGATACCCAGGAACACTGGAGAAACTCCAACCTTTAAGGCTGGTTGCACAACCAGGATATCACACCATCAAGCCTCTACGCGGAGGAAAACACTAGTAAACAATGTTCCTGCCGCAACTCCGTGTCTATGCAGCAGTGAGCAAGTAACCCAAAGTGGTTGAGCCGAAGTGTATAATCCAACCCACTAGTGCTGGTGAAGACAAAATTATGTTTGTACGCACTTCATGATGAATCCAGGTTTGCAGTACCCGATGTTTGGGCCTGAAATACAGTGTCCCCATTGTCGCCAGACTATTCCGGCGCTGACACTGACAGATACCTATTTGTGTCCGCGTCATGGCGCCTTTGAAGTTAATCCTAAAAATGGAGAGTTAATCCATTTGCAATCGGGGCGTCATTGGCGGAGGTGGAATAATGAATGGTATAGACAGCATACTCATCCCGATGGTATTCGCTTTGAAATTCACGAAGCATTAGACAAGCTGTATACCCAAGGCTATCGAGCAACAAAAGTGATTATTGCTCGACGCTATCAGGAATTGATGAGTGGCTACTTAGAACGCAGTACACCTTGGCGTTCTGGACAACCAGAAGCTACTGCTGCGCGTTTGTATGGCTTACCCGTAGAGTTTAGCCCTGATACCTCAGAAGATCCCTGTTGGGAAGTGATTAATTTTGACTTGGAAAAAGAACCTGGCGTCCCTGTACGCTACCCTTATTTCAGGTTGTTTGAGTAATGGTTATTAGTCATTGGTCATTTGACTAATGACTAATGACTAATGACTAATGACTAATTATGCACCACGCTTCGATTCGGACTGCGAATATTCATCGAGCGATCGCTTTCTACGAACATTTAGGGTTTACAATTTCGGAACGCTTTACTACAGGCTACACCCTAGCTTGCTGGATGGAAGGATTGGGCGGCAGAATTGAACTTATCCAAATTCCCGAACCAAAACCAGCCCCAGATGCGTTTGCTGACGAACATTATGTGGGATATTATCATCTCTCGTTCGATTTAACTGAGATTACACCAGATTTACCTAGCTGGTTGACAAGTTTACAAGAACGTGTATTGCTGGCGGCTGAGAGTCAAGCAGAAGAATTACAACCTTTGAAGGTACTTTTAGAACCGACACAACAGCAAATAGGCGATCGCATTTACGAAGTGGCTTTCATCGCCGATACTGATGGCTTACCTCTGGAATTCATTCGGGTTTTAGGAAAACTCCCATAACTTAGCTTTTTTAAGCGTCCAGATCAGCCGTAGGTTAAATATATAAAACAGTCAATTCCTCATGATATTGAACAGTTTCTACTATTAAACAAATGAAAAAAACCGTGGTTGCTGAAAATTTAACCACGGTTTTTACTTTATAAAAGTTTACTTTTGTTAGTGCCTACAGACAATTAATTGCGGCCATTTAGGGAAATTAGCAACCGCAAGATAAAGACGAACAAGTTGATGTAAGTGAGGTACATCGATAAAGCAGCAGGCAGATATTCGTCATCGCTGTAAGTGCGGGGCAAGATGTAGAAATCGACAACAGAAACCCCAACAAATAGAAACACCCCCAAACCGGAGATGGCAATTTCTAACCAATTTGGCGTGTAAACACCAAACATGGCAAACCCGAATTGGGCTAGACACACAACCACCAAAGCAATGACGCCAAGATTGATGGTTTTCGTCAAAGCCATGCCGTCTTGTTCAGAGAGATTTGAACCAATTTGACGGGCGAAGATAAAAGTGATGCCACAACCAAGAGCAGCCAACCCAATGCCTTGAATGCCAACACCTTGGGATCTCAAAGCGACAAATATCAAGCCACTGAGAGTATATCCAGACAACAGGCTGTAGGTTGCCAACAAGGGTAGTGCAAGTCCCTTGTTACCTTTTTGGGCAACATTTTGGGCAACAAAGAACAAAATTAACTCCAAAATCACCGCACCAATGAAGGTGGGAAAAAATATTCCGGGATTAGTACGGATAACTCCCAAACCGCCGTAGGTTCCTAATGCCGTTAGCACCAATCCACCACCAACGTAGGGGAGGGCATTGGCAATCACATTTGGGCCAACGAGGGCGTGAGATTTAGCCTCACGCATAGCTTCACGAAAATTACTGGTATTGCTCATATTGAAAAACTGTTTTTTAGGAAAACGTTCTGCTTATTCCTATTCTTACCAAGATTTAGGGGAAGAAACCAGGAAGGGGTTACGCAAGTTAGAAGACAACTAAACAAAAAAGATTATGCAAGGTTGAAATTCCCATCTAAAAATCAAAAATAACCTGCAACAGAGAGGTTAGCAAAATCATGCGTATAAATACTGATTTGTAGAGTCCGACCTCTGATAAGTTCAGTGAAACGACGATGGCTTATTCCGCCTTGACTAGGGAAAATAATGACAGCTTAAAAGAAAATATACGCAGCTCCACTTTCTTAGGAATAGGAGTTACAACAAGGGAATGTATATGGCAACAAGTGAGTCCTCTTTACGAATTGATGGTATAGAATTATTACACTTGTACCACCAGAATCCTTCTATTAAACTTCGTAATAAACTTGTACAGTTACATACTGGCTTAGTGCGGAAGATGGCTCATAAATTCAGCCATCAATGTAATGAACCTTATGAAGATTTAGAACAAATCGGTTATTTTGGTTTGATTAGGGCAATTGAGCGCTTCGACCCTAGCCAAGGATATGCTTTTAGTTCCTTTGCTGTACCATATATTCGTGGTGAGATGCTGCACTTTTTGCGCGATCGCAGTACTCTATTAAGAATTCCCCGTCGTTGGCAAGAACTGTACAATGAAGGACAAAAGATTCGCAAGGACTTGGCAATGTCTTTAGGTCGCCTTCCCAAAGATGCTGAAATCGCCAAGGAACTTCAAGTATCTCTGCAAGAATGGCAAGAAACCAAGTTAGCTGCTCAAAACCGTATGCCTTTAAGTTTAGATGCGACCGCACTTAACTATGTTGATTGCCAAATAACCTTGGGTGAGGCACTTCCTTGTCCTCGTTCTCATCTGCTTCTGCAAGAAGAAGAAGAACGACAACAACTCCAAGGCGCAATAAATATGTTAGAAGACAAGCCTCGCATGGCAGTTGAAATGGTATTTTTGAAGGAACTTTCTCGCAAGGATGCTGCTAAAAATATTGGCACTAGTCCAATGACGGTAACGCGGTATCTGCAAAAGGGAATCCAAGATTTGATTTACTATTTGCAACCACAGGTAATGCCCACTGGATCGTAGATCGTAGTCATACTGAGTCAAAAATCCGATGACTAATGACCAATGACTAATGACTAATGACTAAATTATCGAGATTTTAAATCAGCGATCGCACCTCTGGTCATAGCAGCAATAGCTTGATCTGTCGCTTTCGGTAAATGATAATATTTACCGCCTGCTGTTTGCGATAATTCCTTAGCAAAGCCCGTGGACACAAATTTACTTTCCGTATCAATTACTAATAGTTGCATCCCCAAAGCCCGGATTCTGGCAGCAATTTCTAATAATTCTCCTTTGATATCTGGCTTTTCTCCTGGTTCTAGTTGTTCACCTAAAGAACGCGCTAAGGAAATATTACCCCGCCCATCGGTAATCGCTACAAGCACAACTTGCCCAATATCTCCGCTCATCTGGGCATTTAAGCCGACGCGCACAGCTTGGGTTAAACCATGTGCTAAGGGCGAACCGCCACCACAGGGCAACCTTTCCAAGCGATTACGCGCCAAGGCAATGGAACGTGTTGGAGGCAATAACACCTCCGCCTGTTCTCCCCGGAAGGGAATCAATGCTATTTGGTCGCGGTTTTGATAAGCTTCTGTCAACAGTTGCATCACCGCACCTTTAGCTGATTGCATTCGATTCAAGGCCATTGAGCCAGAAGCATCTACCACAAATACTACCAACGCCCCGGCTTTGCGTACCAGGCGTTTCGAGCGAATGTCTGCCTGTTCGACAATAACTTTTCTATCTGGGTGTCTTTCTCTTCGGGCTTTTTGATAAGGAGCCGCAGCTCTCAGGGTGGCATCTACTGCAATGCGTCGCGCTTTCCCCTTGGGCAACATTGGCTTAATGTAGCGTCCCCTGTCATCGGAAAAGATGACACTGCGACTACCAGATTTACCTTGCCGCTTCGCCATTTGAGTGAAGTAAAGCACGCTGTCATCAAGAATTACCCCTTCTGGATCAAAAATGAATTCTTCGGGGATGCTAGGGGGTTCTTGCTCTTGATTTTCTTCCTGTTCTTCTTGTTCTTCTTGCTCTTCCTCTTCTGATTCGTCCTGGGGTTCTTCTTGATTCTGTGGTGGGGGTGGAGGCGGTGGTGGTGATTGTTCTGGTGGCGGTGTCTGCACAATTGTGGCGCGTGGAACAATCACCAGTTCGACAGCACGGCGCAAATCTTCGGCATTTACTGTTGTTCGTCCCTCCAAAGCCGCCGCAGCTTTGGCAACTCGCGTGGCGAATAACTCGGCGCGATGTCCCTGAACTCCGCCGCGAATGGCCTCATCTACTAAGTAAGCAATTTGTTCATGAGTGATGATTACTTCTTTCAACCATTCCCGTGCCAAGATGATTTGGGTTTTGAGGGAGTCTAAGTCTTCGTTGTACTGTTTGAGGAACTCTTGGGGAGATTTAGAATAGGCGATCGCAACTTCTACTGCTTCTACTCTTTGATCTAAGCCGAGTACACCATCAGCAGAGAGTGCGATCGCAATTCTATCTAGTAAATGCTCCCGTAATCCGCCTTCTTCTGGGTTGTAGGTGGCAATAAATAAGGATTTACAGGGATGCTGAAAACTAATCCCTTCCCGTTCAATTTGGTTGCGTCCCTCAGATAATACTGTTAGAAGCTGATTTGATATTTGGTCATCTAATAGATTTATTTCATCTACATACAACACGCCTCGGTTTGCTGTAGCGAGTAAACCGGGCTGAAAAATGGTATCACCTTCTTTTACCGACTTTTCCACATCCACAGAACCGAGGAGTCGGTCTTCTGTGATACCTAGAGGAATTTGCAAAAAAGGCGCGGGAATTATTTCGACAGGAACATTTTGAATATCTTTGTCTGCGTACTCCGCCAAAAGTTGATCATCCCATTCTTCTGGGTGGTTGGGGTCACAATTGCTGATTGAGCCTTTGACAACTTCAATTGGCGGTAGTAGAGCGTGGATAGCACGAGCCATCACAGATTTTGCCGTACCGCGACGACCTGCGATCGCCACTCCTCCCAAACCAGGATCAACTGCGGCTAACAGCAAGGCTAATTTAATTGCTTCTTGACCGACTACGGCACTCAACGGAAAGGCAGTGATCGTGGGATTGATAGTAGGCGCAGGCATGGTTTGCTTTCATAGCGAGTCTTGGTCTTTAGCATACCAATTTCTGACACATTTAGAATATAAGTGCGGTTACGCGATCGCATTTACCGTTGGAAGGAAGATTTATGAGTATTGCTCAAGCTAAACGCTTCACACTAGCTGAATACCACAGGCTTACTGAATTGGGCTTTTTCCATGAAGATAACCACATTGAATTAATCAATGGGGAAATTATTGAAATCGCATCCAAAGGTACAGCCCATGAAACTTGTTTGCGAAACTTATTGCGGGAACTTCCAAAACTTGTAGCTGATCGGGCAACTTTGCAATCTCAAGCTCCGATTGCTTTGCCACCTAACAGCGAACCTGAACCGGATTTTGCTATTCTTCAAAACCGAGATGATAATTATCTTTCTGGTCATCCTCAACCTGCTGATGTGTTATTGGTGATGGAAGTTTCAGATTCTTCTTTGGGCTATGACCAAGATGTGAAAATTCCTCTCTATGCTAAAGCAGATATTACTGATTATTGGATATTTAATTTATTCGATAATTATTTGGAAGCTTACAGTGAGCCATATCAGGATAATCAAGGTAAATATGGTTATTTAAATAAGCGAATTTTCTTGTCAAATCAGGTAATATTTTTTCCTTGCTTCCCTGATTTATCTCTTGATTTAGTTAGGGTATTTCCGCCAAAGTCATAAGAGGATGTTTGAAAAGTATTGGGCGAATAGAATAGAGCCTCTGGCACGCTGACGCGAACGCAACTACACAAACTCTTTTTTTTTACGAACCACAGAGGCGCAGAGGACACAGAAAGAGAAGGAAAAAATTGCTTAACTGAACTGTATTGCTTCTTAACCCACGGAGGTGGGTTTTGTCTGTGTAGCCGCGACTTCTAGTCGCCCGAACTTTTCAAACATCCTCTAGGATCAAGGACTAATTTTTATGGCTTATAGTGATTTTAAACTTATTGAAGTTATTGATTCTTTTGGGTTAGTTATCCACGAGTCATCTGGACTATTTGCAAATATACAAGAGCAAGAATGTAGTGATTTATTATCTACTATTCTTAAGGAAAATGTTGATTTAGCAGTAGCGATAAGTTCGGAAAAAGCTCGAAGCGAAATGATAATTAGTCCAATTTTGTTAGAAATTAGACGTAAATTTAATTATGAAATAAGCTTTTTTTCTGGAGTTGATTTTACTGTTGATAGCCAACGAGGACTAAACGGCTTTTGTGATTTTATTTTGAGTCTTTCTTCAGAGCAGTTGCTTGTACGTAGTCCGGTGGTTGTCCTAGTAGAAAGTAAAAATGAAAATTTAAGGTCTGGTTTAGCGCAATGTATTGCCGAAATGGTAGCTGCTCAGTTATTTAACGAGAGAGGAGGAAATCAAGTCAAAGCTATATATGGTGCTGTTACTATCGGTACGATCTGGCAATTTCTCAAACTTGAAAGTAATGTAGTTTCGATTGATTTGAGTGAATATTATATTAAGGATATTAAGAAAATTCTAGGTATTTTGTATAGTGCGATCGCGCAAAGTAAACCGTAAATTATTTATTAACTAAAATATTTTTTAAATAAATGGTGGCTTTGAGAAAATACCATAGATGATTCCTAAAATTTATGGATATGGGCGATGTCTTACGACAAGCTGCTATGCATCTAGGCTTTTAGGAATCTTAATGAATAACTATATTGACATCCAGTATTAGCTATGGTAGTGTGTACTTAAGACAGCTAAGATAATCGCAAGTTTTTGGTAGTTGTCTCAGGAGCAGAATTCCTAAAGTCAGAAATTCTGCTCCTGAGACATTGACCAAAATCAAGTATAGATAGCAAATTTATTTGTAGAGGAAGATTCATTTTTGATAATTTCCCTCAAGAGAAATTTGTTAACGCTAGATGCGTGATATTCCAATGCTGTTGCACACAAAAGCAAAATGGAAAATCAACAAAATAAAAAACTCCATCCCCTTGTGGGTGGAGTTTTTGGGCATGGGGAATGGGGGATGGGGCATGGGGAAGAAGTTACCAATGCCCAATGCCCAATGCCCCAAGCGACGGGGCGACTATCCCTCTCCACCCACAAGGGGATGGAGTTTCCCGTCGCTTTCAATGAATTCTAAACAGAAGCGCAATAAGAAGCAGCAACTCATTGATTTGTATGGTTCTTACTGTTGGTGGTGTCGGCAAAATATGCCACAAAAAAATCTGACATTTGATCACCTTTTACCTAAGATTCATGGCGGTTCTAATTCTTTTGAAAACTTACGACTTTCTTGTTTTCAGTGTAATAACACTCGTGGAAACAGTCTTTATCCCCCTATCCAGATAAAGATAACTGTTTCTAGGTAGCACCTCAATTTTGTTAGCTTCTTATCTTTTAGGGTAGGCATCTTGCTCGCTCTTTACATTCAATTAACTACCATTGGAAAAAATAAAAATGCACAAGCTTCTAGAATTCGATGATAAAAAACTTTTGCGTCGAGCGCTTACCCACCGTTCTTATGTCAATGAACATCCTGGAGAAGGGGAACATAACGAACGCCTAGAGTTTCTTGGTGATGCTATCCTAAATTTCTTAAGCGGTGAATATCTCTATGAAAAGCATGGAGAAAAGGGAGAAGATGAATTAACTCGGCGGCGTTCTGCGCTGGTAGATGAGAAGCAATTAGCAAAATTTGCTATTGAAGTAGGTTTAAATTCTCGGATGCTTCTAGGACAAGGTGCAAAACTAGATGGAGGCTACCAAAATCCTAATTTACTTAGCAGTACATTTGAAGCTGTGATTGGTGCTTACTATTTGGATAATGGTTCGGATATTGAAAAAGCTCGCAAAATTGTAAAAGACTTCTTTGATTCTGTACCTGAAAATATTGTTGTGTCTCGCTCTAATGTAGACTCAAAAAATCGCTTTCAGGAATGGGTACAAAGCAAGGGTATCACTACTCCCCCGATATATAAGACAGAACAAGATGGACCTGCTCACGCGCCAACATTCGTAGCTACAGTATTTGTAGATGGAATAGAGCATGGAACGGGTACGGGACGTAATAAAAAAGAGGCTGAAAAAGCTGCTGCTGAAGATGCGCTAGCTAAGTTGAATAGGACTTACGCAGGAGTTACGGAATAACGAACCGCAGAGGCGCAGAGTACACGGAGAAATAAGAGTTTCAGAGATATTTTGCGTAAGTCCTATTGAAAAAGAAAGGTTTGTTGTAGAGATGATTTTTTATCTCACGCCTTATCAATTTGACGCTAAAAATGCTAAATTCCTGTTTGAGCCAGATTTAGAATTAGTGCATTTGTTTTCTAGGTTTTGCAACTAAATCCATTAAAATCTGTCTTTACCCATGCCCAATCCCGATTTTCTAAACTGAGTTTTAAATTCTTAATCTTTATAAAGTTATAAATACCATTATTAAGTTTTTCATAATACTTGTTTCAGCTTCTACATACATGATGTAAAGTGCGATCGCAATTGTGTAATCTGAAGATAGCAAAGCTAATTATTCAATTGAGGTCTGATGACTCCTACAATTATGCGTCAGCTTTGGTCAGTGGTTGAAACCGCCCAAGCCAAGCTCCTCTTGCAACTGGATGATGCTAGCTTAGTGCAGTGGTTAGTAAAACAAACCGAAACCCAAGTGTTGTTAGATTCTAACGAAACTGATTTTCTGTGCCACTACATTCAATCTCGGCTAGCCCTGATACGTGATATTGCCCAGGAACGTCAGTGTTCATGATGCCTACGGCGGGCTACGCCAACGCAAAATCACGATGAGTTAAGTTGATGTGTTATTACTCTTGACTATTGGCTTTTTGGGGAAAATAACCTTCAACTAAGCAGTCAGAGCCGACTACACGCCAACGAACACGTTCTAGAGATAACGCCTCAGTCATGGTAGTAAAACCTAAATCGCCCACAGGTGTGGGAGCAATGTTACCACCAATGATTTTTGGGGCGATAAATGCGAGAACTTTTTGCACTGCTCCTTGAGCGATCGCACTTGCAGCTAAGGTACCACCACATTCCCATAACACGCTACAAAAACCCCGCTCATATAAGTACGCCATTGCCTTATCTGGTGTCAGTGATGTTAATTTCACCACCTCTACCCCCTTTTTTAGCAACAGTTCTTGAAAATCGGGGTTAGCGCCCTCCTGTGTCAACACCAAAGTCGGAGCATCCGCAGTTTGCCAGAGATGGGCATTTTCCGGTAAGTTGTTGAGATGGCGACTCATTACCACCCGCAGGGGATTATGTGCCCCCACCTGATGGCTGGTTAAGTAAGGATTGTCGTGTCGGACTGTATTACCACCGACAATTATGGCATCAGAAGCCGCCCGCAGTTGATGTACTTCACTGCGGGAATCTTGGCTTGTAACCCAGGCGCTGTTACCAGAGGTGGTAGCAATTTTGCCATCTAAAGTCATGGCATATTTTAAAATTCCCAAAGGTCGTTTGTAGAGAATGCGATGCACAAAAGCTTCATTTAGCTGATGACAAGCTGACTCTTCTACTCCTACCAACACTTCGATCCCCGCCGCACGTAAACGGGCAATACCACCTCCAGCTACCAGTGGATTGGGATCAACCATACCCACCACCACTTTTGCCACCCCAGCTTGGATCAATCCTTCCGAACAAGGGGGAGTACGTCCGTAGTGATTGCAGGGTTCGAGGTTGACATAGATTGTTGCACCACGAGCGCGATTTTCCAGGGGAGAGGCTGCGCCAACGCCTGCTGCTTTCAAGGCAAACACTTCTGCATGAGGCTCACCTGCACGAGGATGAAACCCTTCGCCGACAATCTCGCCATCCTTGACAATCACCGCTCCCACTAACGGATTTGGCGAAGTATGTCCTAAAGCGCGGCGAGCAAGTTCCAAACACCGCAGCATCATGCGAGAGTCAAAGTCACTTCCTACCTTTTCCTTTACAGGAGAATTCGATCCAACTGCTGACTCCACTAAAAGTATATTTTCGTGAGTGTGATTTGGTAAGGATGCATCTGCTTGAGCGACCACTGGGGAATTATCCATAATTTTAGACAATATTGTAAATATTCTGCACGCGATCGCGCAGCCTTTCCACAGGAGAATCGTGCTTTGCTCCTGATAATTGAAGGAGGCAGGAGGGAGGAGGAGCAAATCACTTATAAGATTCGACCCCCGGATGATTTGGGCCGAGCAAAAGTTGTGGGAGATTCAAACCCTTGCTCCCTCTGGTCGCGGTAGGAGATAAAAAGCAGTATTCCTCCTGCCTTTCCTGTTAAACAGAATAAAATCCAGGCGCTATAATCTTGCATCAGCCTGTAATATTTTCATTACAATTCTTCTTACAACCTTTTTCATGTACCTTTTTCATGTATTTGAATCACAATATCCTGTAGGGTAGCATAGCTAGCTCTGCTACCCACCCATTTACAGCGTCGTTACAAGTTCCTGACCGACATTCAGCGTTTCCAAACCAGAATACCCAGGCTAGATCGGCAATTAGAGCGTGGACAGACAGTGCATATGTGCGAACATCAGTTTTTGCTAGCTACCAGCTAGAACTTACGCATTGACAGATAATTGATACTATGCGATCAAGCCCAACTTTTGTGATAGGTGTTCTAAAATAAAGTCACGAGCTACTTTAAGAGATAAAATTTTTTGGAGTTCATACCACTATTTTTTGGCATAAAAAGTTAATCTCAAGCAGAAAAATTAGGTGAATAAAATTTTTCTCGCTGGGATTTTTCAAAAATATCAATAAGAGAACTCCACAGAATGATTGATCCTATAATCAGAGAAAAATAATTTCAGAGTTTACTCCACAGGAGTTAAACTCACAACTTCAGCTATGGAAGAAATTGAAACACAGATTAACCGCCTCCCCAATCTCAAAAAATGGTTTGTGGAAATTTTAGCTAAACCAGCATAGCTATTGGATCATCTTTTTTGTGGAGTTCTCTAATCTGAGTAACATCTGCGGAATGTGGGTCTTAAGATGCCATTATTTCTTTTATTCTACGAACAGTCCTCAAAAGAAATTCTTCATATCTATTAACAGATTTCAGCTGTTCATGAACTTTATTGTAAGTATTAATACATAGATTCATGCGAGTCAGGAATTCTTGCTCAGTCATAGTATCGACGTAATCAAAGAGATCCTTTGGACTGACAAACTCACTATAATCTATGAAACTATTTTTAGGAAAATCTTCATATATTTTATTTCCCTGCCCAAAGTAAATTGGCAGACAATAGCAGCGAATACTATCCCAAATTTTTTCAGTGCAGTAATAATCAAAGTTTGTATTTTCAAAGCACAGATTAAAGTTATATGGTTTTAAAATCTCAACTTTTCTGGATATATAGTCTCCTTGTCTTGAACTTTCTAAGGATATATTATCAGGCCAGCCTGGTCCATAAACATCTACCTTCCCTAGTTGATATCCTGCCAATGCTATCTGGGTTTTAAGATACAATAGATCCAATTCCTTATCTGCTCTTTTCAGACTTGTAGTTTTCTGATTATTCCTATATCCTGCAACTATGACAATCTGGCGATTATCTAATCCAGTAAAATTAAATTTATCTAGTGGCTTTAAGGATTCTTTCCAATATTCTCTATAAAAATCATCAAAAAATGGAAGAGTGAAATTATTTACAAATATGTCACCTGTATAAATGTTCATGATGTGGGCATCACCCATTAAGAAGAATCCTCGGTCTATTTTTTTGAATGTGACATCAAATCTAGGTTCACTTGTCCAAACGAGATACTTTTTCTTTTTTCTATAAGCTATTCTTAAAGGTCTGAGAACACGCAGATTATAAGCTAGTATAATGTCGGCTAAACCTATATCTTCTGTCATTTCAATCCCCTGATTTTTAAGGAATTCTAATTCATCTTTCAAAACAAAGGGGGTATATTGCATTGGTAGAACTTTAAATATTTTAATTGTCACTTTTAACTCCTTAAAAATTTTATGGTACACCCCTTAAAAGAAATTCAAAATTTGGATAATCTAGGATACCAAATATTTCTTAAAGGAAACTTGTCGGAGGGAAAAGGTTTAGCGTAGATTCAGAGTATGTCGAGAATAACGCGGTATGTTAGGAATACTGAGGTGCAGGGTAAGCGCATCTTGTCAATAAGAAAGCCCTAATATCAATAAAGACCCAAACAATCGCATTAAGCCCTAGTTATTGATCATAGATTAGGCATCGCTATTAGCCTCTAGAAATAAACCGAACCATAAATTCCTGTTCTATCCTTAACACATAAAATGTATTTTTTGTCAATCCCATTTGAGATGCGCTTACCCTGCTGCTGGCGGGAATAGCTCAAGTAGCCAAAGTTATACCCAAAGTCAAAGTTACAAAGAAAAGGGTGTGGGGTGTGGGGTATAGAAATAAAAAACTTTAGTTCTGGGTTATTGCAAGCGTAAAAAAAAAGATGTATAACGAGTGGCGCAGCGCCGGAGCCGCTCCGCCGAGGTGTCCAAGTATTCAATCTCACGTTTTTAAACGTGGGTTCCCAAACCTGCAACCCTACCCCCTACACCCTCTGAACTCACATAATATGGAGGGAGCAACAGCAAGCGATTACAGATATTACACCTGCTTCAATAGTTACCTTTGCATGAATAGCGATCGCATCATTTCCGGATTTCTTTAAGCGCTCGCTATTCATCCAGAGTCTGTAAGGGAGTGATCGCGTCCATTCCCAAAAACAGGACAACCATCTCCTATCCCCTGGGTAGCAACCTTTGCTTAAGTAAGTAACTTGATAGGTGAATCAATCAGTTTTAACAGAGTATGTTCAGTTTAATTCCCCTGCCTAAGAATGGCAGCACGTTTTGGGTCGGGGTCTGTCTTGAGAAATCGCTCCACTTGGGCAAAGCCCAAGACCGCGTTTCTCGCTAAATCCCCGTCACAAAACTGACTTGCGACTTGCGACTTGTTTAGCGGTTCTCGGTTTAGTGAGGTACAAAAACCCCACCCCCAACCCCCTCCCCGCTCTTCGAGAGGGGGCTAAGATATACCTCATGTGATTAGGAAACGCTATATCTTCTTTACCTCTTAACTTCGCGTTCTTTGCGTCCTTTGCGGTTCGTTTCTCAACCCCCTGAAAATTAATGGGACAGACCACTAGCCCTTAAAGTAGGCATCCCCCCCACGCATTTACAGCGTCGCTGCAAGTTCCTGTAAGCGATCGCTTCCATCGCGGAAGACGGGCCAACCATCCCCCACCAACACTGCTTCTACCCGACTCAGTTGAGCCAACCTGCGAACAGAAGCAACAGCCTCCTCTCGATTTAGCAGCTTGTCATCTGGCAAAATCGTTAAGCTACCGGCTTTGCGTGCCCTGACTAAATCTCCTGTAATCAAAGTCGTCTTCTCCAGTAACAGAGCCAATTCACCGGGAGTTTTCGAGCCTTGGAGTTCAATCACCTCCAGTCCTGGGACAAATTCTTCACCATCAGACAGCCAGCGATCGCAATGTATGGGGAAAGTGTCTTTTTCTGCCAGAGGGCCAGCAATCTTAGCATAGGTTTGATCGGCAATTTCTTTACTCGCCCTGACATGCTCAGAATTCGTCAGCACAATCCAAACTACACCACCGAGGGATTTCAGATGATTCCAATCATGGTTTGATAGGGCTACTGGGTCAATCAAGATGTTGCCATCTGGGCGAATCCAGGCAATCCCATTGAAATCAATATTTCTTGCCGGATTGAAATTAGACCAGCTATAAAGATCGGGACGGTGCAAAGATTTCATGATGATTCTGGATCAGTACCTTCAATAATTGACTATTAATCTCAATAATTAAGTATATAGATAATAAGTCCATTAGGTATTGGGCATTGGGCATTGGGCATTGGGCATTGGGCATTGGGCATGGGGCATTGGGCATGGGGCATGGGGCATTGGGCATTGGGCATTGGGCATTGGGCATTGGGCATTGGACAACTAACTGTCAACTGTCAACTATCAACTGTCCACTCCCTACTCCCTCATCTCCCTAATCCTTCCTCTGGATCTCGAATTTGAGTATACTACGATGAATCTATCGATATTATGGACTTTATCGGGTTTATAAAAATTCCTGCATAACCGCAATAGAGATCAATGGAGGTATAGAGGTGAGTGAGATTGTGCGCCAAAAAATATCAGCGAAGGCAGACCAGTTTACAGAGTCGGTGATTCGAGAAATGTCAAGGGTAGCACTGCAATACGGTGCAGTGAATCTGGCTCAGGGGTTCCCTGATTTTCCCTGTCCCTTGGAGTTGAAACAGGCAGCTTATGAGGCAATAGAGGCAGATGTCAACCAGTATGCGATTACTTGGGGCGATCGCCCATTTCGTCAGGCGATCGCCAACAAAGTCCGTTGGTATCTGGGCTTAGATATCGACCCCGAAACCCAAATCACCGTTACCTGTGGTTCCACAGAAGCAATGGCAGCTGTGATGTTGGCAACCGTCGATCCCGGTGAGGAAGTAATTGTATTTGAGCCATATTACGAAAATTACGGCCCCGATGCGATTTTAGCTGGTGCTACGCCTCGTTACGTAACCCTACATCCCCCCAACTGGACATTTGATGAAGCACAGTTGCGTCAAGCTTTCAATGCCAATACCAAAGCGATTATTATCAACACACCCCACAACCCCACAGGTAAAGTCTTCACCCGTGAAGAACTCACCCTAATTGCTGAACTTTGTCAAAAGTGGGATGTGTTAGCGTTCACTGATGAAATCTATGAACATATTCTCTATGATGGCACTCAACATATTGCCCTAGCGACCCTTCCCGGTATGGAAGAACGCACAATTACCATCAATGGTCTATCCAAAACTTACAGTGTCACTGGATGGCGAGTCGGCTACATTTTGGCTAACCCCGAATTGACAGGAGCCATTCGCAAAGTCCATGATTTTCTCACCGTTGGCGCTCCTGCACCATTGCAACGAGCCGGAGTTGCCGCCATGCAACTGCCACCATCCTATTATGAAGAACTAGCTAAACTTTATCACCAGAAGCGAGACAGTATTTTACAGATTCTAGATCAAGTTGGCATTCCCTATTTCGTTCCCCAAGGAGCCTATTACGTACTTGCAGATATTTCCAAATTCGGCTATAAAACAGATGTTGAATTCATTTACCATCTAATTAAAGAGATTGGTGTTGCTGTAGTTCCTGGTTCCAGCTTTTTCAGCCAACCAGAAAAAGGACATTCATTGATCAGATTTTGCTTCAGCAAAAGACCTGAGACATTACAAACAGCCAGCGATCGCTTACTCAAATTGAAATCAACTCTACAACCCACATCCTAACATTCATTTCTTCTCTCTGCGCCCCTCTGCGCCTCTGCGGTTCGTTTCTCTTCAACATCCCAACTTATCCAACATGGAAAGCCCATAACACTAATTTCTCAACACTGACAAGGAGTAACTATGGCTACTTACAACAACATTTTGCAAGCAATTGGTAGAACTCCATTAGTCAGACTTAACAAAATTACCGAAGACATTCACTCAAGTATTTATGCCAAAGTAGAATATCTCAATCCTGGCGGGAGTACCAAAGATAGAATTGCCCTCACGATGATTGAAGCCGCAGAAAAAACAGGTCAACTGCAACTGGGCGGCACTATTATTGAAGCTACCGCAGGTAATACTGGTGTGGGACTGGCACTAATTGCAGCAGTGAAAAAGTATCGCTGTATTTTCGTCATGCCTGATAAAATGAGCCAGGATAAAATCAACCTACTCAAAGCTTATGGTGCAGAAGTAGTTGTTACTCCCACATCTGTACCGCCTGACTCGCCAGAAAGTTATAACGGTGTAGCGGAAAGACTCGCCAAAGAAATACCAGGAGCTTACAGACCAAATCAATTTGAAAACCCGAATAATCCTTTAGGACATTACTTAACTACCGGCCCAGAAATCTGGTCAGATAGTAATGGTAAAGTTGATGTTTTTGTTGCAGGGATGGGAACATGTGGTACAATTTCAGGAGTTGCTAAATATCTAAAAGAGCAAAATCCAAATATAGTAATTGTTGGTGCAGATCCAGAGGGTTCAATTCTTTCTGGCGACACCCCCAAATCTTACAAAGTTGAAGGAATTGGTGAAGATTTTATTCCCAAGACATTTAATCGTCAATTAGTCGATGAAATGGTTAGGGTTAGCGATAAAGAATCTTTTAATATGGCTCGTCGTTTAGCACGAGAAGAAGGTTTATTAGTAGGAGGTTACTTTGGTACAGCAGTAGCCGCAGCGCTCAACTATGCAGCCAGATTAACAGAGCCGAAGTATATTTTAGCGCTATTACCAGATACGGGAAGAAACTACATTAATAAAATATACTCCGATGCCTGGATGCAGGAAAATGGTTTTTGGGAAGGTACAACAGTAAAAAGTATCAAAGTTGGCGAAATTCTGGCTCAAAAAACAGATTTTCCTTCTCTAATTGCCGTCAGTCCCCGTGATACCTTAAGCAAAGCGACAAACTACCTACAAAAGCTGAATATTTCGCAGCTACCTGTGATTGATAATAATCATGTAGTCGGTAGCGTCAATGAAGCCTCTTTAATGAAATTTCTCCATGATGGCATCAACTTTTCTAACCAGGAAGTTTCCGCAGTCATGGGTAAACCTCTGCCGATGCTTGATGAAGAAGTTGATGTTTCCGAAGCTTATCGAGTATTATTATCAGGAACAACAGGAATTATTATTAAGCGAAATGATATTCCTATAGGATTAATTACCAGAGCCGATTTAATTAGATATTGGATTAGTCAAACCCAAGAATAATCAAGGAAAAATCATGAAATTTGAGACAAGAGCAATTCATGAAGGTCAAAAATCAGACCCACAAACAGGCGCTGTAATTGTTCCCATTTATTTGACTTCTACTTATGAACAAGAAGCCATAGGTAAACATAAAGGATATGAATATTCTCGCACGGGAAACCCCACCCGCACCGCTTTAGAATCGGCTTTAGCTTCTCTTGAAAATGGGAAATTTGGTTTAGCATTTGCCTCTGGCTTGGCTGCAACCACAACAGTATTAAGTCTGCTAAAAAGTGGCGACCATATTGTTGCTGGTGATGATTTGTATGGGGGAACTTATCGTTTGTTAGAAAAGGTTGTGAAAAATTGGGGTGTGACAACTAGCTATGTAGATATTGATAACATCGCTGATTTTGAAACTGCCATTCAACCAAATACTAAGCTGATTTGGATTGAAACTCCTACCAACCCGTTGTTAAAAATTATTGATATTGGCGCACTGGCAAATACTGCCCGTAAACATAATATCATTTTAGTAGTTGATAACACCTTTGCTAGTCCTTATTTTCAAACACCGTTAGATTTAGGTGCTGACATTGTGGTTCACAGCACTACCAAATATCTAGGGGGACACAGCGATATTATTGGTGGCGCAGTCATCACATCTAACGAGCAACTATACACCGAACTGAAGTTTTATCAAAATGCGATCGGGGCAATTCCTAGTCCTTTTGATAGCTGGTTAGTGCTGCGAGGAATTAAAACTCTGGCTGTGAGAATGCGAGAACATGAAAAAAACGCTTTGTTTTTGGCTGAATTTTTAGAAAAGCATCCGAAAATTGAGCGCATTTATTATCCAGGGTTATCCAGTCATGAACAACATCAACTAGCAAAAGAGCAAATGTCTGGCTTTGGGGGGATGATTAGTTTGGAATTAAAAGGTGGTTTTGCTGAGGTTGAAAGATTCGCTTCCCGACTCAAGTTATTTTTGCTAGCTGAAAGTTTGGGTGGTGTGGAATCGCTGCTTTGCTATCCTACCAAAATGACTCACGGTTCTTTACCAGAAGCGGAACGACTTAAGCGGGGAATAAAGGATAATTTAGTCCGCCTTTCAGTAGGAATTGAACATCAGCAAGATTTGCAAGCTGATTTAGAAAATGCTCTAGGTTAAATGCTTTGTTTAGGCGTTTGTTAAAAAAAATAACATTATTTTCTATCCAGATTTAACTGTAACTTTTGATCCCTGACGGAAACTTGATTTGCTCAATAAAACCCCACTCCGAAACGGGGGTTTCTAAGCCTTAATGCGTAGTAATCCCCAGAAAAACAACACCAAAGTAGTGTAGAATTAGTTAAAAATTCCGGTAATTATATCGGGATAGTAGGCTTATGAATTCTGGATTAAAAACCCCATTGACTCTTTAAAAGGATAGGACTAATGTTATGAGTAGTCCTTTGAAGGACACTATCTAGGCATCAAAAAACCAGGAGGTATTTCCGATGATGATGATGATGATGACTGAAACCATGACTTCCGAAATGCAAACCTGCATGGATGCTTGCATGGAATGTCACAAAATGTGCATGGAAACAATGACTTACTGCATGAGCAAAGGTGGTAAGCACATGGACAACAGTATGATGAGCATGATGAGCATGATGCGCGATTGCTCTGAAATGTGCATGATGTGCATGAATATGATGATGAGTGGTTCTGAGTTTATGGAACGCACTTGTATGCTTTGTGCCGAAATGTGCGATCGCACTGCAATGGCTTGTGAAATGATGAGCGATGATGCAAAAATGATGGAATGTGCTGCTGCTTGCCGTAAGTGTGCAGAGTCTTGCAGAAGTATGCATATGATGCCCGCATAATTACCCTACTTAGCAGAAGTTTCTCTGCAACCTAATATTCAAGCGCTCAGACTCTTTGGGTCTGGGCGCTTGAAGTAAAAACTTAACTAATCAAATAATTAGTCTAAATCGACACTTTGAAACTGATTAGGATTACTTAAATCAGTTTCGGGATGAGAAGCGATCGCGCTAACAATACCTTCGCCAAAAATAGAGCAACTTTCCGCAAAATCTAAAATTAAATCACAGAGCAAGTGACTTGATTGCTGGGTCAATCTAAAATCTGTCTTGAAAAGTTTGCTCAAACTCCTCCACCCCCGCACGCAACTTTTGTCTCCGACACGCTCTTCGCGTTCGCAAAATCCAAAATTGTTTGACCATCATATCAGCGCTAACTAGCGATTAGGGTGGACACTGTTATCCACCCCAAAACTCTAACTTGCTACTGCTTCAGCAGTGGCTGCTTCAACAGCAGCTACGGGTAAGTAAACACTAACTTTTTTACGGGTTTTGCCCTTTCTCTCAAAGGTTACAACCCCGTCGATTAAGGCAAACAGAGTATCATCGCTACCAATACCGACGTTGTTACCAGGGTGAAATTTGGTGCCACGCTGACGCACGAGAATGTTTCCTGCACGTACAACTTGACCGCCATAACGCTTGACACCCAGACGCTGGGCATTAGAATCACGACCGTTACGTGTACTACCTGTTCCTTTCTTATGAGCCATGATTTCCTCTTGTTTATCTACTTCTTTTTATTATTCAGCAGCGATTTCAACTTCTTCGGCAGGAGTGTCATCTAGAACGGGGACTTCTTCCTCCGTTGGTCCTTGGGTAGCAAACACTGCACCGTTAAGGGTAATGGAGTCAATCATAAGTCTGGTAATTTCCTGACGATGCCCCCGCTTTTTGCGGGTTTTCTTTTTCGGCTTCATTTTGTATACCAGAACTTTACGACCTCTGTAATGTCGCATTACAGTCCCTTCTACGGTCGCGCCTGTCACTAGTGGCTGTCCAATGGTGACTTCGCCATCGTGCTGCACGAGCAATACGGCATCTATTGTAACTTTTTCATCTGGTTCGTTCGTAAGCAGTTCAATGTCATAAAACCGCCCTGGCTCTACTCGTATTTGTTTGCCGCCAGTTTCAATAATTGCGTAGGTCATGGAATTGTCCTTGAGGTTGCCGTACAGGTAGCTGGTTTTTATCTCCTGTAGAGAAGCTTTTGCCAGCTTTTGTAATATGTCTACCTGATCCGAGCAGGAATTAGACAGACAATCTAATATACTATTTTATAAACAGGTGTCAAGTCAAGCTTTAACAGAATTTTTGGGTTTAGCATTGGCTTCTGGTCAGCCTGAAGATGAAAAATCAGCTAATTCACCCACCAGCACGAATGTCTATTGCATTTACAAATCCAAACTAGTACTTATTTAACTAAATATTGCTACTATCTTAGGGCTGAATTTTACAAAAAAGTAACGGGAGTATTAGTCTAAAAGTTATATTTTTTTTTCAAAATCAACACATTTTTCTTCTTTGTTTTAAGATCAAACTATAAATGACGAATGATGCTTAATCTAGAAATTATTTAGAGAAGTTAGTGAATCCCCAGGAGTTAAACTACCACATTCAAACCTGATATTTCAAACAGGAGATGGATTATTATGACACAGCAAAATGCTGCTCGACTTTTTGAAGCCGTAAAACAAGATCAAGCATTACAGGAAAGACTAAAAGTAACAGCTGATCCAGAAGCCTTCGTTAAGATTGCTCAAGAGCGTGGGTATGAATTCAGCGTCCAAGAACTAGACAATGAGATCAGCAAATTGTCTGAAGAAGATTTAGCCACCATTGTCAATCCAGGATGGGGGGCTAGACGCCACATTAATCCTAGATAACTCCTATTCTAGGAAACCGAAGTATAAGAACAACTGAATTGACAAGTTTTGCTCCTTAAGGCGATATCGTTGCATCATCTCCTTTAGGGGCATTCCTGTTAAACGCAAGGCTCAGATCCCCGACTTCTTAGAGAAGTCGGGGATCTCGTTGTTCACGAATGATTAAGTAGGGCTATATCTACCCATCCTTAGCTGTCTTTGTGCTGTGGAAGTATCTATGTAATATCTGAAGAGAGTTAAAAATCCTTTTTCTGTTTCCTATCTCGCCAGGTGCTTAACTCATAAGTTAGGATGACTATATTTTAATTAGGTGATATGAAAAGAATAGAAGTTGAGCAAAGAACTATTTTAATTGGTTTGGCAGGTAGCCACGGCTATGGTTTAAATCGTCCTGATTCAGATTTTGATTATCGGGGAGTATTTATCGCACCCAAAAGGTATTACTTGGGATTTGATAGCATAGAACAAAAAGATACTGGTTGGGATGAACCAGGAATATTTCCATTTCTGGATGGCAACAAAGACACAGTTATATATGAATTAAGAAAAATCCTCCAGTTGTTAGCAGGCGCGAATCCCAATGTTTTAGAATTGCTCTGGTTAAATAACTATCCTTTTTTAAACGCAGTCGGACAGCATTTAATTAATCATAAACAGTTATTTTTGAGCAAGAAGGTAAAACATACTTACACTGGTTATGCTTTTGCCCAAATCAAAAAGATGGAAACTCATCGTAAGTGGTTGTTAAAGCCACCGCAAAAAAAACCAATACCATCTGATTTTGCTATAGAAGACGAAGCACCTCTGGGCAAAGATGAGCTAAATGCTTTTCTGGAGTATCTTTATAACTTAATCAGAGGACGGATTGAGTTCTTGGAACAAGCGGAACAATTATACCAATTGCTGACGGCAGATATTGATTTTAAAGGAGTGTTAAAACAATATACTTTACCCGATGAAACTTTGGAATATACCCAACATTTAACTAATAGCCGTAAAGATTTTATCCGCCTGCTTCAGAAAAGCCAAAGTTATCAAATAGCTTTAAGAGAATGGAAGGCTTATTTATCTTGGCAGGAAAATAGAAATCCGGCTAGGGCAGAAATGGAAAGAAAGTCAGGTTTTGACCTCAAACATGGGATGCACTGCATTAGATTGTTACGCAGTGGAGTAGAAATATTGCGGCAAGGTGAAGTGATTGTAGATAGGAGATTAGCTGGTGATGTTGAGGATTTAAAAGCTATTTTAAAGGGTGATTATTCTTATGAGCAGGTGATGAAAATGGCAGAAGATTTGGTCGCCGAAATGGAAATTGTTTACGAAGAATCTACCCTACCTCACAAACCTGATTTGGAGCAAATTAATGAATTGTGTATGGAATTGGTGGAAATGCAGAATTGGTAAGTCATTGGGCATTGGGCATTGGGCATTGTTGATTAAGTTTCTTCCCCACTCCCCACTCCCTACTCCCTACTCCCTATTAAAGTGTATACATTAAGTCAGCAAAGCCATAGAGGCTGATGATGAGTAATAGAGATGCTGTTAGTTGGGTAATTTTGGTCTGAGGTGAAGGCGCGATCGCTTCCCGCACTAAGATAGAAATAGATGCCCCAACTACTAAGCTCAAACCTAAAATTAAATATGGTCTGTCGGGTAAAATACTGGCTATTGCCAACATTGCGATCGCTAATAAGAGCATCAATAATTCTACAAATCTGGGCGGGTTATATTGGCTAGATAGAATAAAGCTGTTGAACCAAAAAGACCAAAATCTCATAGTCAGTGTTGAATGCTTAGTTAGGAATTAGGAGTTAGGAGTTAGGAATTAGGAATTAGGAGTTATATAGTCAGTGCTGAATGTTTAGGTAGAAGTTAGAAGTTGTGAGTTATGAAACATCTTTTCATTCAAAACTCTTAACTCCTAACTCCTCACTCCTAACTTTTAACCCCTAGCCCCTAACTTTTGACCTGTGCCGTTTTTTTGTGCAGCATCACTTTCTGGTAGTTCGACGCCAAAGACGCGGCTAAAAACTTTGGCGACTTTGTAGCCAGAATCAATCGATTCTAAGGGGTCTTTCCGCAGTCTGTGACGCAAGCATAGCGTAATGACGCGATGGATATCATCAACTGTAACTTCAGTGCGTCCTTCATAAGCTGTTAAGGCTTTGGCGGCGCGGTTACTAACAATGTCACCCCGCAAACCATCTACATCCAGTTCTGAACAGACTTCAGAAATTTTCACCCGCAGATCATAGTCAATTTTTACTTCTGGCAAAAGCTGTTGAGCATTGACAATTTGCTCTTGCAATGCTTCCTGCTGGGGTTTGTAGTTTTCGAGAAATACTGGCGGATTTTGGTCAAAATCCGCCCGTTGTTCTACGATTTGCACCCGCAAGGCTGGTTCTTTTACTGTGTGAATTTCTGCGTGCATCCCAAAGCGATCGAGCAGTTGGGGGCGCAGTTCGCCTTCTTCGGGGTTTCCAGAACCTACAAGAACGAAACGCGCTGGATGACGGATAGAAATACCTTCCCGTTCTACAGTGTTCCATCCACTGGCAGCAGAGTCCAGTAGCACGTCTACGAGGTGGTCGTCTAGTAAGTTGACTTCATCCACATAGAGAATGCCTCGATTAGCCTTTGCCAGCAGTCCCGGTTCAAAGGCTTTGACACCTTCAGATAAAGCTTTCTCGATGTCGATTGTGCCACAAACTCGGTCTTCTGTAGCTCCTAGCGGCAGGTCTACCATTTGGACTTTTTTCTGAGTTACAGGAATTTCCGCCCCTTGTTCTAACTGTTGGCGGACTTCATCGCTCATCAAGTCGGGGTCGCTAGGATCACTACTGAAGGGGTCATTGGCAACCACAGAAATTTCTGGCAGCAGATCCGCCAGCGCCCGGATAGTTGTGGATTTCCCGGTGCCGCGATCGCCCATAATCATTACACCCCCAATTTTGGGGTCAATCACGTTCAATAGCAGCGCCAGTTTCATTTCTTCCTGGCCTACAATTGCCGTAAAAGGAAATACTACGCGACGCACACTTGCCGTGGATTGAGCAGTTGGACTCACTAAATTACCTTAACAATATTTTTCTTATTACAATTCTTTATTGTGACACAGGTAGGGCGTGGAATAGGTTACTAAATTTAAAAGTCTTATTGAACACATACTTTTATGTATATACACTAAAATAATAATCATTTATTTGATGACAGACACATAATATACGCATAATAGTGTCGCTGCAAAATCACTTATTGCAGAAGATGCTACTTAAATAAGTATATGTCCGAGAAACTAATGAATCAAAATACAGTACAACCTGGTCTTTTTGGATTAGCTAGATCCAATAGAGATTTCTCTCAGGCTAATAGTTGGGGAAAAAATCAATTTAATAATTCTTTCCCTGCTTCTTTGGCTTGCTATATGCATAGTCAAGGGCTACAGCTAATTTATTTAACTCTTGATAAAAACCTAAAAATTAAACATGAAAAAATTGATGTAACTGATGTTTTTGGTATTACACCACTATCTTCCAACTTATTTTTTGCATTTGAAAGCGATTATCTTCCTTATAGAAAACTAGTGATAGGAAGATTGCCAAGAGTAGATTTAGTTACATTAAATACTTTTAATGGTGATGCCTGCTTACGTAGCATAGAAATTAAATTAACAGCCTTACCAGATAATTCAACTTGTCGCTTACCTGATCATAAATATGGTTGTGAAATTGTTACTCGTCCAGATACCATAGTGTATCTAACATTAAGTATTGCTGACAAATTTAAAGATTCTAGAGAACAAATACTTAAATATCTTGATCCTGTTTGTAGTGAAATTAATGATTGGATTAGTATTCGTAATATCCTTCCTTATATTTCAAGATTGACGGAGAGTCTAGATAATTTACTTTATGATCATATAGAAATGCAATCTCCATTAGTAATGCAGCCAGTATGGAAAACTGTAGGTAAAACATCAAAGTTATATCAAAACTGTTTAGATATATTTATTTGGAGTGATTTTGGTTTTACTAGGTTATTTTTTGATGTTACAAAAAGATTACAAGTTGGGACAGAAAGTATTCAACGTCATACGCGAACTGTAATATGGCTGGCAAAAATGTTATATGAATTTGCCACAAATGGTAAAATACCATACGCATCAATAATTGACATCCTGACATATCATACTAAAAATGATAAAGCTTTTGCGTCAAGTGGATTAAATACTCACCCTTATATGATCTGTGATGAATTAATTAAACCTAGAATTAGGAAAGACGAGATTGAGAATATTATCTTAGGTGGAGGACAAAATTACTTAAGTCCTGAGAGAAGATTTGATGGTATTATTCTAAGTAATCCAGAAATATTTGATGAAAAATTAAAAGACATATAAAAAAGTATGAAAGAGAAATATAGAGATGAGATAAAAAGCTCTTCATTTAGAGTTTTAGACCTTTTCGCCGGTTGTGGAGGGTTATCTTTAGGCTTTGAAAATGCTGGATTTAATATTGTAGCAGCATTTGATAATTGGAAACCAGCTATAGATGTTTATCAAAAAAACTTTAGCCATGAAATTTTTGATTACGATCTTAGTAATTTGAGGAGAAACTATCAAACTTTTAGAGACATGCGTCCTGATATTATTATTGGTGGACCCCCATGCCAAGACTTTTCTAGTGCTGGTAAACGTGATGAAGATTTAGGAAGAGGGGATTTAAGTATTGTATTTTCTGAGATAGTTACAAGTGTTCTTCCTCAGTGGTTTGTGATAGAGAACGTAGAACTATTTCGTAAAAGCAATAAATATAAAGAGGCTAAACAAATCTTGAAAGCTGCTGGATATGGTTTAAGTGAAATAATTTTGGATGCTAGTCTGTGCGGTGTACCTCAAAAGCGAAAAAGATTTTTTTGCTTTGGAGAGTTACAAGGACAAGACGAAAGTCTAGAACCTTACCTGAAAAAAAGGTTAGCAGATAAACCAATGACCATTAGAGATTATCTGGGAAATAAATTAGAAATTGAATATTACTACAGACATCCCAGAAGTTACCAAAGAAGAGGAATTTTTAGTATTGATCAACCCAGCCCAACAGTAAGAGGAGTTAATCGTCCTATTCCTAAAACCTATAAAAAACACCCTAAAGATCCAGTCCCCGTTACAGAAAACTTGCGTCCATTGACTACAATTGAAAGAAGCTACTTGCAGACTTTCCCTGAAACATTTATTTTTGAAGGCACAAAAACAGACCTGGAACAAATGATCGGAAACGCTGTCCCAGTCAAGCTTGCAGAGTATGTTGCTCAAAGTATCCTTGAATATATTAAAGATAATTTAAATAAAGAAGAATTCAGAAGTCAGAAGTCAGGAGTCAGAATCAAGACGCTCACGGACTCGCTCTAAGCGAAGCTAAATTATACTTCAGAATTCAGTTGAAATAAACAAACTGAACAACTATATCTTTTATAATGGTTCATTGAAGGTGATATCTAATATGCTAAAAAAATTAGATATCAGTTATTAAAATAAAAAGGGAGATTCCATTAAGTAGTTTAAATCTCCCAAAGTGTTTTTACTTTAGTTATTAGTTTAACTCATATTTCTTAAAGTGTACATCTAGCTATTCGCGGAACTTGATGCTTGAATGATTATCATTACTATATACTGGTGATTTTATTTTTTGAAAGTCCAATGGAGTATAAAATGCCCAATACCAATGTCTATTGGGCACAAATGACTACTAACTACGTCAAGCATCTTATAGTTTGCTAGGTCTGCTTTAGTTTTTATGGTGCAAAAGTTCCATAAGCAGGGAACGAACAACTACCAACTGATTAATCCTGTAGTAAGCATAAATACTTGTAGACTATATGGTTAATAGATTCAATTAGAAAAACGAGCAATGGCGTGTGTGGGTAGCTAATGCATCATTCAAATCTATGAAATTATCTTTTATTGTTCAAAGTTGGCGGCGTAGATGTACAGTAGCTTGTCGTCAGATGTCGCTCAAGTATCTTTTTCCAATTCTCATTTTAATATCCTTTGTTACAGTATTGCTGGTAGACAGTTTCACCCCTGCGATCACCGAAGGTGGGCGCTTCAGCGCCATCGCACAGTTACCCCGTCAGGAAATTCGCGGGGTTTGGATGACCACTAATGATTTTGACACCCTCAAGAGTCGGGACAAAGTGCAGGATGCGGTGAGTCAACTGCGGCGGATGAACTTCAATACAATCTATCCTGTGGTGTGGAATTCTGGCTATGTGATGTATCCCAGCGCCTTAGCACAACGTGCAGGTATTCAACCTTTTGTCTACAAAGGTTTAGATGGACATGATATTTTTGCAGACCTGATTAACCAAGCCCATCGCCAAGGATTGCTGGTGATTCCCTGGTTTGAATTTGGTTTCATGGCTCCCCCAACCTCAGAACTCGCACTGAATTATCCAGATTGGTTCACACAAAAGCGGGATGGTAGTCAAACTTCGATCAGTGCAGGGGGTGAGGTTATGTGGCTTAATCCGTTCCATCCACAAGTGCAACAGTTCATTACTAATCTCGTGCTAGAAACTGTTAGCCAATATGATGCCGATGGCATTCAGTTTGACGATCACATGAGTTTGCCCTACGAATTTGGCTACGATCAATATACAGTTGCCTTGTACACCCAAGAAACCAATAATCCTCCCCCAAATAATCCCCAAGATGCAGCATGGGTAAAGTGGCGGGCAGATAAAATTACGGCGTTCATGGTACAACTTAACCAAGCGGTGAAGCAGAGAAAACCCCAGGCGATTTTCTCCGTTTCTCCCAATTACTATGATTTTGCTTACAAGTTTCATCTGCAAGATTGGCTGAGTTGGATGCGGCAAAATATTGTCGATGAGTTAATTGTGCAAGTTTATCGTCCGAATCTGCAAAGTTTTGTGGGATATATTTCCCGCCCAGAAATTCAAGAAGCGCAACAAACAATTCCAACAGGAATTGGCATTATGACAGGATTACGAAATAATCCAGTTTCCATGCAGCAAATTAAGTCTCAGGTGCGGGCTGTCCAAGAACGCGGTCTAGGCATAAGCTTCTTTTATTATGAAAGTCTTTGGAACGATGCCCCAGAACCTTTAAGCGAGCGACAAGCTGGATTTGAAACTCTCTTTCCATCTCCTGCACTCCGCGCCAGAAATGAATAACTTTTCTGTTGAAGATGGTGTTCCTGTAATATAAATTAAGGTTTTTATGGCTAATGGTGGTGCGATCGCCTGTTGTCCTGAAAGGCTCAGATTAATGAAGCTCTGAAAATTCAACCAGAACCAATATTATGGGCTAACAAGGGTATAGTACTAGCTCGTGCAGGACGTTACCAAGATTCACTAGCTAGTTGTGACAAAGCACTAATACTGAACCCAAATGATGAGAGTAGTTATTATGGCAAAAGTTGCTGTTATGTTTTGCAAGGAGATATTGAGCTAACCATTGAAAACTTACAACAGGCAATTAACCTTAATCCTTGTCGATGCCGTAGCGAAGCAAGAACAAACCCTGATTTTGATAGTATTCGGAATGATGCAAGATTTCAGGCATTGCTGCAAGGTTAAATGATCAGGTGACACTAAGGAGTAAGCCACTCCAAATAAAAAAGATCCAATTTGTAGTAGTGTGGCACAGCTAAAATATATGGTGTGACTCAAAAGAGACTTATGACCCTAACCCTGAACTTGCCACCAGAATTAGAACAGTATCTTGCACAACAAGCTAAACAGCAAGGGCTTTCTGTTGAAACATATACTTTGCAGATTTTGCAAGAATATATTCTGCCAAGAGATAAACAGTCTAAGTTAGTCAATACGCTTCAGTCTTGGATTGATGAAGGTGATGCTGATGAGCAGCAAAAAACAGGAGAGTACTTAATTCATGCCTTAGATGAGGATCGTTTATCTGATCGTAAATTATTCCCTGTTGAGTTAAAAGGTATAACTTGGTGAGTCAGGTTATTCTGTTAGATGCAGGCCCACTAGGTCTAGTCACAAATCCAAAGTTGTCTGCTGAAAGCTTTGCTTGCACCCAATGGTTGCAACTACTTGTTTCCTCTGGCAGTCGAGTTATAATTCCTGAAATCGCCGATTATGAAGTGCGACGAGAATTATTACGAGCAAACAAAGTTAAAGGTATTGCTCGTTTAGATGAGTTAAGTCAACTTCTAGAATATCTACCCATCACAACAACTGCAATGCGTCAAGCTGCATTATTTTGGGCACAAGCTCGTCAACAAGGACAACCAACAGCTGGTGATCAGACGATTGACGGTGACATCATTTTAGTAGCCCAGGCTATAACTCTT
The DNA here is from genome assembly GCF_036917755.1 of Nostoc sp. Taxonomy (GTDB): domain Bacteria; phylum Cyanobacteriota; class Cyanobacteriia; order Cyanobacteriales; family Nostocaceae; genus Nostoc. Next base: position 133,701 of record NZ_JBALFC010000001.1, read on the forward strand.
AATGTTGCAGATGTTGCGTAGCTTGCCGCCGTAGGCATCGCAACAACTAATGTTGGTCATTTATCTAGGTTTGTTGCAGCCGATTTGTGGCAGAACATTAAAACAAATTAAGTCAAACCCAACATCATGTGAGGTTAACATTGGGTTTCACAGAATTCAACTAGCTTGATTAGGCGGTATTTGTTCCGATGGCGTTTCTGCTGGGGGCGCAAGTACCACATCTGGAGCAATTTCTTCTACCGGAATCGGTTGCTTGTCCTCAATGTCAGCATCTGCTTGCGCTGCTTCCACCAACTCAGGAGATGGGGGATGAGGTGGAATCGCTTGCGGTACACTCTCGATTTTCGCTTGGGTGTCAGTAGTAACTGTCTCCTCTGCTGGTTTTTCTGGTATGACAGTAGTTTTGTCAATAATCTCAACAGCAGCTTGCTCAGTCAGAACAGAGGTAATGTCTTCAGGTTTGGGGGTTGTGGGTGTCTTTTTACTCACAGTCTGTTGCACCTTGTCTTTGACGCCACCGAAGGTGCTACCAAGACCTTTTTGCAACTGGCCCAGCCGTTCCTGAAGGGACAACTTATTCACCTGTTCCTGAATGCCAGTTTTCACCGTCTCAGAACTGGGTATTTGGGTTTGTTGTGCCTGCGGGGTCAGTTGCCGACGTAATGATAGAGTTTGCCAGCCAAACCTGACCAAAAGAGCCACACTAGCTACATGACCGAGCAACAAACCCCCAGAAATGCGTGGTGCAAATACCCATAAGACTAAAGCGTAGAACAGCCCTACACCACTCCAGATAAAATCATTCTTGCGGTGGATTTCTGGGAAAAAGAAAGCTGCTATGTAAATGGCTAAACTACCAACACCGACCACTAAAGCTAGGACATATGCCAGCATTATTTGGTTACTCCTTACTGCATCCTTTAATTATTTCAATTTTGCAAATTTTGCAAGTCAATTGTTGATTTAGATACAATTTAAAATTAATTATCCGTGTTACTTGTGGATTTTTGTCATTTATATCAACTCTTAAGGTCTTCTTTAGGAGTTCGGCGAAAATCTCGGACTACCCTTATAGGTAAAAGGATCTGCAAGAGTTAGCCAGAAATTTTTTATGACACTACAAAGCTTTGGTGTGATTGGATTAGCCGTTATGGGTGAGAACATCGCTCTCAACGTAGAGCGCAATGGCTTCCCAATTGCAGTTTACAACCGCTCCCGAGAAAAAACGGATGCGTTTATGGCGCAGCGTGCTACAGGACGGAACGTCAAAGCCGCCTTTACGTTGGAAGAATTCGTTGCCTTATTGGAACGTCCTCGCAAAATCCTAGTAATGGTACAAGCTGGTAAGCCAGTTGATGCGGTAATTGCTCAACTCAAACCCTTGTTAGAAGAAGGCGATATCATTATCGACGGTGGCAACTCTTGGTTTGAAGATACGGAACGACGCACTCAGGAATTAGAACCGGCTGGGCTTCGGTATCTTGGTATGGGTGTCAGTGGCGGTGAAGAAGGGGCGCTAAATGGCCCATCTCTGATGCCTGGAGGTACAACAAGCTCTTACGAGTTTCTATCACCAATTTTCAACAAAATTGCTGCCCAAGTCGATGATGGTCCTTGTGTAACCTACATTGGCCCTGGTGGTTCTGGTCACTATGTCAAAATGGTACACAACGGCATTGAGTACGGCGATATGCAGCTAATTGCTGAAGCCTACGATTTGCTGAAAAGTGCTGCTGGATTAGACCATAATCAGCTACACGAGGTGTTTGCTGAATGGAACACCACCGATGAACTCGATTCATTTTTGATTGAGATTACGAAGAATATCTTCCCATATATTGACCCAGAAACAAATCTACCCTTGGTGGACTTGATTGTTGACGCAGCAGGTCAAAAGGGAACTGGGCGCTGGACTGTGCAGACGGCGTTGGAATTGGGAGTCGCTATTCCCACAATTACAGCAGCAGTTAATGCCCGGATTATATCTTCGATTAAAGAGGAGCGGGTAGCAGCATCGAAAGTCCTCACAGGCCCCAGTGGCAAGTATGACGGGCAAACTAAGGACTTTATCAACAAAGTACGCGATGCACTTTATTGCTCAAAAATCTGTTCTTACTCTCAAGGGATGGCGCTGCTATCTACAGCTTCCAAGACATATAACTGGAATTTGAATCTGGGCGAAATGGCGCGGATTTGGAAAGGTGGCTGTATTATTCGCGCTCGCTTTTTGAATAAGATTAAGAAGGCTTTTAGCGAAAATCCAGCTTTGCCTAACCTGTTATTAGCTCCTGAATTTAAGCAGACAATTCTCGACAGACAAACAGCTTGGCGGGAAGTGATTGCGACAGCTGCAACACTGGGAATTCCAGTACCCGCATTTAGCGCATCCTTGGATTATTTTGACAGCTATCGCCGCGATCGCTTGCCCCAAAATCTGACTCAAGCACAACGCGACTACTTTGGCGCACATACTTACCTGCGTCTTGATAAGCCCGGAAGTTTCCACACTGAATGGGTGCCAATTGCTGAAGCTGAGAAGTAAATTTTCACATCTCTACATCAGGATATTGTGAAAGGTTAAAAAGTTTCAGAATACAGTTTTAAGGTGGCTCTGAGTTTCAGAGTCACTTTTTTTAACGAACCGCAGAGGCGCAGAGAACGCAGAGGAAGAGAGAAGGATAATAGCAATTCTCTACTGTTTATTGATTTTAGGGGTTATTTTTACCAAGATATTTAGCTTTTAATTCTTCTAATTCTTCATCTATTTTGCTTTTACTAGCAGGCTGAGATGTGGGGTTTGGTGGCTGTATTTTATTTGGTTGAGGTTTGCTGTTACCCAAAAATTGGGTTTTCATTTCCTCTAATTCTTTCTCAACTTGACTAGGAGATTTCGATACAAAATTGGGTGGATAATTGGGTGGTGATTGATGGATAGGTTTTGGCGCTATCGCTGGCGTGGCTGCAACTGGTGACTGTTGATTTAAGTCTTTGAGAACTTCATCTACTGTTTGATAACGCCGAATTGGGATACTTTCTAGCATTTTGTTGAGAATGCGACTTAACTGATTAGTAATGGGAGTTTGCAAGTATTGCTGCCAAACCCATGTACCGTTGTTAGTATCATAGGAATCGAAGGGCGATCGCACTGTTAATAAATTAATACAAGTAGCACCCAAACTATAAATATCGCTGGCGAAAACAGCCCTACCTCTCATTTGTTCAGGTGCAACATATTCTGGACTACCAATACTAGTCCCAGTTTGATTTAAGGCAGCGCCAATGGCAGATTTAGCAGCACCAAAATCTACTAATACTAGTTTGCGATCGCTCTGGCGTAAAATAATATTTTCTGGCTTAATATCGCGGTGAATTACGTGTCTAGCATGACAAAATTGTAATACTGATAATAAATCATTTAGTAATTGCCAGATTTGCATTTCACTAAAAGCACCTTGATGTACTAATTCCTGGGCTAAGTTTTGCCCGTCGATAAATTCTTGTACAAGATACTGTCGGTCTTCTTGGGTAAAATATGCCAGTAGTTCGGGAATTTGGGGATGTTTGCCCAATTCATCTAACTGCACCGCTTCTTGGTTAAATAATTCCACGGCTTTTGCAAGAGTGTTAGTGCCTTGGGCTTGAGGATAAAATTGCTTAATCACGCAGCGTGGTTTTGAGGGTTTATCCTCATCCACAGCTAAGAAGGTTTTGCCAAAACCACCTTGTCCGATTGGTTTGATAGCACGGTAACGTTCTTTGAGGAGTAACTTAGAACCGCAAGTCCGGCAAAACTTGACATCATTAGGATTTTCCGGCTTGGGACAATGGGGATTAAGGCAGTAGCTCATACAGGCGATCGCTCTTATATATCTCTATTTTCTCCTGTCCCAGGCAAAAGGGTGTAATCAACAGATTTTGGATTTTAAATTTTGGATTTTGGATTTGTGTCACCCACAATGGGTAAAAACGCGTAGCGGGACGTTAGTTTGGCATGAACCAAAACAATCTAAAATCTAAAATCTAAAATTAACCCAAAGCGATGTCTACGACGGGCGTAGCTGCGGCGCTGCTAACTACCCCACAGCATCCATAACTGGATGGAAGTAGAAGGCGAACCCCAACACTGTATAGGCAGCTAATAACAAAGTGCCTTCCAGCCAATTGGACTTACCATCGGAACTAATACTGTTTGCAATCAACACTGACACAACCACAGCTACTAATTCAAAGGGTTTGAAATCCAAATCCATTGGTTTACCCAATATCCGCCCTGCTATTACCAACACGGGCGCGACAAATAGGGCAATCTGCATACTCGATCCCACAGCTACCGAAACGGAAAGATCCATCTTATTTTTCATCGCCACGGTGACTGCTGTGGCGTGTTCAGCCGCGTTACCGACGATGGGAACCAAAATCACCCCTGTAAACAGCGCCGTCAAACCTAGCTGAGATGTCGCCACCTCCAGAGAATCGACTAGCATTTCTGACTCAATTGCCACCAGCAAGGTGCATACTAGCAGCACACCAACCCACAACGCCATATTTGGTTTACCGTGAGGGATTTCCTCTGCTTCTATCTCCGCTACACCCACATCATATAGATAGGAGTGGGTTTTCATCGAAAATATCAGTGTTAGGGCATAAACCAGGATTAAAACTACAGCAACAGCAATAGAAAGATTTTGCAGTGTTTCTTCGTTAATTCCTTGAGAAGTATAATTCATCGCTGTTGGCATCAAAATGGCAATCACCGCCAAATTCATCGAAGCAGCATTCACCCGCGCCACAATTGGCTGAAATGTCTGTTCTTTGTAGCGCAGTCCTCCCAAAAGCATGGAAAAACCCATCACCAGTAGTAAGTTGCTAATAATCGATCCCGTGATACTGGCTTTGACTACATCTATCAACCCAGCGTTCAGCGCTATTAGGGCGATGATTAGTTCTGTAGCATTGCCAAAGGTGGCGTTTAACAAGCCCCCCAATGATGGCCCCACTACGACAGCAATTTCTTCTGTGGCTGTACCCATCCAAGCTGCTAAGGGCAGAATTGCTAATCCAGCTGTAATGAAAACTATCAATTCTCCCCATTCCAGAAAGTGGGCTGCTAGGGAAACCGGGATAAACAGTAATAAAGTCAGAAGAATAATGTTTTTAGTTGACATTTGTTGTCTTGAGTTGAGGGTATCTTATCGGAGAGTTGTAGGGGCAATTCATGAATTGCCCCTACAACTCAGTACTCAGCACTTCCATAGGATACTCTCAAGCGTCTATAGACGACCAATTCAGAAATTTTACTGTTTTCAGTTCACTGCTGCGGATGTTGTGTAAAATAAGATTGCGATATAATGAGTTTTTGTAATCTTTTGTTGCAAAAGTATGAATTTGAGCCAAAATTTTAAACCAAAAATGGGGTTTAATAAATTAAAAGACAATTAAAATTTTGATTGGCGCCCAAGAAGAGAAAACCCCTAACTGAGGCTTTGGTGAATGGCTAATTACTTTGAGCTTTCAGGGAAAGGGCTGTCTTGCAAAGTTCCTTTAAGTCGGCAGAGCCGCCCAACGGACTTTGCGCTATGCGATAACGCAGATTTCCCCCTACAATAAAACCCCTTTGTCGAAAATTTGGTTGAATTCCATAGTTGTTGTTTATAGCGGATTGTGTGTGAAAACCATTGTAGAAAGGTTTACACACAGAATTTTCAGCGCAACTGCAAGTTTTTTGTTTTTGGATAAATATACATGACTTCTGCTGCCCAAATGCCAGCTGGCTCTGGCTCAACGTTAACATTACATTCAGATCCCAATAACACCAAAGAAACCGATCCCCTGAGAAAGGCTAATGGTGTTTATGTGACGGTGCATGGTCATTTTTACCAGCCACCAAGGGAAAACCCTTATCTGGACGCAATTGAACGCCAACCGAGCGCTGCACCTTTCCATGACTGGAATGAGCGGATTCATTGGGAATGCTATCGCCCAAATGCCTTTGCCAGAGTCTTAAATGACCAAGGCGAAGTGGTGGAGATCGTCAACAATTATGAGTATTTCAGTTTTAATATTGGGGCAACGCTGATGTCGTGGCTAGAACGCTACGATGTAGAGGTTTATCAGCGAATTTTAGAGGCGGATACGAAGAGTACCGATCGCTTGCATGGTCACGGCAATGCGATCGCGCAAGTATACAATCACATCATCATGCCTCTGGCGAACGAACGCGACAAATATACCCAAATTCGCTGGGGTAAAGAAGACTTCCGCTCCCGCTTTGGCCGCGATCCCGAAGGGATGTGGCTAGCAGAAACTGCTGTAGATTATGCCACCCTAGAAGCTCTTGTTGCCGAAGGTATTCGTTTCATTATCCTTGCACCGTCTCAGGCGCTGCGTTGTCGTCCCCTCCCCACTCAAGATCATTCCCATCCTGAATGGATCGAAGTCGGTGGTAGTCAAATTGATTCCACCCGTCCCTATCGTTGTTATTTGCAGCCCACACTAGACATATCATCTTCACCTCTGAGTGCGATCGCTACTAGCCCCAAGGATAGTAGTACAGAAGAATTACCCTACATTGATATCTTCTTCTACGATGGGCCGATATCGCGGGACATGGGTTTTAGTGATGTCGTTTATAATTCCAGTCGCTTTGCCGGACGTATCGGTTCAGCAGTGCGTGGGGATCATCGTCCAGCACAGTTGATTTCTGTGGCGACAGATGGGGAAACCTTTGGACACCACAAGAAGGGAACTGAGAAAACTTTAGCCTACGCCTTTACCAAAGAGTTTCCCCAACAAGGTTGGACGGTGACGAACTTCGCTCACTACCTCAGCCTAAATTCTCCCAGTTGGGAAGTGGAATTGAAGTCAGTCACAGCCTGGAGTTGCGCCCACGGTGTCGGCAGATGGGAAGATGATTGTGGTTGCGGTGGAGAGGGCGGTGTTTGGCATCAGAAATGGCGTCGTCCCTTGCGAGATGCCCTAAATTGGCTGCGGGATCAGCTAACTGAGGTGTATGAGGAACATGGTAGACAGTTATTTCGTGATCCCTGGCAAACACGAGATGAATATATCCAAGTGATGCGCGATCGCTCTGCTGCCAATGTTAACCGTTTTCTCTCCCGTCATCAAACCCACAAACTAACGGCAGCCGAACAAGTAGACGCTCTGCGCCTGTTGGAAATGCAGCGTCACGCTTTATTGATGTTCACTAGCTGCGGTTGGTTTTTTGAAGAAATTTCCCGTCCAGAGGGGACACAAATTCTGCGCTATGCCGCCCGTGCTTTGGAATTGGCAGGGGATGTGGCAGGTGTGCAGTTGGAAAAAGGCTTCGTCAAACGTCTTGGTTTAGCCCCTAGTAATGTGGATGAATTCAAACACGGTGCGGAAATTTATCGGCAACTCGTGTTAACTGCCCAGCTTGGTTTCAAGCAAGTAGCAGCCCATTACGCCATTACTTCGTTATTTAACAATCACAAACCAGCAGAGACGCACAATTCTTTGCCGAGAAAAGATGCTGCTGACAAACAGTCTGGGCGTTACCATAAGCGGGTTTATTGCTACGCTGCCAATGAGCTAGATTACCAACTGCAACGGATGGGATCGCTAACTCTGGCTGTGGGAAATTTAAAGCTGGTATCAGAAATTACTTGGGAAAGTGAGCATTTGGTATTTGCAGTTCTGCATTTGGGAGGCTGGGATTTCCACTGCTGCATTCAACAATTTACTGGGCGGCGTGACTACAGCCAATTCAAAGAAAAGCTGTTTCGGGCATTGCAACAAGCTAGTGCGGCTCATACTATCTTGGTGATGACACAGCTATTTGGAGAAGAAGCTTTCAGCTTGCAAAATCTATTTGCTGAAGAACGCCACCGGATTATGGGGCTGCTTAGTCAGGAAACACTGACACGTTTAGGACAGCTTTATACTCAAGCCTACCGCGATAATTATGGGGTGCTGATGGCGTTTCATCGAGATGAACTAGCAGTACCGCAAGAATTGCAGGTTGCAGCAGATATAGCTTTAGGGCATCGCTGCTTGATGACATTGCGATCGCTTGAGCAAGATATCGCTGATCCCCAAAAGAGTTGGAATCACATCTTAGAATTAGAGGCGATCGCTACTGAAGCAAAACATCTGCGTTGTCGGCTGAATATTCCCGACGGTAAGCAGATGTTAGAACAGTTAATTGCGCGATCGCTCTGGCAATTGTTACACGATGCCAATGGTAGTTTTAATGCAGATATCCAACTATTAGAGCGGTTGATTGATGTCGGGGATCAACTAAATATTGACATTTCCCTACAGCGATCGCAAGAACTATATTTTAGTTGTCTGCAAAGTGAGATAGAGCCGGTGTGTCTCACTAACCTTGACAATGAAGGAGATAATCAGTGTCTTCAGTTGCTCAAGTTGGGCAAAAAGTTAGCCGTTGATGTCAGCATGATTTCAAATCAATTGGGATAGCTGTAGGGAGGCACAGTTAAAAGGGCGGTTAGAAACCGCGTCTACACGAGACTTTACCCACCTCCGTGGGTTTCAAATCCTCAATTTTTCCTTAGTCCGCGGAGGCGGACTTTGTTTGTGTAGCCGCGAATTCTATTCGCCCGGCTTTATTGCATCCACACGAGAACCGTTATAAATCAAAATGGCGCCGGAAGCGGGGATCAAAGTTGTCTGTTTTCTGCTGATTGCAGCTTAAACACAGAGTTTGGAGATTGCTGATATCATTTTGACCGCCACGGGCAAGGGAAATGATATGGTCAACGCTGAGGTTAGTTTCTACAGTAGTTTTACCGCAGTTTTGACATTGGTATTTGTCACGTTGAAAAACATATTTCTTTACTTCTGGCGGCATACGAATGCGGGGAGTTTTGCTCATTTCCTTAGTTGCGAAGAAATTCTGACAAGCTAGGTACATCTACCCAAGTTGCTTTTGTATGAGATTCATGGGATAAATCCATCAACAACTGAGAATAAATTCCTTCTCGTAGCGATGGTATAATCTCCTGATTGCGGTCAATTCCTTGCAGCCATTGGTCTACGACGCGGATAAATGCACAAATGCGCCCATCGGCATAATTTTTGGGAAAAATTAACCGATTCGGTATTTCTATTTCCGTTAAGGGTTTACCTGGCTGGGAACCCCAAACACGAAAACCATGTATATAATCTTTTTGATTTTCACTACCCATAATTAATGTACCGCGAGCGCCATATACTTCTACCCAATGGGTTCTTGGTGCATGAACAACCGCACTGATCGAAAGTTGGCAAGGTGTACCATCTGCCAATTCCAGCGTTAATATACAGTTGTCATCGCTATCTACTGGCTTAGATTCCCCACTAACAGGGTCAACTCGCGTGGGAATAGCAGTAGTTAAATGAGCGTTTAATCTACTGACTGGCCCGAATAACCAGTGAATGTAATCGAAGGCGTGGGAACCTAAAGATCCCAAAGCACCGCCTCCTTTATCTTTGTCAGAATACCAATTCCAAGGGCGTGAAGTATCAGCACGAGAAGAACCTAACCAATCAATTTTAATTAAGCGTAACTTACCCACATAATCTTCTGACAATAATTCCGCAAACAACTGCCATGCTGGTACAAAGCGAAATTCAAAATCTACAGTCGCAATCACGCCTTTTGCTTTAGCTAACTGATAAAGTTCTTTAGCTTCAACTGCATTTAAGGTTATCGGTTTTTCTAGTAATAAATGTTTCCCAGCTTGCAGTACAGTTTTTGCCATTTCATAGTGCAAAAATGGCGGCGTAGAGATGCTAACTGCTTGCACTTCTGGTAATGCGAGAATATTTGTAAGTGAATCGTCAGCGTGGGGGATATTATGGGATTCTGCTATAGCTTTAGCTTTATTTATATCTCGGTGATAAACAGCAACTACCTCAGTTTGAGGATGTGCTTGGAATCCAGGGATGTGGACTTTTTGACCAAATCCAGTGCCAGCGATCGCAATTCCAATCATATCATTATTTTCTCCCATATTTAATTATTTTTTATCGCAAAACTCTAATGGTAAAAGGATAACGATAATGCTGACCATTGTAAGCTTTGATAGCAGCAAAAGTCCCTATAAATGATTGGACTATTAGGATTAATAATATTAATGACGTGAACACAATTATTAAGCTGTCTAGAGTTATTTCTACTTGATTAACTGAACTATTAGGAGTCAGTACCCAACTAAAACTAGTTAATACTAAAAATGAGGAGATTGCTATGAAAAGCAAGGTATATAATGTCGAAGTAATTTGAAAATTCAAGGATTCCTTTCCTTGAAAATCAATCCAGGGATATTGTGCTTTTTTAAATCGCCAAATCATCAGTGGAGCCAAAAGATTTAAAGGTAAATATAAAGGTATGTCAATAAATATCAAAAAAAACAATAACATCCACCCTAACAAAGCTGAAAAATGACACAACATCGCCCAGATACGCATTTGTTGTTTAGGTTTTTCTCTCATGGCTTTTTATATGTAAGTGGATTTAACAAATAAAAAAGCCAAACAAGAGCTTAAATCTGAGTATTTCTCGCTCATAATTTTCACGGATTGGTTCTATTTCCCAGACTATGCCTTTTCCTGGGTCTAAATCAACTTCTATGTCGTAAGCTTAATAAGACTAACGGATTTTCAATATGCTAGTTCAAATAACTGTAGTTGCGATCGCAGTAATCTTAGTGGGTATGGAAAATCGGGAAGCCCTTGCAGACTTGCAATCTCCTACTCCGGATGGGGCTAGTAGTATTGTGACACCGGAAGCTACGATCCAGAGAGAGGGAGGGTATGCCAAATATGGTGATTATATACGAGCCTCTTCAGTAGATACCCAGGCGATGGAATTTTCTCAGAAAGTTGTCAAAGATATCCAGATTCGCTTTATTAATCAAAAAGGTGGATTGCTCGATGATAAAGGTCAGCCGATCAAAGGGCGTACACAGAAGGATTTTATCATGGGTCTGCTCAGACTCAAACCCGGTCAGGTATTTCGTGAGGATTTACTTGCAGCAGACTTGCAACGATTGAGGAGATTAGAGTCATTTAATCAAGTCAATGTTTACCGAGAAGAAGATACCTCCAGCGTTAATATCATCTATGAAATCAAAGAGCGTAGCTTCCCTTCTCTAATCTTAGGAGGCGGTAATAACGATGATGTTGGGCTATACGGTCGGGTGGGTTATAAAGATGCAAATATCAGTGGTCTTAACGATAAATTAGATACAGTTGTGCAGATAAGCACTAAAGATGTCCAGTTTAATGGTCAATTCACTAGCCCTTATCGTCCTGGAGAACCAAACCGCTTAGGCTATAGCATTAGAGCTTTTCGGCATCGAGATATATCGGGAACCTTCAACGAAGATATCAGATTAGCTAACGGCGACAAAGTGCGGGAGGGAAGATTTGGCGGTTCTGTGGCAGTTTTAGGAGCTTTTGATAACTGGGATACATCAGTAGCACTCAACTATACCAGAATTAGCCTACGCGATCACGAATATAACGTTGCACAGGTCGATAGCTTAGGGAGTCCCCTATCTGTGAGCGGTACTGGCATTGATGACCTATTTACAGTATCATTTGCTGTATCCAGAGATCAACGCGATCGCAAAGACAATCCAACTCAAGGATCAATCCTCACTCTCAGCACAGAACAAGCGATTCCCATTGGATTGGGCAATATTTCCAGCAACCGCCTACGCGGAGACTATATTCAGTATTTACCAGTCAGTTGGATAGGTAAAGGTAGACCAAGCGATAATCCCGAAATGTTGGCGATTAATTTACAAATTGGTACAACTATTGGAGACTTTCCCCCAGCTGATGCCTTTAATATTGGTGGGCTAGATTCTGTCAGAGGTTACGGTTATGGTAAAGTTGCCAGTGGACGGAGTTATGGTTTAGCTTCGGTGGAATATCGGTTCCCAATTTTTCAGTCCATAGGAGGAGTTTTCTTTACTGACTTCGCCTCAGATTTCGGGTCTAGCGACACCGTGCTAGGAGAACCAGGAGTGCTGCGAGACAAACCTGGAAGTGGCTTTGGTTACGGCTTAGGATTGCGAGTCAAGTCATCCTTTGGGCTGATTCGAGGCGACTTAGGAATTAGCGACCAAGGAGAAGTTAGATTTGAAGTTACCACAGGTCAGCGATTTTAATCCCAACTGTAATTGATAATTAGTTTTTACTTTGCGTTCCTCTGCGTTTAAATCTTCTCTTCCCACAATCCATTTCAAGCCTCCTTGTGGGGATTAGTTGAGCGAAAAAAACTAAATCCATAACATGAAAAACTTGCAAGTTGTAGAAAAAGAGTTTTCATACGTCCCGATTATTGATATTCAGGCACTAGTTTCTGGAAAAGGCGATTACTATTCCCTCGCCTCTCAAATCAAACAAGCGTGTCGAGAATCGGGGTTTTTCTATATTATCGGGCATGGCGTAGACGAAAATTTGCAGCAGCGACTCGAAGAACTCAGCCGCCAGTTTTTCGCCCAGGATTTGGAAACTAAACTTAAAATCCGCATGGCTTTGGCTGGTATTGCATGGCGAGGTTATTTCCCCGTTGGTGGCGAACTGACATCCGGTAAACCCGACTTGAAAGAAGGTATTTACTTTGGCGCCGAACTGGGAGAAGAACACCCACTAGTACAAGCTGGTACTCCTATGCATGGTTCCAACCTCTTCCCCGCCAATATCCCCGAATTTGGCGAAACAGTGCTTGAATATATCGAGGCGATGACAAACTTGGGACACACTCTGATGATTGGTATAGCCCTGAGTTTGGGATTGGAAGAATCCTATTTTGCTGACCGTTATACCTCACATCCTTTAGTGCTGTTTCGCATCTTCAACTATCCTCCAAATTTATCACCGTCAGATGGTCAACCAATATGGGGCGTTGGCGAACATACTGATTATGGCGTTCTGACCATTCTCAAGCAAGACGACTCAGGTGGATTAGAGGTTAAATCCAAGTCAGGTTGGGTTGCTGCGCCTCCCGTTCCCGGTTCCTTTGTGTGCAACATTGGCGATATGTTAGAGAAGATGACCGCAGGTTTGTATCGTTCTACACCTCACCGTGTACAAAACCAGTCCCAAAATCATCGCCTTTCGTTCCCCTTCTTTTTCGATCCCAATTTCGATGTAGAAGTGAAGCCGATTGAATTAGATAATATAGTAGCGAATGATTATATAGGCGATCGCTGGGATCAAGCTAACGTTCATGATTTTCGTGGAACCTATGGTGATTATGTGTTGAGTAAGGTGTCTAAGGTTTTTCCAGAGTTGCGGCGATTGATATTATAGGGTTTCAATAAGTCATCTCGCTTTCTCACTTCTACCACGAGTAGCTACTATTGCAATCCATCACAATCCCTATCAAGACTTGAAACTCTCTCAGCAGATAGGTTGCTTGTTAAGCTGATCCGTGGTTTGATTTAAATACGGGATCTATATCAATTTATCAGAGTTTGTTGACTGTAATGCGATCGCACTCTTATAACAAGTGTACTGAGTTTTTTTCAAAAATCAAATATGAGTCCTATAGTTACCTAGAGTTTTCCAATATCCTTAACTCTTCAGCAGTAGGCTTAGGAAAACCAGACTCAAAGTTACCTTTAGGGCAACGTACTTCAAGCATTAGATTATCACCAGTCTCGGCATCCAGCACTTGAGTCAACTTGGCATTTGATTTACAACGCCCACTGTCAAAGTCGATGCCGCCTAGATAATCAGCTGTAACTTTCCAAACCTTACGGTTGCCGTCGATATTGGGATTATCTTCGTTTAGTGGTTTAGCATCTTTCCACTTTAGGAATTTAATTTCTTTAATTTTCCGATTGCCTAAAAGCTTGGTTACGTCATCTTGCGTTTTGAGCTTCAGTTCGCTATCAAGCTTATTTGAGTTATCGCTGTATTTACTAGGTAAAGGTGGCTTTGTTTCTGGTATTTGCTGCTCATTGTTTTGCGCCAGTCGAGTCATAGCAAAACTTATTTTTGAACCGAGTGCTACAGAGCCAATAACACCCAACACCATTAGAATAGCCAGAAAAGCCTGCTTCAATTCTTTCATCATCTTGACCACAGTAATTACTAGATTAGTTATGCGTTAAGGTAATACGATTGAGACTCGAATTGTAAGTGGAATTCATTCCGTTATCTTAGCACAATATTGAGGTAGCCAATATAACATACAAAATTATGCTTATCAGTAAATTAGATTTTTATCCTTCATTTATAAAGGCTTTGAGGTTAATTAGCGCTTATATAATGTAAAGTTTATACAATTAGCTGAAAGCGGTTTTTGAAGAAAATATATGTTTAATTTAACTCATCCCCCGGCTTGAAGCCGGGGGCAAATCGAAGTCATTAGTCATTAGTCATTAGTCATTAGTACCAATGACTAATGACTAATAACTAATGACTAAATCGGCGGGCGGCTATCCCTCCCACCCCTTGAAGGGATGGGATTCCCGCCGATTTTCGTTGATTAATGACTAACCCTGTTAGAGTCGATGGGTGGTATTATCCACCGCACCTCAAATCCTTATTTTGGCGTTGAAACTGAGTGAGGTTTGCAATTGGCGATCGCTTGTTGGAGTTCCCTCACAGAGTGGTATTGGCATTTTTTGGAGATGTCTATTAGGAATTAAAACGTAAAGTTTCAGAGGCTAAATATTTCCACACTGCGAATTGCAATCCATCAAAATCTCTATCAGGGCTTGAAACTCTCTCAGCAGGTAGCTTGCTTGTTAAGCTGATCCGTGGTTTGATTTAAATACGGCATCTATATCAATTTATCGGAGTTTGTTGACGACTCAATTACCACAAATTAACTTGTCAGCCACAAAGTAAATATAAAACTTTCCATGCCTATCCAAACTATTGGTATTTTAAGTCCAGGTGATATGGGACAAGCGATCGCAGCTGTTCTCAATCAACATGGATTGAAAACTATTGCGGCTCTAGACGATCGCAGTGAACGAACTCGGCAATTAGCAGCCGCAGCCAACATCCAAGATGTGGGTTCTCTCACACAACTGGTAATTGAATCTGATGTAATCTTATCAATTCTAGTCCCCGCAGCCGCCATCCAAGCAGCAAAGGAAGTAGCTGAGGTGATCAGCAATGTTGGTAAATCGATTCTCTACGTTGACTGTAATGCGATCGCACCCCAAAAAGTCATAAATATTGCTCAACTTATTGAATCAGTTGGGGGAACATTCGTAGATGCATCAATTATTGGCCCACCACCGCGAGTTCCCAATCGCACCCGCATTTATACTTCGGGAAAACAGGCCAATCAACTCCAACAACTGCGAGATCATGGCTTGGATGTGCGGGTGATTGGTGATGAAATTGGTCAAGCTTCCGGGTTGAAAATGTCCTATGCAGCCCTGACAAAAGGACTGACAGCAATCGGCACAGAATTACTAATTGCAGCCCATCGTTTAGGGTTGGATCAGGAACTATGGGATGAAGTGTCTAGTAGCCAACAGGAACTTGCTAGCATTTTAACGCGTTCCATTCCATCGATGACACCGAAAGCGCATCGTTGGATAGGAGAAATGGAAGAGATTGCAGAAACCTTTAAAGAGTTAGGTCTGACTGAGCGCATTTTTTACGGAGCAGCCGATGTTTATCGGTTGGTGAAAGAAACCTCCTTGGGTAAGGAAACACCAGAAGAATGCGATCGCGATCGCCCCTTGAATGAAATCATTACAATCCTTTCTAACCAAGCAAGCTCTGACACCTAATCTTGAGTATTTTATAGCGGTTCTCAGGTGTGTGCTTACATCATATCAAAACCTCACCCCCAACCCCTCTCCTTACTAAGGAGAGGGGAGATAAAGCAACACGGTTCAGATAAAGCACAGCTTTATCGGGGTGAGGTTAGCTGTATGTCACTAGATTAGGAAACACTATAGATGGATAGGGAAAAAAGCGAGGAATCTGATGACTCAAGAGCAATGGACTGCGGTTGATCGTTACTTTACCGATCTGCTTGTGCCGCCCGACCCCGCACTGGATGCGGCGCTCCAGACCAGCGCTGCGGCCGGACTGCCGCCACACAACGTTTCGCCAAACCAGGGCAAACTGCTGCTGCTGTTGGCGCAAATTCAAAGGGCGCGAACCATCCTGGAGATTGGCACGCTGGGCGGCTACAGTACTATCTGGCTGGCGCGGGCGCTACCCAGCGACGGTCGTCTGATCACGCTGGAGGCTGACCCAAAGCACGCCGAAGTCGCCCGCGCCAACATCGCCCACGCTGGTCTAGCCGACATTGTTGACCTCCGCCTCGGACAGGCACTCTCGACGCTGCCACAGATTGCCGCCGAGGGTAACAGCCCATTTGACCTGATCTTCATTGACGCTGACAAGCCAAACAATCCGCATTACTTCGCGTGGGCGCTCAAGCTTTCCCGTCGCGGCAGCCTGATCATTGCCGATAATGTCGTGCGTAACGGAGCGGTAATTGATCAAAGCAGCAGCGATCCTAGCGTCCAGGGAGTGCGCCGCTTTAACGAATTGCTTGCCTCTGAGCCGCGTGTGTGCGCCACCGCAATCCAAACCGTGGGCAGCAAAGGTTATGACGGTTTTGCGATCGCGATCGTCACCACTGACCAATAGGGCATTGAGCCGGGGAGAATCAGGGTAATCTAGCGCTTGTTGGAAAGCATTCATGGTTCTAGGATTAGCTAAATTGCCTAATCGAATTACTCAACAGGACTTACGCAAACAATAGCCGAAATCCTGATTTTCTTCTTAGGGATTTGCAAGAAATAAATTATTCAATCTTGTGGGGTGGGCATCTTGCCCGCCTTTGGCTATTGGGCGGGCAAGATGCCCACCCCACAATAAATAATTGGATATTTTTTTATTTGGAAGTCCCTTAGAAGCAATTAATGAATTGCTCTAAGCGCGTGTAGCTTTGCGTAAGTCCTAACCCAAAACAAAAACCTTACCCTGTCCTGACGGACATCCCTTTTTTTACTAAGGCTACAGTCTACACACAAGTTTTAACCTGCAATGCCATTGTATCGACTGACAATGCCATTGCATCGACTGACAATGCCATTGTATCGACTGACAATGCCATTGTATCGACTGACAATGCCATTGCATCGACTGACAATGCCATTGTATCGACTGACAATGCCATTGCATCGACTGATAGTGCCATTGCATCGACTGACAATGCCATTGCATGAGAATGAGCAAAGCCTTATCAAGCTAAGTTTTTAGGACTTGTATGTACACCGTAGCTTTACTAAGGAAAGGAATTCCGGTCAACCAATCGGGCGATTACCAGGATTGACTGCATGAATATATTCACTACCCGATCGCGGTCTTCCTCGTTTATAATAAGCTTCTTCTGGTTTACCCCATCCTAGCTGCAAAATCATTTCCAAAAAGCTAGAATTTTCCCACTTGCACAAACTTGCCCATTCTGTTCTTTGAACAATTCTCTTTACATCAGATGTGACAATTTGTTGGTATTGTTTACTATTATTGAAACTCAAGTATAAATCCATCCCCATAGAGACTTCATCCCAAAATTCTACGATGGAACTTTTAGCAGCTTTTAATATCTCTAAGTCACTGATGAGGGCTATTAACTCGGTGTCTAGTTGAGGATAGTTCAAGTTTTTACCTTTGACTGTTACCTCGCGCCAGATAATACCTGAAACTTGATTTTCCCTCTGATAGTCATGAATTGCAGTTTTGAAATCTTGATAGGCAGTGAACTGTTGCAGCCCATCAGTTCTGAGAAACTGGTCAATTAGAGGATTGCCAGAGACTGTTATTTCTAATTTTAGGCGTTTTCCATTCAGGCAAGCTTGGCGTTCAGCTGCCAAAATTTGAATTAGCTCCTGGGTCGTGTAAACCTTTGACATCAGAATACACTCTAGTTAGTCATTGGTCATTGGTCATTAGTCATTGGTCATTGGTCATTGGTCATTGGTCATTGGTCATTAGTCATTTGTTACGGACTATAGACTATGGATTAACTTTCTAATCTGTTAATACAGATATTTAAATATTATCCTTTGGCATGGGCAGAAATGTCGTAACAGATCGCACTAAAAATTAGGGCAGACCAATTTGGTCTACCCCATAAGTTACCTAGCTAACTCACTACTGAACTCATTGAAGGCTCGTCGCTTTAGCTGTGCTGTTTCCGTGCGTGGTAACAAATCAAAGATTTTGCGAAATTCATCGTCTATCTCTTCAAAAGCTACTTGACCTTTCTTATTCAAAACTACCTCACCTGATTTATTAAACACCACGACTTGAGGAACACTCCCAGAATAGTAATATCCTGGTTCTGTAGGGTCGTAGCTCTGTTTCGGTGGGATAGTATCTACATTAATCGGCATAATCTCTGCTACCCGACCATAGAATTCCTGTACCCGTGAAATGGAAATAGCGTATCTTTTAGAATCGCTGCTATCATCCAGATAAAAGGCCAAAAATACGGGTTTATGTTGCGCTAAAGACTGCGCTAGTGTCTGTCTGGGAGGAACCAATGAACCATTGCCAGCATAAACGACAAAGATGTTGCCATCATATAAATCATTATTAAGACCAGCATAGGCAGGTTGCATACTGAGAATGAACAGACTTGCAAGCAACAACAGGCATTTGGACAACCACTTTCGCCAGCTAGTAATTTGTTTATGTAAAAAAAGAAACTTTGTGCTATTCATCAAAAGGAACCTTGCAAGCTACTACTTGTCGTAAGTTTGTGCTGAATTCAGCAAACTGGGCTGCATATGTAATTACACCCGCGCACTATTTTTTAAGATAACGCCTACTGAGATTATCTCTCGCAAGTGGCTGGTATCGCTACGCGGAAGTCAAAACAGAGGTAAAGTAGCATAACTGTAAAGCTCAACAATCTAAAATCCGTCTTGGAAAGTTTGCTCAAGTCAAGCCACTCCGTTGCGGGGGTTCCCCCCGTTGTAGGAAGTGGCGCGGCAGAGCCGCCCACGCAACTTTCCGCAAAATCTCAAATCCAAAATTGCTATGGCTGGCTTTTTCAGCCAGGATTCGCTAAACTCACAAGATTAAATTTGCAACTTCAAGACTTCAATTAGCAACCGCCAGAAGACTAGGGTACAGATGTGGGAAACAAAATACAATTCATAGATAGGCTGCGATTGGGTTTCGCGGTGTCAGTGGCGAAAAGTGTGACGTTTATTGTGCAATTTTTGCGTCTGGGTGCTGCTAGTGTATTACCAGGCGCGATCGCTCGTGGCATTGAACCCCGACTTTTAGAGTTATTGAGTCAGCAAGTTAAAAATGGGGTGATTTTAATTGCTGGTACTAATGGCAAAACCACTACAGCCCTACTTTTATGCACGATACTAGAACGCAAGGGTTATCGCATCGCTCATAATTCTACAGGTGCAAATCTGGAAAATGGCTTGATGAGTGCGTTGTTAGAAAGCACCAACTTACTAGGTACACTAGATGTTGATTACGCCATTTTGGAAGTTGATGAAAATATTGTACCAAGAGTGTTAACGCCACTCCAACCGCGAATCATTCTCTGTTTAAACTTGTTCCGCGACCAACTCGATAGGTACGGCGAAGTAGACACAATTAGTAAGCGTTGGACAAAAGTTATTTCTACGCTACCAGTAGAAACGGTGGTAATTTCCAATGCTGATGACCCAACTTTATCTAACCTCGGTCAGCAGTTACCCCAACGGGTGTTATTCTTTGGCTTGAATGAACCAGAACATTATCTAGAAGCTATTCCTCACGCTGTTGATTCTATCTATTGTCCCAGATGTGGACATTCTCTAGATTATAAGGGTGTTTATTTGTCTCATTTGGGAGATTTTACTTGTCCCAAATGTGGTTTCACTAAAAGTAAACCGACTCTCGAAAGTAGTGAATGGTCGCAAATTCTGGTTGGTTTGTACAACAAATATAATACTTTAGCTGCTGCTACGGCGGCTATTGAGTTGGGAGTTGATGAAGTAACAATCAGAGATACTATTAACAATTTCCAAGCGGCGTTTGGTCGGGCTGAAGATTTAGTAATTAACGGTAAACGGGTGCGGATATTATTATCAAAAAATCCTGTGGGAACCAATGAAACCATTCGCGTAGTTACTCAAAGCACAGATAAAACCACACTACTAGTATTGAACGATCGCACGCCCGATGGTACTGATGTATCCTGGATTTGGGACGTGGATACCGAGAAATTAGTCGAACGGGGAGGGACTTTAGTAGTGAGTGGCGATCGCGTCTACGATTTGGCTCTACGTCTACGTTACAGTGAAAAGTCCCCTCAGAGTACGTTAAATTTAATTGTGGAAGAAGATTTGCGACAGGCGATCGCTACTGCATTAGAGCATACACCAGAGAATGAAACTTTGCATATTCTGCCTACCTATTCAGCGATGTTAGAAGTCCGAGAAGTTTTGACTGGTCGGAAAATTCTTTAAATTCGGAAGTTAGGAGTTAGGAGTTAGGTATTGGAAAAAATTCATGCCCAATGCCCAATGCCCAAAGACATAAATAAATCACTTAAATTTGCGATATGCTCATTCAACACTTCCAGATGCTCTCACGCTACAATTCTCTGGCAAATCGTCGGTTATATGACGTTTGTTCACTACTTTCAGATGTAGAACTCAAGCAAACTCGACCAGCATTTTTCAAAAGTATTTATGGGACGCTGAATCATATTATGATCGGCGATCGCATTTGGATGGGACGCTTTACAGGTCAAGAGATGTCATCTCAAAGACTTGATGCTATCCTCTATGATAAATTTGAGGAATTGCGTGCAGTCCGTGTTTTATAAGATGAGCGCATCACAGCATTTATTGATCATTTAGATGATGACTTCTTGAAGGGAATAATTACTTATACAAATAGTCAAGATAAAATTTATAGCGATCCGGTGAATCTATTGCTAGCACATTTTTTCAACCACCAGACACATCACCGAGGACAAATTCACGATATGCTAACCCAAACAGAAATTGCTCCTCCAAGTCTGGATATGCACAGAGTGATTTCACCATAAGTTGATAAAAACTATTAGTTATTAATCAAGAGTTATTTATGAGTTCTCAAAATTTGGAATTAACAATTGGTTGGTTGTACCCGACGCTGATGAGTACTTATGGCGATCGCGGTAATGTAATTACTATAGAACGTCGCGCTCAGTGGCGAGGATACGATGTTAAAGTGTTACCCCTAGATCAAAATGCTACAGCCGCAGATATTAAAACTGTAGATGTCATAGTTGGTGGTGGCGCACAAGATCGTCAGCAAGAAATTGTCATGCGTGATTTGCAAGGTGCAAAAGCCGACGCCATGCGCGAGAAAATCGAAAATGGTACACCGGGAGTCTTTACCTGTGGTTCACCCCAATTACTGGGACACTATTATGAACCCGGCTTAGGACAACGAATTGAAGGCTTGGGAATACTCGATTTAGTTTCCGTTCATCCTGGTGAAAATACTAAGCGCTGTATTGGCAACTTAGTAATTGAAGTTACAGCTTCTCGTTTAGCGCGAGATTTACAAGAAATGACGGGTAGCACACCATATTTGGTAGGCTTTGAAAATCACGGTGGACGTACCAAACTAGGGAAAGTGGAAGCATTGGGGCGAGTGGTGTATGGTTTGGGAAATAATGGTGAAGATGGGACAGAAGGAGCATTTTATCAGAATGCGATCGCTACTTATTCCCACGGGCCATTGTTACCGAAAAATCCTTTTGTCGCCGACTGGTTAATTCAAACAGCATTGCGGCTAAAGTATCAGCAGGAAATTACCTTGCAACCTTTAGATGATAATCTTGCTGTCCAAGCACGGGAAGCGATGTTTAAGCGGTTAAAAGTCAGTTTACCAAATGCTGCTGCGGCAAAAGTTTAACCTCAGTTCGCTTATTAAGCCTCTCCCCGTGTCGGGCAGAGGTTTGGAGAGGGGTCAAATTTGACATAAAGCAAGGGGGCAAAGTATGACTCAAGCCTTAACCAAACAAGTAACATTTGATGAGTTTATCGCCTGGTATGCCGAATCTTCAGACAGGCATTATGAACTACATGATGGGGTAATTGTTGAAATGCCTAAGCCAAGAGGGAAGCACTCAGAGATAGCTGGGTTTATTAATGGTTCTTTGTTTATTGAAATCACCCGTTTGTCCATTCCTTGTTTTATCCCTAAAGAATGCATCATCAAGTCAGTTAACACTGATTCAGGTTATGAACCAGATGTAATCGTTCTTGATAGAAAAGCTGTTAGGAATGAACCTCGCTGGAATAAAGAATCTATCATTACGCGGGGTAGTTCCGTCAAGTTGGTTGTAGAAGTTGTTTCTACCAATTGGAGTGATGATTATGCTTTGAAGCTAGAAGATTACGAGTCTTTAGGCATTCCAGAATATTGGATTGTAGACTATCTAGGTTTAGGTGGTAGGCGCTTTATTGGTAATCCTAAACAACCAACCATCTCGATTTACCAACTAATTGAAGGTGAGTATCAAGTTAGGCAATTTAGGGGAAATGACCGCATTCAGTCGCTAGCGTTCCCAGAGTTGAATTTAATTGCTGAACATCATTAATGAGTGACAAACACTCGTGCGCGAGTCTGAAATACTCATCCACAAAGCTAAAATACTCATTCACAAGTTCCAAGTGTTCGTGAGTGAGTCTCAAAGACTCGTCTATGAGTATTTGAGATTCATCGACGAATTACAAAGACTCGTGAACCGGCAAAATATCCTCGTGAACCGGCAAAATATCCTCGTGAACCGGCAAAATATCCTCGTGAACCGGCAAAATATCCTCGTGAACTAGCAAAATATCCTCGTGAACCGGCAAAATATCCTCGTGAACTAGCAAAATATCCTCGTGAACTAGCAAAATATCCTCGTGAACCGGCAAAATATCCTCATTAACCGGCAAAATATCCTCGTTCACGAGTATCAAAGGCTCATTAACGGAGTTCCGAGCCTCATTAATGAGTATAAAAGACTCGTTTACAAGCCAATCTGAACCATTGGTAATGATAAATTCTTTTGAGATTCAGTAAAAATTATTAGCACTCGTGTAATGTTACACAGGATAGTAGATTGCTTTGATATCTTGCAGCATCCTTAATTAGTAACTGCGATCGCCTGAAACTCGAAGTTCTAGGAACCAATAGCCAAAGCTACTCAAGTAGACTAAAACCTAAGCCTGGAAAGAATTTAGCCCTCTTAAGAGGACTTTCGCCATTAGCTATAGGTTTTTAACCTTTGGCGGGTGTTGAGAGTAGTACAAAATATTAGTGGTTGCGAGATTGTCCAGCGAACCAGGAGCATTACATATAACTTTCGTTGACAGGTGAACCTCAGTATGGCAAATACGCCTCAACGTTTCCTTGAAAAAATCCGAGAAGCGAACAAGAAACGGCTTAAAGAATTAGATTTAAGCCGTTTTGGGAACACTAATGACAAGAATAAATTAACAGAGATTCCTGCTAAAGTGTTTGACCTAGAATGGTTGGAAGTGTTGAATTTAAGCGGCAACCAAATTACAACGCTGCCAGAAGCACTCGCACACCTGCAAAATCTCACATCGCTGAATTTAAGCTTCAACCAAATTACAACGCTGCCAGAAGCCATCACCTGCCTGCAACAACTCACTTCCCTGGATTTAAGCTTCAACAAATTAACGACACTGCCAGAAGCGATCGCCCGCCTGCAACAACTCACTTCCCTGAATTTAAGCGTCAACAAATTAACGACACTGCCAGAAGCGATCGCCCGCCTGCAACAACTCACTTCCCTGAATTTAAGCGACAACCAATTAACGACACTGCCAGAAGCGATCGCCCGCCTGCAACAACTCACTTTCCTGGATTTAAGCTACAACCAATTAACGACACTGCCAGAAGCGATCGCTGATCTGCAACAACTCACTTCCCTGGATTTAAGGGGCAACCAATTAACGACACTGCCAGAAGCGATCGCTGATCTGCAACAACTCACTTCCCTGTATTTAAGCGGGAACCCCATCGACAAGCCACCACCAGAAATTGTTGCAAAAGGTATTAAGGCGATTAAGGATTATTTTCGACAACTGCAAGCAGAAGGTACAGATTATCTGTGTGAAGCAAAGTTACTAATAGTTGGCGAAGGAGGAGCAGGGAAGACAACACTGGCTAAGAAAATTGAAGACCAAAATTATCAACTCCGAGAGGAAAACTCTACGAAGGGAATTGAGGTTATCCAGTGGGCTTTCACAATGGAAAATGGGCGAGAATTTCGAGTCAATATTTGGGACTTTGGGGGGCAAGAGATTTACCATGCTACTCACCAATTTTTCCTCACCAAGCGTTCCCTCTATGCTTTAGTGGCAGATACCCGCAAGGAAGACACAGATTTTTATTACTGGTTGAATGTTGTAGAACTGTTGAGCGATAACAGTCCGCTGCTAATTATCAAAAATGAGAAGCAAAATCGCCACAGGGAAATTAATGAACCCCAGTTACGGGGGCAGTTTACTAATTTGAAGGAGACTTTACCAACAAACCTTGCTGACAACAGAGGTTTAGAACAAGTTTTAGAAAAAATCAAGCATTACATTAAAAACCTATCCCATATTGGCAGTCCGCTCCCAAAAACCTGGGTTAGAGTCCGGGAAGCTTTGGAGAGTGAAGCACGCAATTACATCGGCTTGGATGAATACCTGAACATCTGCCAACAAAATGGGTTCACTCAAAGAAATGACAAGTTGCAGTTGAGCAGCTATCTGCACGATTTGGGAGTATGCTTGCACTTCCAGGAAGACCCACTTTTGAACAAGACCGTCATCCTCAAACCCAAGTGGGGAACTGATGCAGTCTACAAAGTACTGGATAATGAAAAGGTGATTCGTAATCTGGGCAGTTTCACACGGTCTGACTTGGCAAACATCTGGTGTGAAGATGAATACGCCGCGATGCATGATGAACTATTGCGCCTGATGATCAACTTCAAGCTGTGCTATGAAATTCCTAGAAGCCAAGGAAAGTATATTGCCCCACAACTGCTATCTGCTAATCAACCCTCCTATAACTGGGATGAAACCGACAACCTGATTCTGCGTTACACTTACGAGTTCATGCCCAAAGGCATCATCACCCAGTTCATCGTCGCCATGCATGAGTTGATTAATCAACAACAATGTGTCTGGAAAAGCGGTGTCGTTCTCTACACAGACCAGACGAAGGCAGAGGTGATTGAATATTACGGCAAGCGGGAGATTAGGATTCGAGTTTCAGGTCGTTACCAAAGAGATTGGATGACCATAGTTACACATGAACTTGATAAAATTCATGCCTTCTACAAGCGACTGAAGTACAACAAGTTAATCCGCTGTAATTGCCACACCTGCAAAGATAGCCAAGAACCACACTTTTACTCCTTTGAGATATTGCGACAGTTTGTAGCCGATAAGCAAGAACGCATTCAATGTCAAAAAATCTATCAAATGGTTGAGGTTTTGAGCTTAATTGATAATGTGATAGATAGGGGGAAACAGAGGTTGTTTGTAGAGCAGTTAGGGGTTGAAGTGAATCCTCCTCAATCTCCGCAAATACCATCTAATATATATTTCAACCTAAATCAAGTTCAAGAACAAAATCAAACTCGTCAAAAGGAAAATAATTCGATGTCAACAGTAAATCAATACGGCTCTGGGGATAACGTTGGTGGTGATAAAGTCATGCGTGATAAAATTGGCACTCAAATCAACAACTCGCAAAACTTGGCACAAGCTGCAAAAGATATTAAAGAACTTTTAGATCAACTTTCACAGGAATATTCTAATACTGCGATTGTTGGCGTCAAAGCAGTAGAGGAAATAGAACGAAAGCCAAAATTGAAAGCTCGAATTGTCAATGCCCTGAAGGAAGCAGGATCAGAAGCTCTGGAAAAAGCAGTTGATCATCCTGCTGTCAGCATTGTCATAGCAGCCATCAAGGGCTTCATAGACGGTTGAGTATGTGGTAATTTAATCAGACTGAAAAGGAAAATTCACCGCTTAAATACTAGCTTGTTTTACTAGAAACTTGAATGGTAAATTTCTGTTTTCATTCAGAGTCACAAGCGATCGCACCACGCAACATATTACTGTTCTTCACCTTTTTCCTGAAGGAGCGATCGCCAATCTTCAATCGCCTTCTCTGTCCACAGCCAATTTTTAGCTAATTTATCTACCTGGAAATTTACTGGATCAGACTTGAGAACCAATTGCCGCAACTTGATCGCTTCATTTAAATATTGTGTCTGCTTACCATTAGGTTGACTAAGTGCAGATTTATACAGTCCAAGAGCTAAACCAGCATAGGAAGTTAAAGCATCTTGAGGTACTGTAGATGTTGAGTCTGTCTTCTGTTCTTTGAGAGCTAAATTCAAAGCCTTGAACCAAGAATCATTGGCTCGATTTAGATTGCCTTCTGTGTAATAGGCAAATCCCAAAGCATTATTATACAAAAGCGATTCTGGTTTAGCTTTTGCAGCACTTTCCCAGTAACGGCGGGCATCATCGATGCTATAGTTATTGTCTCCAATTTGGATAGATTGCCAAGCTAATCGTCCCTTGTAAAAGTTCACAGATGGCTGATCAGCTTGTTTATTTGGAATCAGTTTCAGGGCAGTATCAGCCGCAGGCAGTACGCCACGATTAAGTAGTTCTTCTACAGCTAACAACCCACCTTGCAAGTCGCCCTGGCTCAATTTTTCCGTAGCGGTGGCGGCGACAATTCCAGTTAGTGCTGTCTGTAAGTCGATATTTTGCTGCTTTTGAATCGGTAGAGACTGAGTGGGAATTACTGGGATATTAGGCAGAGTTACTTGGTGTCGATTTTGCCACCACCAATTTAAACCGATCGCAGATACGATCGCACTGATTCCGACAATACCCACAATCGGCCACAGCTTGCGGCGACGGGTACGAGGTCTTGGTGAGGCTGGTAGCGATGCCTGCGGCGGCGAAAAATCAGAATTTTGCCAATTTCCTGCCAAGTTCCCAGCAGCTTGAGGTGGTGGTGCTGGGGTTTGTCCCCACAAATCTGCTTCCTTTTGCAGAGAAGTTATTTCCTCTGAAACCTGCCTTTGCTGAAGACTATTTTCGTGAATTTGTTGATCCAGTTCAGTTGGAGCTTTTTGGTTATCTAGCTGACGAAACAAATCTGAAACTAGAGCAGAATCTTCTTCATAGCTTGGGTCATCATACTCAATTTCATCAACGAGATCGCCCCAAGTATCCTCACCTAGCCAGTCCAACCCAGAAGAGTCACGCGCCAAACCAGAAGGAATCATTTCCTCCATTCCTAAAGGCATCTCGGAATCATCTGCCATACCAGAGTACATCGTCGAAGTTGCCCCTAAAGGCGAATTATACTGGTTCAGCAACTCCGCACTTTCAGATAACTCAGCTTCCTGGCTCAAGAAACCGTCAAATTCTGGCTGGAGATATAAAATCGGTAATGCCCAGTACATCTGGTGAGAACCATAGGCAGAAATTAATCCTTGGCGCACCCGACTTACACACAAATCTACTGGATATCCCTGACTCAAGTTACGATAAAACAATTGTGTGAGCGTCAACGCCACTTCATCAGGAATCCGTTCTGACATCGCCAAAACGCTTCTAATTCCGCGCTTCACCAGACTTTCTGCCAAGTTCCGTTCACCAGTATCAGAAGAGGCATCAGACGCAGCTGTGTACGCCCCCAAGCAGGAGTTAAACACTGCCATTTGGATGTTATTGTTGACGAGCAAACCTGCCAGATCGTCTCCAGTCAAGATTTCCGTTAAGCCAGTTCTGCGACTAGCAAGATAAATTTCTCCGCCATTAGAGCCGAAGTTACTATGACCAGAGTAGTGTAGAACGTGGTATCTGCCTTGTTCTAAAGCTTGCGTCAGTTCTTCCCGTCCTGGTTGGTCTAAGACAGTGAGTTCAATTTCTGGGAACCGATTGCTACCTTCAGCAAGTCGTGGTACACGGTGAAGTTCTGCTTGCAGTTTGATCGCTTCCTGTTTGAGTAAATCAAGACGGACTTGATCGGAGGGAGAAGCAATTACCATCAATACTTTTACACCACCTTCTTCTCGTGGTGTGGGCATATTTCGTGATCGCATTGGGGAAGCCCCCAAAATTCCACTTTGGAAGCGAGAAAAAGCGACATAAGGCCCAGTAGCCAGAGGGCGATCGCCTGCGTGCATCACTTCCCAAGGCAGACGAGCTAACCTAGTATCTTTTAACCCCAACCGTAAGCGCAGTACTTGTTGGTGGTTCTGGGCAATACCTTGGGCAGTAATCCAACTATCTCTGAGAGTGCCTTGAAATAGGGCATTATAAAATTGTTGACCCAACGCCACCAAATTAACAGAGTTTCTGGCGATATCGCTTTCATTCCCGCCAGAAGCGAATATATCTCCCTGCAACACCGACTTCAACGGGTCATTCATCAAATGCCCAGCAGCCAACAACCAATCAGCTACAGGCCAAGTCACCAATTCTTCTGCCAACGGCACCCCAGGCGCGACTTGTTCCGTCCGCACCAAGTAGTCATTTTGCCCTACAGGAGTTACCGAAATGTGGAATTCCTGGGTCACAGTTTCTCCTGTCCGCCTCCTAAATCTGGTTGGAAACGCGAAAGTTTCAAGTCGATTTTTCGCTCCCTCTGATAATTAGATGCATCCCACCCCTGAATGTTTCTGATTCTAGTTGTTTTGCTTTTTCTGCCTTTACAACTTTATCCGGATCGGATTACTTAAGACTAGAACACTTAATTGGTAGATGCACCTTGATCTTCAACTCCCCTAGTTGGCTAACACCGACTGGGGGTTTTTTTCAATTTTGGCAAACAACAGCAACTTCTGACGCAGATATTCTCTACCAGAAAATAGTGCTTAACCCTAGAATACTTGATTAGTAGATGGATGTACCTTGATCTTTAACTCCCCTAATTCAGTTAATATCCACTCTTGTTTTCTTTGACACACGACGACAATCAATTTTCTAATAAATTTATCCGGAGCATGGTGGTTAAACCTAGAACATTTAATTGGTAGATGCACCCTGATAACTAGCTCCCCTGGTTGGCTAACACCCACTGGGGGGTTTTTTATTACTCAATAACTACAACGCTTACGCACTGAAAACCTGAAATCTATATCTGAATAAGTCCACGCCAGTTGCTTCTGGTGTTCAAAGACGCTCTTGCTAGCAGGCTTTAAGAGTCGGGGAACCCTTTCAGTAGTTCCTACCCTGCGCGTTCCTATCTTGCTACCGCTACACTAACAGCAAGGCACTGGCTCCCCTGAAAAGTTCGCTCTTAGAGTTCCCTTTTTCAGGGGTTTGGGGGATTTCTTGTGCATAAGTCCGAAAGCAGTAATCATCTCTGACACACCAATTTGTTAAGGCAACGCACCGGTCATTTGATTGGTAGGTCTGTCCTGATAACTAACCCCTCTGGGGTTTTTCTCTGATAAACAATAACAACTTCAACCTTTGCTAGTTTATCCGGTAGCTACCCATTTGCCTGAGAACATTTAATTGGTAGATGCACCCTGATAACTCACTCCCCTGGTTGGCTAACACCCACTGGGGTTTTTTATTTAAAAAAATAACTGACGATTGTACAAATTTATCCGGATTATGGTGTTCAACCTGAGAACATTTAATTGGTAGATGCACCCTGATAACTAGCTCCCCTGGTTGGCTAACAGCCACTGGGGGTTTTTTTATGCGTAGATGCGTAGTGGCTTGTTGTTAGACATCGCCTAGATAACTGGAATGCACCACTACTATTCTTGCTACTGCTGGTAGACCTTGAGTATCCTCCTGTTGCCAGGATAGAGCATTGCTCACTCAATCTCTGAATCCCTTTCTTTTTATTGTGAGCTAGAGATGCCACTTCAAAATGATTGTTATGATATTTAATCACATTCTTAATTTTTTTTCTATATTTTGACCTTTAATTCTTTGTCTGCCAGCAATCCTGCTCTCAACCTCAGATCAGAGCTTCCTCGCCGACTACATCATATTTCTCGTTCTCAGGTTCAGAACATTGATGACAAGTTAAGATTACAAACTATTTTTTGTCAATAAGCAATAGTGCTTAAAAAATTTTCAACCATCGGGGTTAGAAGCACACTTTTTAAGTCAGCGATGCCTACGCGTCATATTTAATCGTTTACCCTTGTTCTCAAAATTCAGTACTAGGCTAAATTTAATACTTGATGTTCCAGTTGATTTATTGCTTAATGACTGTTGACAAAACTAACTTTTTTTATGTCTATATTTCACAGCGAGTATATAGTCAAGGTTCTTAGAGTATTAGTCTAAGAACTTTCGGGATATAAAATAGAGGATAAAGAGAGATAGTAAATTGATTTTAGAAATCAAATTAGAAAATTACTAGACAGATAATTCCTGAACATAGTAGTTTAAATGTACTAATAAGTACAAATACTAGAAATTTAGTAGAAGTAAAGTGTAACAGGCATGAAAGCATTGGAAATAGGTCATTCTGTTGATTCTCGATATAACCCAGCAGCGATTGAGGAAAAATGGCAAAAAACATGGGTAGAACTTGGCTTAGATAAGACACCTACAGCTAGCAACAAGCCAAAATTTTACGCTTTATCCATGTTCCCTTATCCATCGGGCAGCCTACATATGGGTCACGTCCGTAATTATACGATTACAGATGTGATTGCCCGCCTCAAGCGAATGCAAGGGTATCGGGTAATACACCCAATGGGTTGGGATGCCTTTGGTTTGCCAGCAGAAAACGCCGCCATTGACCGTGGTGTACCTCCAGCAAAGTGGACTTATCAAAATATTGCCCAGATGCGGCAGCAATTGCAGCGTCTTGGTTTATCCATCGATTGGGAATGCGAACTTGCTACCTGTTCACCTGATTATTACAAATGGACACAATGGATTTTCTTGC
This sequence comes from Nostoc sp., assembly GCF_036917755.1. Taxonomy (GTDB): domain Bacteria; phylum Cyanobacteriota; class Cyanobacteriia; order Cyanobacteriales; family Nostocaceae; genus Nostoc. The sequence goes on from NZ_JBALFC010000001.1 coordinate 164,670, forward strand.
AGTTTTTGCAAGCGGGGTTAGCTTACCAAAAAGAAGCAGCTGTAAACTGGGACCCCATTGACCAAACTGTACTGGCAAATGAGCAAGTTGATAACGAAGGACGTTCTTGGCGCAGTGGGGCAATAGTTGAGCGCAAATTGTTGCGGCAGTGGTTTTTCAAAATTACCGACTACGCCGAAGAATTGCTCAATGACTTGAATAAGTTGACAGGTTGGCCGGAACGTGTGAAGCTGATGCAGGCAAACTGGATTGGTAAATCCACAGGCGCTTACTTAGAATTTGCGATCGCTGGGATAGATGAGAAAATCGGCGTATACACCACACGTCCAGATACCGTTTATGGTGTCAGCTACCTAGTGTTAGCACCAGAACATCCCTTAACAAAGCGCGTCACCACAAAAGAACAACAAGCAGCAGTAGAAACCTTTATTAAAGAAGTTTCCAATCAAAGTGAGTTGGAACGTACTTCTGAAGACAAACCTAAGCGCGGTATCTCCACAGGTGGGGTGGCAATTAACCCGTTTACACGCGAAGAAGTGCCGATTTGGATTGCTGACTATGTACTATACGAATATGGTACTGGGGCAGTGATGGGTGTACCAGCACACGATGTCCGGGATTTTAAGTTTGCTAAAAATTACGATTTGCCAGTTGATTTTGTCATCGCTTCCCCAGATGATGTTGCAGATTTTGACTTAACTCCAACATCAGAGATAGATGAAGTTACACAACTCATCCAAATTGAATATAACCAGGCATACACTGAACCAGGAATTTTAATTAATTCTGGGGCTTTTACTGGTATGGCTTCCACAGATGCCAAACAAGCAATAATTGAATACGCCGAAAAACAAGGTTTTGGTAAAGTGCGGGTGCAATATCGCTTGCGGGATTGGTTAATTTCGCGGCAGCGTTACTGGGGCGCACCGATACCTGTAATTCACTGTCCCAACTGTGGGATAGTGCCAGTTCCTGATAAAGATTTGCCAGTACAGTTGCCGGAAGAGGTGGAATTTACTGGACGTGGCGGCTCACCTTTAACTCAGTTAGAAAGCTGGGTAAATGTGTCTTGTCCAACTTGTGGCACTCCGGCGAAGCGAGAAACCGATACGATGGATACTTTTATTGATTCCTCGTGGTATTTCTTGCGCTTCCCTGACGCTAAAAATGAACAACAGGTTTTCGATTCCAGTAAAATCAATGACTGGATGCCAGTTAATCAGTATGTGGGTGGCATTGAACACGCGATTTTACATTTGTTGTATTCGCGGTTCTTTACTAAGGTGTTGCGGGACAGAGGGTTACTGAACTTTGATGAACCCTTTCAACGCCTGTTAACTCAAGGTATGGTACAGGGTTTAACTTACCTAAATCCCAACAAGGGCGGTAAAGATAAATGGATTCCTTCTAATTTAGTAAATTCAGCCGACCCCCGTGACCCCGATACAGGTGAACCATTGCAACGTCTCTACGCCACCATGTCTAAATCAAAAGGCAACGGTGTAGCGCCAGAAGATGTAATTTCCAAATACGGTATAGACACAGCGCGGATGTTCATTTTGTTCAAAGCGCCGCCAGAAAAAGACCTGGAATGGGATGAAGCCGATGTCGAAGGACAATTCCGCTTTCTAAATCGGGTTTGGCGTTTGGTGACAGATTATGTTGCGGCTGGGGTATCTCGTAAGAAAGCCCAATCTGATTTAACTAAAACAGAAAAAGAATTGCGACGGGCGATTCACACGGCTATTCAAGCGGTGACAGAAGACGTGGAAGACGAATATCAATTCAACACAGCTATTTCCGAATTGATGAAGTTGAGTAACGCCCTAACTGATGCTGACGGTAAAAATTCACCAATTTATGCAGAAGGTATTCGGACTTTAGTGGTGTTACTAGCACCCTTTGCACCACACATTGCTGATGAATTATGGCATTTATTGGGTGAAAGTGATTCAGTTCACACTCAAACTTGGCCATCATTTGACCCTGTTGCTTTGGTAGCTGATGAAATCACTTTAGTGATTCAAGTTATGGGTAAAACTCGCGGCGCGATTCAAGTACCAGCACAAGCAGATAAAGCAGCGTTGGAGAAATACGCCCGTGAATCAGAAATTGCTCAACGTTACATCGAAGGCAAAGAGATTAAAAAGGTAATTGTGGTGCCTGGAAAGTTGGTGAATTTTGTAGTCAGCTAAGTATAGCTTTGCGTAAAAGCGTAGCGTTTTTAATGCAAGCCGATGCATTAACAATGCAACCCGACGCATTAACAATGCAACCCGACGCATTAACAATGCAACCCGACGCATTAACAATGTAAGCCGATGCATTAACAATACAAGCCGATGCATTAGCATTGTCGGGTATTACCAAATTTAATTCGCTACGAATAAATGAAATGCTGTACTAAGTATAGCTTTGCGTAAAATCGTGGCGAATTGAGGGTTGAAATTTAAACGCAAAAGGAAGCGCGGAGGGACGCAGAGAATTTGCTATGAATTAATGAAATGTTGTACTTAGTAATCGATAAAATTGTCAATGTAGCCTGACAAAACATCAGAGGATTTACATCCGTGACACTCAAAGAGTTAGAACAACAACTTCTTGCCCTCAGTCCTGGTGAAAAATTGCAGGCTATACAGTTACTTGCTCAAAGTCTCGGCAACAATTGGCAAGGAGTTGAGAAAACTCCTAGAGTCTGTGGTGGAGAGGCTCGCATCGCTAAAACTCGTATTCCCGTCTGGGTACTTGTGGAAGCTCGCCGTCTTGGATATAGTGATGCTGACCTTTTGATGAGCTATCCAACTATTACAGCTACAGATTTAGCTAATGCTTGGGTATATGCAGAAGCTCATCCCGATGAAATCGAATTGGCAATTGAGCGTAATCAGGTAGCCTAGTCGATGGCACGGTTTTACGCAGATGAGCAGTTTCCGTTTCCAGTTGTGGAATTATTACGCGCTTTGGGGCATGATGTTTTGATAGTTCAACAAGCAGAAAATGCAGACCAAGGTATACCTGATGAGGAAGTACTAGCATTTGCCATAAGTCAAGAACGCTCAATATTAACTATCAACAGAGTTGATTTTATCCGTTTGCATCGTCGTGATTCTAACCACTTCGGTATTATTGTTTGCACGAACAATCGTAATTGGGAACAGTTTGCAGCACGGATAGATGAGGCTGTGACAGCAGAAGAACCGTTGCAAGGAAAACTAATTCGTGTGCTACGTCCAGTCACTTAAAGAGCTTTTGATGGAACGCGCAAGCTTGAGATATTAAGTGAGTGTAATTTATGTTCAAAAGCTATGTAGGCTATTTTTCCAAGGGCATTGCTGCAAAATGTTCTTGGAGTAACCTGTGGATGAAGCGATAACGTCCACCAACGCGCTGGAGAAGTAGAGGTTCGGTGCAGTAGTCGAAGAAGCAGGGACAGGAAACTGAGAGTAATATGCAAATCCTACGGAGATTACTCCGCGCAGGTAATGCTCAGAATTAAGTTTGGTGGGTAAGAATATTGTCAATATCTCTGAGGGTAGAGATATTTATATAGGCTGAGATTTATAGCCATCAAGTATATGTTGCAACAAGTGTTATAAAAGTAGTTCCCTTCTCTGGTATATGTGTATTTAAAAACATCTGTATGATCGTCCAGAGAGTAGAACTATTTTATTTATACACGAAAAAGCGCTTGAGGTTTTGCTCACTCAAGCGCTTTCCCGTAAAAGCTTATACCAACTCACTCGTTTGATGTAACATTTGAAATCTGCAACACTCCCTTAGGAGAGAGCATTGCCGGGATAACTTGTGACAAACATCTGGTGAAATGGTATCACTCCTTGCACTAACTAAGAATATCTCTTTTGCAAGAATACCGGGGATCTGGTGAGTGACAGTTTATGAACTGAACACTAGTTAAAAACGACTCATCGTGAATGGTAACTAACAAAACTAAGCACGATTGTAGCAATTTTGTAAGTATAGTATAAAAACTTATAGTTTATTAGCGTAGGCGTAGCCCGCCGTGGGCATCACCTACCTCTGAGTGTAGTTTCACAATGTGCAGCAATTAGTAGCATAAATATCTCAACTTCGGCGGCAAATCCACCGTAAACCATCAGTAGAGAATCGCCATCTAGTAAGCCAGAGAAGTCTTGGATATTAGCATCGAAGCGATTTTGACTGAAATAAATCATCACCCCCTCAATGGATGGAGGTATTCTTTAGAGAATGGCAACCCAATCATAAATCTTCGACCCAAACAGATTGAAAACTTTAGGTTGGGTATCTTCTATCGTACCTATGCTGAGAACCTCCGGCTTTTAGCCGGGGGATGAAAGCTATCCGCCTGATTTATCAGGCATTTTAGTTTTAATTATTTTTT
>NZ_JBALFC010000002.1:0-123585 GCF_036917755.1 Nostoc sp.
GAGTCGCCGAAATAGCAAATGGAGTCGCCGAAATAGCAAATGGAGTCGCCGAAATAGCAAATGGAGTCGCCGAAATAGCAAATGGAGTCGCCGAAATAGCAAATGGAGTCGCCGAAGTAGCAAATGGAGTCGCCGAAGTAGCAAATATGGGACGTGTACCTTAATCGAACCCTATTGACAAAACCCTCACTTAAATATCTGTCCCAAACACTTACCGTCTCTTCCTTTTGCTTTTTTGTAGTTCGTCGAACTCACGTTAAATCTATCGCCTCGCTCAAAACGGCGAATAGCGCACCGAAAAGTACAGCCCATTTTCTTGGAGCGATCGCCTTTCACCCTCCACTGAGATCAGGGGAATGCCCCAATCTAGGCGAACCAAGAAGTCATCACCCTGTTTCCACAACAGCCCCAACCCAGTACTAAGAAGCGTACTAGGTGATGGATTTTCGCCCTTGACATTCCAGCCTTTGCCAACTTCAATAAAGGGCGTCACTTGCAGCACTCCGCCAATCTTGGCAGCGCGGACAATGGGTACTCGAAGTTCTGCCGAAAATAACAGACCATTATCTGTGAGTAATGCGTCTTGGCGATAGCCGCGTACACTTAGCTGTCCACCCAGACCAAATTGTTCCAAAGGCACTAAGGAATCTGCCGCTAATTGCAAATCGCCCCTGACTAAAAATAGAGTGTCGGGTGCTAATTGCCGCACCCACTGCGCCTGTCCGCGCCACGCAAAAAAGCGACTATCTGGTTCAGTATTGCTGACATTAGCATCGAACCAATCTACGCCAAAGCTCAATTGCGATCGCGCCGCAAATACATATTGGTTGCTTCGCTGGGTATATTCTTGAAAAAAGCGCAGAGCCGAAATATTGGTTTTTCCGTTCGCATCTGCACCGGGAGAGAGTTTAAACGGCCCAATGTTATCAAGACCCAACTCAGTTTGGCTTGACTGGCGCGTGAATGACAGCCCGATCGCCAACTCTTGGGTTGGTTTTTGCACCAGTGGTTGCCGATAGCCTAATTCGTAATACTGGGTATTTGACTGAATATCAAGGACGTTGAATGGCTTTTCAATAACGTGGTTCCATCCCTGGTTAAAACCAAAAAATACAGTGCCATTGTGGGCATTAATTGGCAGCGTGTAATTGGCATTGAGCGTATTACTGCCATCAGTATTGGCGTATCCCACGCTCAAGGTATCGCCCAAGCCCAGTAAATTGGCTTCTTGCAGATCCACTCCCCGGCGAAAACTGCCGACACTCGGCGATCGCCCATTATCCAGGGTTGCTGTCGCCTTGAAGGTATTTGCTTCTTCAACCTCGACTAGCAATATATTGGTTCCCGGACGGACGCCTGTTTGCAACTCGGCTGACAGGTTTTGAATTCGCGGATCGAGACGGAGTAGTTGCAGCTTTTCCAGTAAGCGGGGTACATTTAAGGGTTTGCCAGCACCAAGTTGGATGCGATCGCGAATATATTTACTGCTCAATCGCCGATTACCGATAATCTTGATTTCTTGTACACTACCCTCGATCACCTGAATTTTGATCACCCCGGCTTCTAGTGTCTGCGGTATAATCAACGCCCCCGTGGTTACATAGCCGCGATCGGCGTAAAGCTTCGTGATCGCATCTCTAACTTGCAACAACTCTGCAAACGTCAGTTCCCGTCCCACAAAGGGAGCGGTAACAGTGGCAAACTGTTCTGGTTTGAAAACTGTACTACCAACGACTTCAATGCGATCAACCCGAAATCTAGCATTAGGGTCATCCTGTCCCGGAATTGGCTGATTCGGTACTTTTGGGGATGGAAGCAATTGATTCTTGTCTGGTAGCTTCGGCAATACATCTGAAGGTAAGGGAGTGACAGGAATCTCTTCTAATCGACCAGGTGGTAACATTTGAGGATTAGGAGTTTGGGCGAGCGCATCCTGATAGTTGCACAATACTACTACTGTCACAAAGCTGAGTGTTATAAATCCAGTAAAAATCCTCAGTTTGCCCACGAACTTGCCGATCTCTGGCTGATTTCTAACCAAGGTTTTTCTAATCATTATTTGTAATTTAAGAAATTACAGATTGAATACTTCATACTTGGAAAGTATAAGTAAATACGTAGGAAGTACCATATCTAACTTAAATTTTTCGGGAAAAAATCAGTAATATTACTCTCTTTTTTAGAAGAGATAAGTATAGAGTATGTTACAGACTAGCTTTTTTTCTCTCTCATTTAAGTTTTAAGTGGCGATCGCTAGCTAAACTGAAGAGGAATACAGAATCCAGAATTCAGAATTCACCAATCTTTCAGTCGGGGATTGAGACCCGCCACTACGAAAGTTGACCACTAAATCTACGATTTAGTGGGGTGTCTAAAAAGAGGTTATTCATCCGCTTTTTCGGTCAAAATTCATTCTGAATTCTGAATTCTGACTCCTGACTCCTGAATTCTGTTCGATAAGTTTTAATAATGCCGTTATGAGTACTGATTCACCTGTTAATTCTGCTGATAAGTCTGAATCTACATTCGGGAAGCGTTTGAGAAACTTTTTAATTGTAATGGTAGCGATCGCTCTTAGCGTTGCCCTCTTCTTAGGATTGCGAACTGAAACAACCTCCGCTTCCCTTGCCAAATTAAGTGATGCGTCCACACCCTTAGAAGTAGCCGTCAGCAACGGCAAACCATCTCTAGTGGAATTTTATGCTGACTGGTGTACTGTCTGTCAGAAAATGGCACCAGATATCACCCAACTGGAAACAGAGTATGCTGACAAGATGAATTTTGTCATGCTAAATGTGGATAATATTAAGTGGCTACCAGAAATGCTGAAATATCGGGTGGATGGGATTCCCCACTTTGTATTTTTGAGCCAACAGGGGGAAACCATAGCCCAAGCGATCGGCGATCAACCCCGGACGATTATGGCTAGCAACTTAGAAGCTTTGGTTACTGGTTCCTCTCTCCCCTACGCTCAAGCTAGCGGGAAAGTTTCCAAATTTTCAGCCCCAGTAGCACCAACAGCTAGTCAAGATGATCCCCGCAGTCATGGCACCCAAGTGGTAAATTAGCACTTTGGAGGTATGGTGTACGAGAGCAGAAAAAGAGCGATGTCTACGATGGTCACTGAGCTTGCCTGCCCTGAGCTTGTCGAAAGGTCGAAGTGCGGGCGTAGCTGCGGCGCACCTTTAGCTGTACAACATCTGCACAATATTTTACCGTAAATCAAAGGGTTTAAGACCCCAACAATACAGTTAGCGCCAGTTTCAGTCGGGGTTTAAATCCCCCGAAGTTGCCACAAACTCCTCCACCCCCGCAAGGCACTTCTCTCTCTTGAAAAGGTGTTCATGGGGGAAACCTCCTCTTCTGCACACTTTTCGCTTCGTCTGAAAATGTCTAAAATGTTTGAATTTTGAATTTTGAATTTTGAATTGGTTAAGAGTTTTCCCGCCCTCTTCATCCAATAGATTGTCGCTTGAGATGCTTATGAGCGTACATTAATTCGTCAGACCTGGCGATTAGTTCTTCTAGTGACATATTGCTTTCTGGTGAGTAACGCTCTATCCCTATACTCATCGAGAGTTCATAACTACGGTTTTGCTGTTGATTAAAGTTGGCGATATTTGCTTGCAGACACGCTTGGATGCTATCAGCGTCCTGAAAGTAGCTGGAGATGAAAACAATGAACTCGTCTCCACCTAAGCGAGCAACAATATCTGAGTTCGGAAAACTTTGCTTGAGTAATTGAGCAGCATCAACAATCAAAGCATCTCCCATGTCGTGACCAAGGGTGTCGTTAATCAGTTTTAGCCCATCTAAATCAATGAAGATCACCCAGCAAAAAACTTTCATGCAGTGAGCAATTTTTAACTGTTGTTCAGCCAACAAAAAGAACCCACGTCGGTTATGCAAACCTGTTAGTTCATCTGTCAGCGACAACTGTCTTCCTTCCATCTCTGCTTGTTTGCGGTTGCGAACTTCCTCAATCAGTTCCATCTGAGCGATCACCTGCCGAGTTAAGCGGCGGAGTGCATCCAACTGCTGGTAACTTAGGAAACGAGGAATGGTATCAATCACACACAACGTTCCGATGGCAAAACCATTGGGTGTAACTAGTGGGGCACCAGCATAAAAACGAATATTGGGATTACCTTTGACTAGGGGATTGTTATGAAAGCGATCGTCCTTGAGCGCGTTGGGAACCACTAATATATCATCTGGTTGAAGAATGGCATGGGCACAAAAACTCAACTCTCTGGGTGTTTCCTTAGCTTCTAGTCCAACCTGAGATTTAAACCATTGGCGATCGCTATCTACTAAGCTAATTAAAGCAATTGGAGTCTTACAAATGTAGGCAGCCAGAGCAATTAGGTCATCAAATGCCTGTTCCGGTAGAGTATCCAGAATATTATAGTCCGCCAATGCTTTGAGCCTTTCTGCTTCATTTTCAGGTAGAGGAACAGCTTGCATTTTCACAGATGAGTGTCTCAGCCTTAGCCAGGAAAGTCTAGTATGCTGGAAATTTTGCAACAAACACCGGATTGCTCTAATAGCATCAAGGCTACGTGATCTAAACATCTCTGCAATAAAAATTAATATTCGCTTGAATATGTAGAAATATTGTATTGCATGATGTTGTTCATGCCTTTGGTTTGCTCTGTTGCTCATATCACCCTAACTTTCACTGTACAAAATTCGCTGAGTATATAGATACTTACAAGTTCTTTTGCCCAAAGTCAGCTTGGAAATGATCAGTATATGCGAAAAATTATCAAAGCTTATTATACTGCCAGAGTTCTTCGTCACAACTTGACATGATTGCTCTTTTCAATCTAAAATCCCAAATTGTGTGACCATCTGCTTGAGCGATGGCAGCACCTAAATCTATTAACACGGTGGGATAATTTTCTCTACCGGGAGCAATTTACAGTATCAGATCAGGCTCGAATTAGTCTTTATATGATTCCAAAATTCCACTACGAATCATTAGTTGCGGCCAAAATAACACAAAAAATCCCATCCACGTCACTAGAGGGATAGAGACGAGAACTGTTAGCCAGATAGTTTTAAATAGTAACCAGCTACCACCAATCAGTGTTACACCTGTGAGAACTATAGACCAGGGCTGACACCACCAAGGTTTGTAATTCCACGGACTTACGGGCTTTTGTTCAGACATTGATCAACTCCAAATTTTCCTTATAGCTATTAAAGCAACAATTAACAAATTCGGTGGGTTTAAGTCCCCGGCAACAATTAAGCCGCAAGTATGTAAGTCTTGTTCTGTCTTACAAAGTTGCACAAGAGGGGAGACCCCAAGATCGCAATGCAGCGCTAAATCCCCGTTACAAAACTGTACTTCCGACTTCCGACTTCCGACTTCTTTAAGCGGTCTTAAAAAATCGAATAATTTCGCGGACATGATCGAGAAATTGTCCGTCAGTTGAAAGTTGCGCGATCGCATTTCTGGCTTCTCTCCCCAAACGCTCATGTTCAGTTTGATTTGTCGCCCGTAATTCTTCCAAGTTAGCCGAAATTCGAGCTAAATCTCTACGAGTCTCTTCAGCAAAGCGTTGTTGAGTTGCGGGTAATGAATAGGATTGTTCAGGGTTAAGTTGATCTTCTAATGACTGAATTTTTTGTTCCAATATCGAGAAGCGATCGCGCAGTTCAAAAATATCTTCGCGGGGATACTTCCATTCTTGGCGAATCATCGCTAACCGGGCATATAAATACTCATAAGCTCGAATCGCTGGACGCAGAATTGTTAATAACAAAGCTGCACCAGAACTTATATACCCAACTGTACTAATACCAGTGGCAGCAAGAGTATAAAGACCAACGGTTGAAAATAAGTGTAAAGCAATGGCAACCCAGAGCGATCGCTTTGCTAAAAGTGTGACATACTTCACTTGTTTCTGATCAACTGGAATTCCTTTTTCAGTTGATTGTGCTGCTTCTGCTAAGACTTCTTTGGCTTGAAAATGCACATTCCACGGTACGGTAACAATTACCAACAGCCACCAAAAACTGGCACCACCTATTACCCAGTCAAGAAAATTACCAGCAGGGATGTGCAACCATTGCAGTAAGCCAAAAGCCGCCAGCACCACAACCACAATTCCAGCAATGGAACTGATGAAAAAGTTAATATACATCTTGCCCTGTCTCCGGTGAAACTATCACCTCGATCATGACTGTACTCCAGCAGTTATACGTAAATGATTGTGATGGTTTTTCTAATTGTACACACCAGCTTTTCGATGAGATAGTTACGCCAATTAGGTTGAGTATCTTTGCTACCCTTTTGTGGAAAGTAGCAACAAACATGATTGTGATGGTTTTTCTAGTTGCACATACTAGCTATTGGATGAGATAGCTACGCCAAATTGATTGAGTATTTTTACTACCCTTTTCTGGAATTAGCGATCGCCAAGTTTTACCTTCTTGCTGAATTTGCAGGTAAACGTCAAAGGTTTTTTGTGGTTGCGTCAAGCGCCGTTTTGGTAGTTTAACAATCAAGTCGTAGGTTCCCCGAACGCGGAAAGCTGGTAAATTTTCAATCGTCAGGGGTTGTTCCTGGGTAATTGATAGCCGCTTGATTTCAAATCCTTGAAAATCTAGATCCAACTGTTGGCTAAGTTTTTGTTGAGTTTGCTCTAGCCCAAGTGCGATCGCTTTTTGCACTAACTCGCTAGTCGGTAGCAGTCCAATATTGCCACAAGCTGTTACTAACACCAGCAATATTGCTGTCAAAACTAACCGTATTATGTTATTAACTCTAATCATTCGTCATTAATTATTGGACTTTTGTTAATTCTCTGATTGCTGTTGGGTTATATCGGGACAAGCGTCAACTTAGAGCCAGGGCGAATAGAATAGAGCCTCCGGCACGCTGACGCGCTAAGCGAAGCTATGCCGAAGGCTTTACGCGGCTACACAAACTCTCGTCCACCTCCGTGGACTAAGAGAAAATCAAGGATTCTTAACCCACGGAGGTGGGTAAAACCTCGTGTAGACGCGGTTTCTAACCGCCCTTTTAACGTTAAGTTGACACCAATGAGCAATGTTCCCTAACAACGTATTTGTATCATTATTAACGGTATTAGAGGCCAAAACATAAATCTGTTTAAACAGCTATATATCCTCTAGATACTAGTAAAGGCACGGTAGAACCGTGCCCTAATTTGCAAAAAGTATTATTTTGACAGGTTTTTGCTTTACAGTATTTTTAATACTGGCGTAAAAGTGCAGATAATGAACTATCTTTACGAAGATCCATCAATTCTGCTAAAGGTTCTGTGCGCTTATCCAAGTGATGCTTGTGTTCTGCTGGTAGAACCGTCACCAGATGTTTTGTTTTTGGTTGCATCTGCATAAGGGGCATGAGTTGTTGCTGTGGCACAAAAATTGGCTGGTTCTTGGGAAGCTGTGGCTCCAATTTTTGGTAATTGCTCTGTGCCAAGCGTACCTGATGGCGGTTAATCTGTTTTTGAACTTTTTGTGGCTGCTTCATCCACTTGAGCATTCGGAAAATGATCAAGCAACCACTACCACAACTGAGGGCGATCGCAGCCACCATCCATAAAGGTGTAGGATTAGTGTTCTCAGAGGGCGCATTAATTGGTTCTTCAACTATAACTGGGATTTTTTCTGGTTCTTCTTGTGCTACCGGGCCAGCGTTACCTAAGCTATACAGGGCAAAGGCACCACCTGCCATAAACATGGCTAAAAATCCAGTTAACAATAGCCAAGGATGATGTGCAACCAAATATATCAGAACATTCGAGCTTTTTCTTAGTCTCGATTTCCTGTTTGTCAGCTCTGGAGTAGCCCGTCTTAGTTGGGTTGGCTCGCGCTGTACACTCTGACTTTTTTCCATGATTACTTTCAGATTTGTACCCCTCTAGTCAATAAATTGTACTGGAGGAGTCAAGCATCAGGTATCCGTAAAAAAAGTTCAGATTTTAGTAGCTTTTTTGTAAAATATACGCTACCAAATCTGGCTAACTTTTCCCAAAATTCTGTATTTCCGATGACTTTTTACCGTAAAAATTTGAAATCAGTTCGCTTATTTTCTGCATCAGCTAGGAGAATGTCTTTCAACAGCCAGTTGAATTAACCGATCAACTAATTCTGGAAAGGAGACTCCACTATGCGCCCAGAGTTGGGGATACATACTCGTTGCAGTAAAGCCTGGTAAGGTATTGATTTCGTTAATCAAAACTTCTTGTGTTGCTTCCACATAGAAAAAATCTACCCTTGCCAACCCCGCAGCGTCAACAGCTGCAAAAGCTTGCAAAGCCATATCTTGAATTTGCCGGGCGATCGCATCTGGAATTGGTGCAGGTATCAGTAAATCTGCCAGTCCATCAGTATATTTAGTTTCATAATCATAAAAATCGCTGTCATAAGTAATCTCTCCAATGACAGAGGCTTGGGGTTGATCATTACCTAAAACGGCACACTCGACTTCCCTGGCGACGACACCAGCTTCTACAACTAGTCGGCGGTCATAACTGGCAGCATTATCTAAAGCGGCTTCCAATTCTGGACGCGATCGCACTTTGGCAATACCCACTGATGAACCCAAATTAGCAGGCTTGACAAAAGCCGGATAACCTAATGCTGCCTCAATTTGATCACAGAGTTTCGGAAATACGCAAGGATTAGACCAAACCTGCGCTCTAGTGATCGCCTGATATTTTACCTGTGGTAGTCCGGCTTGCTCAAAGGCCATTTTCATGGCAATTTTATCCATCCCCATTGCCGAACCTAACACCCCAGAACCCACAAAGGGGACTTGCATCAAAGTTAGTAACCCTTGAATTGTCCCGTCTTCACCGTTGGGGCCATGGAGAATCGGAAACCAAACATCCACTTGGGCAACTTGAGAGGGAGATTGCCACTTACTCAGGGTTTGGGCTTGAGGGTTGGATGTCAGATGTCCAACAGATGTTGATTCTTCAGATTCCAGTAGCGGACTGCCGGTTGCTAAAACCTTTTCGGGTGCTTCTCCGGCTAGCCAGCGTCCATCTTTTTGGATATAAAAAGGCAGTATTTCGTACTTATTAGCATTTTCCTCTGCACTCAAGGCTTTAGCAATCGCCCGTGCTGAGTTGATCGAAACTTCATGTTCTCCCGAACGACCGCCAAACAATAACCCCACGCGCAGCTTAGTCATTTTCGGTTCCTCGACACTCTTCAAGCAGATAGCGTATCATAACCTACAAAAGTTGCCATGTTTTTCTTTTATCAAATTGAGGTGTCAAAATTTTTTCAGATATTCAGAGCCATTGGGCAAAAGCATCTATTCTCGCAGCAGCCAAGCTAAATATATTCAAAGGTTATGTAGACGGGACTTTTCGTCCCAATGCACCTGTGACTCGTGCTGAATTTGCGGCGATTATTTTCGTAGCTTTACCGAAACAGACATTATCTCGTCCTGCAATAACCTTTACAGATGTACCCGCCAATCACTGGGCCGCTAAAGCGATCGCTCAAGCATATCAGATAAAATATCTCTCTGGCTATCCCAATTCTCTTTTCAAACCCAATGAACTAATCCTGCGTGTGCAAGCAATAGCTGCTTTAGCTTCCGGGTTAAATTATGGCGTTACAGCAGATCCGATAACGACTTTGAAAAAGTATTATAGTGATTTTGGGCAAATTCCCAGTTATGCGACGAGTGCGATCGCCGCCGCAACCGAAAAGCGGATTATTGTTAACTACCCAGATATCAAAAGTTTGCAGCCAAATCAAAACGCTACAAGAGGCGAAATAGCAGCATTTATTTGTCGAGTTCTGGAAATTCCTACGGTATCTTCCAAGTATATTGCTGGTCTAGAACTGTTCGTAATTACCCCACAATTTGATGCTGCTGATGATTTTCGGGAAGGATTCGCACGGGTGCAAAAAGGTGATCAGTGGGGCTATATCGACAAAACCGGAAAGTTTTTGATTCCGCCACAATTTGATGAAGCTCATCCTTTTTCAGAAGGATTGATATTAGTAAAAGAAAATATAAATAAATCAAGCCCTACATAATTTATGGAAATTCGTGGTATTTGGATCACTACAACAGCTAGCCAAGTTTTGAACTCCAGACAAAATATTGCTGAGGCGATGAACTTTCTCGCTGAAACAGGATTTAACGTAGTATTTCCTGTTGTTTGGAATAATGGCTCAACTAACTATCGTAGCCAAGTAATGAAAGAAAAATTTGGCATAGAAATAAAACCAGGTAAGCAATTTCAAGATAGAGATCCTTTAAAAGAATTAATTGAAGAAGCCAAAAAAGTTGATATTGCGGTTATCCCTTGGTTTGAATATGGATTTATGAGTTCTTATGGAGAAAAGGGTGGCAAAATCATTGAGGATAAACCAAAATGGCCAGCCATTGATTATGCTCGGACAAACCTTAGTCTCAATGGTTATTATTGGCTAAATTCTCTTGATAGCGAAGTGCAAGACTTTGTATTAAGTTTATTCTTAGAAGTCGTAACAAAGTATGAAGTTGCCGGCATTCAAGGAGATGATCACTTTCTCGCTTTACCAATGGAAGGTGGTTATGATGACAAAACTCTTAAACGCTATCAGGACGAGTTTAATCAACAACCACCAAAACCGCCAGAGAGAAGAAATCCTCAAGATCCACCAGATCGACCAGATCCACAATGGCAGAATCCACAATGGAAACAATGGGCACGGTGGCGGGCTGATATTATTTCCAATTTTTTAAACCGCTTCTATCGGCAAATAATCAATATCAACCCTGAATTAATTATTTCCATGTCTCCTACTATTTATCCTTGGGGTTACGACAACTACCTACAAGATTCTCAAACTTGGGTTGATCAGGGATTAGTCGATTTAATTCATCCACAGTTATATTACAAAGAATTTGAACTTTATAAAAAAGATTTAGATAGGCTCCTAGCTAATCAATTTGCCAAACAACAATTGCCACACTTAATTCCTGGTGTTCTTTTAAAAAAAGATACATATCGGATTAATCCAGAACATTTAGTCCAGGCAATAAACTATAATCGGTCTGTTGGTCTTCAAGGGGAAGTGTTATTTTTCTATGAAGCTTTGCGAGAAGATAATAATGCTTTAGCTAATACTCTTAAATCAGGAATTTACTCTACACCTGCTGGAAGATTTGAACAGAAAGAAATTAAAAAATATGGCTTTACTCATCGACGAACCAATGGTAATTTTACTTACATAAATACATCACAGGAAATTAGCATCAAGGCACAATTTGATTGGGTTGAGCCATTTTCTGAAGGGATGGCAGCCGTCAAAATGGGTTATAAATGGGGTTACATCGATAAAACAGGTAAACTGATCGCCCGCCTTCAGTTTGATACTGCTGAACCTTTTTCAGAAGGATTAGCTCTGGTAAAAATTAATAATAAATATGGCTACATCGATAAAACTGCAAAATTGATAATTGCCTTCCAATTTGATGATGCTAAATCATTTTCGTCAGGTATGGCAGCCGTAAAAATAGCTGATAAGTGGGGGTATATTGATAAAAAAAGCAAAATCATGATTCCTGCTCAATTCGACGATGCTAAATCATTTGCTGAAGACTTAGCCGCCGTAGAAATAGCTAATAAATGGGGATGTATTGATAAAATGGGTCAAACTAAAATTAAATTTGAGTTTGATGATGCTGCAATTTTTTCTGGAGGTTTGGCATTAGTTAAACTTGCGAATAAATTTGGCTATATAAATAAAGAAGGAAATCTTATTATCGAGCCACAATTTGATGAGGCTGATATTTTTTCAGAAGGATTAGCTCCTGCTCAAATGGGAGGTAAATGGGGGTATATTAATCAGTTTGGTGAGTTTGTAATTCCACCAGATTTAGATTTTGCTAAACCTTTTTCTGAAGGCATAGCATTAGTTAATGTTGGTGGAGAATTAAAACAAGATAAGGAACAAGGGAAAGCATATTTTATGGGAGGTAAATGGGGATACATTTGCAAACCCTAAAAGGATGTTTGTAAAGTCTAATTTATTACTAGCCTGGGCGACTGGAAGTCGCGGCTAAATAGACAAAACCCACCTCCGTGGGTTAAAAAGCAATACAGTTCAGATAAGCCCAAAACCCTCATGTAGAAACGCGATTTATCGCGTCTTCTAAGTTTTGTGTAGTAGCGTAAAGCCTTCGGCATAGCTTCGCTTAGCGCGTCAGCGTGCCGGAGGCTCTATTCTATTCGCCCGATCGCTACAGCTAATTGTTATCTAAAAAACCGTATTTTCTAATACATTTTTTCAGAAATTGCCTGGGCTGATCATCCTTTGTCTACTTCCAGCCTCCAATTAAAACAATCGTGTTATCAGCTACAGTTGTATTCCAAGAAAAAGGGCAACAATATTGATAAATAACTAAAAATGCAGCCCTACCTGTAAAAGATGCTGCCGTTTCATGAAACCCCGAATTATTGTTTGTGGCTTAGGACGTACCGGATATAAAACCTTTCGTTTGCTGAGAGATCAGGGAGCCTTCGTTGTTGGTATTCATCATCAATCTATCCCTGGCGAAACAGCACCAGATGTGATTGTTGGCGATTTACAAGCAGCTGCTACCCTAACAGCAGCCGGAATTCAACAGGCACACACTTTAGTAATCGCTGGATCTAAAGATGCTCTGAATTTGTCTATTATGATGCAAGCGCGGGTACTGAATCCCCAGATTCGGATTATCAACCGTTTTTATAATACAAATTTGGGGGAGCGCCTAGATCAAAGTTTGCCAGACCACTTGAGTATGAGTGTTGTGGGATTAGCAGCACCCGTATTCACCTTTGCAGCACTGGGAAGCCAAGCGATCGGACAAATCAAATTATTTCAGCAAACTTGGCCAATTCACGAAGAATACATTCACGAAAACCACTTGTGGAAGGGTCGAAAACTGAGTGAATTGTGGTCAGATCGATCGCGGATGCTGATTTATTACTTACCAGCAGAAGGTGAGATGGATTTGGTGTCAGCTGTGATATCTGGACAAGAAATACAAGTAGGCGATCGCTTAATTATTGGTACACAACCCCGCATCCGTTCTCCTCGGAGATCATTAATTAAAAAACTGCTGAAAGTCCTAACTAATCTGAGGCAGTTTCAGCAACATGGGCGAGCGGTAGTGGTGGGTGCAATTGTACTATTGGCGGTTATTGGGATTGCTACACTCACCTATATGTCGGCTGAGTTGAATGTGTCTGCTGTCGATGCTTTATATTTTTCTGTAGGCATGATTACTGGTGCCGGTGGTAATGACAAAGTAGTAGAAAATGCTCCTAACAGTATTAAGTTATTTACTGTTGTGATGATGCTAGTTGGAGCAGTGGTGATTGGTCTTTGGTATGCAATGCTCACCGATTTTGTCTTAGGAAGCCGCTTTAAGCAATTTTGGGATGCAGCCCGAATTCCCCAGCGATCGCACTATATTGTCTGTGGCTTGAGTGGTATTGGGCTAAGAATTGTCCAGCAACTCCACACTAGTGGATATGAAGTTGTAGTAGTTGAACCCGACTCTAACAACAAATATATTAACACCGCCCGCGAACTCGGTATTCCCGTCATTCAGGGCGATGCCAGCTTCCGCACAATACTTAAAGCCAGCAATATAGATTCTGCCGCCGCAGTCCTTGCTGTTACTAGCAATGATGCTACCAATCTAGAAATTGCCCTCAAAGCCAAAGGTTTGACACCCAGCATTCCGGTGATTGTTCATTATGCCGATCCCGATTTTGCTGGCATAGCGCAACAGCTATTTGGCTTCGAGGCTGTATTGAGTTCGGCTGAACTAGCAGCCCCAGCTTTTGCTGCTGCCGCACTGGGGGGACGCATCCTTGGCAATGGCATCACAGCAGATAGTCTTTGGGTGGCTTTTGCAACTGTGATTACACCTTCACACGCCTTTTGTGGTAAGTGGGTGAAAGATGTCGCCATGTCTGCTGAATGTGTACCTTTGTACGTAGAAAAAAACCACGAAATCCTTCACGGCTGGGATTTATTAGAAACTAACCTCGATACTGGAGATGTTTTATATATGACCATGCCAGCGACGCGGCTATATCAATTGTGGCGAGACGAGCGAGTTTGCGAATCAGACGCTTAAGGCGATCGCAGCGCCAACCTCTGATCGCAGTTCTCGCTTGAATGAGGTATAAGAACCCCTCCCCGCAAGCTTTTAGGGGAGACGAAGCGTAGCTTTGGCTCTTTGGGGTTCTTCGGGTTTAATAAGTAATCAAACGGACATAATATTATTCGGTCAAATAATATGAAATACTAAATACAAATATTGCTAAGAGAACAGGAATCATTTTACTAAAGTCTATTTGCTTTTTTTGAACTATTTCTAAACAAGACATCGGAATCATCAAAGGCCAGAAGATAGTTGTCACCAAAAACATCACAACCGATAAAAATTTATCTTCGGGAGTGGAAACAGGATGACGTAGGAAAAATATTAACCAATTGCTTAAAAAATAGCATGTCATTAACAGATAACCAATAGTTAAAGTCAGTTGTATCTGATTCACTGTAAGTACTCCTGAAGTTATGTGAGCTTCACCAAACATCATACGTACAAAGTTATAACATATACAGTCGTGACCTTACCCCATATTTGCTGACCCAAATACGGGGTAAGATTGAAAAATATACTTCATCAAAACAGAATTAAGGAGCAACTACCGTTCAGAATATAGGAAAGGTATTCTGTACGACTCGCTAATTTACGCTATCTGTGACTGTCTCACTTTGCCGTACCCTTCGGGAAGCAAGCTACGCGCAGCGTCTCGTAGAGAAGTGCGGGTCTGATATCATGTCCAGTAGCATACCCATAATAAAAGAACCCCACCCCCAACCCCTAAGAGCAGGCTCTTAGAGGAGCTAAAACACAGCTTTGGCGGGGTGGGGTTCGGACATGATATGAATTCCCCACTGATGCTTACTGAGCAGTTCGGCAAAGCTGACTGTAAGACTTGCCGAAGTATTGATTCTGAATTCTGACTCCTGAATTCTGACTCCTGAATTCTGACTTCTGAATTCTGACTCCTGAATTATTCTTTATCAATCTTCAAGCATCTCCAAAAATTGCGCCTCGCTTAACTGCGTAATTCCCAAGGAGAGCGCTTTTTCTAATTTAGAACCGGCATCTTCTCCTACTACCAAATAATCTGTTTTTTTACTCACTGAATCAGTCACTTTTCCCGCAGCTTTTTGAATCAAAGCCTTTACCTCATCTCGCTTTAAGGTTGGCAATGTACCGGTAATTACAAAAGTTTTACCTGCAAACTTTTGATTACCATCACCAACTGTTTTTGTTTCCTCTGTGGCAGCTAATTGCAATCCTTCTGCTTGCAAGCGTTCGATCAACATTTGGTTGGCATCAATCCGAAACCACTGATAAACAGATTGGGCAATTTCAGCACCGATACCATAAATTCCTTCAATATCTGATTGCTTTGCTGTAGCTAACTGGTCTACAGTGAAATATTTCTGAGTCAACAATTGGGCATTCACACTGCCAACGTGACGGATGCCTAAGCCATACAATACCCTTGACCAAGGTTGGTTTTTCGATTGTGCGATCGCATCTACCAATTTCTCTGCCGACTTTTTCCCCATCCTTTCCAATGCAGATAACTTCTCTGCTGTCAACTCATATAAATCGGCAACGGAATGTACCAAACCTTTATCAACGAGTTGATACACCAACTTTTCCCCAATGCCTTTAATATCCAAGGCGTCACGACTTACCCAATGTTCAATTGAACCTTTAAGAATCGCTGCACAGGAAGCATTGACGCACCGAGTTACCGCCTCACCTGATTCTCGCACCACAGGTTGACCGCAAACTGGGCAATGGGTGGGCATAAGGAAGGGTTCGGTGTCAGTGGGACGGAGTTCTTTTAATACCCTGACCACTTCTGGGATGATTTCCCCAGCTTTGCGGACAATCACAGTATCGCCAATGCGGATGTCTAATTGAGCAATGCGATCGCTATTATGTAAAGTCGCGCGGGAAACTGTTGTTCCCGCCAGTTGCACCGGGCGCATTTCTGCTAACGGCGTTAACGCCCCCGTTCGTCCCACATTCACGGCAATATTTTCTACACGGGTAGGCGCTTCTTCGGCGGGGTACTTCAATGCGATCGCCCAGCGCGGGAATTTCTGCGTAAACCCTAGCTGTTCCTGAAGTTTAAAAGAATTCAGCTTTACTACTACCCCATCAGTCATGTAGGGTAAATTCAGCCGTTCCGTATCCCAGTATTCATAATATTCTGCCACTTCTGCGATCGAGGCACAGAGTTTGTGGTTGGGGTTCACTGGAAAACCCATCTTTTTCAACAACTCCAACGCTTCCCATTGGGTATTGGCAATACTGGTGTCATCTCTACCAGGAATGTGCAAAGTGTAGCCAAAGAAATCTAAGCGCCGTTTAGCAACAATGCGGGAGTCTAGTTGTCTGAGTGTACCAGCTGCGGCATTACGGGGATTGGCAAATAATTGCTCACCTGCTTTTTGCCTCTCCTCGTTGATTTGTTTAAATATTTCCAAAGGCAAAAACGCCTCGCCTCGCACTTCCACCCTTTCCAGAATTTCTAACCCTTCAAAATTCAAACGCAAGGGAATTGAGCGAATTGTCCGCACATTTTGGGTGATATCTTCACCCGTCACTCCATCACCCCTAGTTGTCCCTCTAACTAGAATCCCATCTTGGTAGGTAAGAGCCAAAGCAGAACCATCAATTTTGAGTTCAGTGACATATTCCACTGAGTCTATTTTAGCTACTTGTCGCCGCCAACGCTGATCCCACCCTTGCAACTCATCGACATTAAACGCATTCTCCAGACTGTACAAGGGGATATTATGGCGCACCGAGGTAAACTGCGTCGCTGGTCTCTCACCTACGCGCTGAGTCGGACTATCGAATGTCGTCAATTCTGGATATTGAATTTCCAGTTGTTGCAATTCTCGATATAGTTGGTCATAGACTGCATCCTCCATGATTGGAGCATCTAAAACGTAATAAGCATAGCTGGCTTGTTGCAATAACTGGCGCAACTCTTCTGTACGCTTTATTTCAGGCTTAATCGGGGTCATTTTTATAATCAGAATTCAGAACTCAGGAGCCAGAATTCAGGATGAATTCTGTACGAGTGGATGATAGCGCAGCATTAGCTGATCTGGAGCGTGTGAATATTGGTTAAAACCGTACTTCATCTCGCTACGCGCTTTCGCCCCTGGCGGTCACTGAGCCTGCCGAAGTGTAGGCGAAACTAATATTAAACATTCCTCCTGATTAAAACTCTATCCCTTTATGGGTAGAGTATTCACCAATTCTGAATTCTGTATTCTGACTGCTGATTTATTTCAGAGATGCCAAAGTCCGGTGTCCAATTATTCCGTCTGCTCTTAATCCTTTAGACTTCTGAAATCTGATCACGGCTGAACGTGTGTTGTTATCAAAGACACCATTCACGTTTGCAGTATAGAATCCTTGCTGTTTTAAAGAATTCTGAGCAGTTTTGACTGCCTCTCCTCTGCTACCTACTCTCAGTACGTTACTATTGTTTGCCGTACTATTAGACCTGTGCTTGGCATGAACCTTTTGGACAGCATTAGGCTTTTTCATGGTGTTGCCCGGCTGGGTATTTTGAGCAACGTAGGAAGCAGTAGTCGGATTGTGGCTTTTATTATTGGTTAAAGAGTAAGCAGGCACAGCAGCAGCTAAAGTCAAGGCAGGGAGCAAAGCAAGTACTTTCCAATTCATCTTTTTGTTCCTTCTAACTATGAGAATTATTAAATTTTGATTAGAAGAGTCATCCTAATAAGGCTTAGTGCCTTATAGCGATTCTTCTCGGTAGACTCTGGTGTGTGGGTTTTGTATAGAGTGAGCCTATCTTTTAACCCAGAGCTTTAGGATCACACATTATATTGACAGAGCTATGGCAACATTGTGACGAAAGCATGACTAATTCATTTAGAATTGTGTCGCAATTTTGACTTTTGACTTCCGCCTTACGGTACTAGTACAGCGCGGCGGAAATAAACATAAGATCAAACCTCACCCTCAATCCCTCTCCGTGAGTTCGGAGAGGGAAGCCGGAGGCAGGGTGAGGTTTTATATTTAATTTACAGGTCGGCGGAAATAAACCTACCATTCAAAACAGCCAGAAAGCCTAAAATTAAAGCCTTTTGAATTACGAATTACGAATTACGAATTACGCAAAGCGGTACTAGTCTCTTTTATCTTCATCACCTAACATTTTCAATAATTTTCTGGCAACTAAAACGCCCATAACTCCAGCACCAACTAATTCCACTGCTTGCACCACTTTTTTCCCTACATCTTCAGGGTCGAGGTGGTGATGAAAAATTTCCTCATCCACCCATTCAGTTGTGGCTTTGAAATCATGAATTGCTGTTGGCAATAGCGTTAAATAAGTGCCGTGACGAATTAAATGTCCGGGTTCGCCTGCAACTTCAAAAACATTGAATAAGTTAGCAGCAGCCTCATTTATCCCCAATTTCAAGAGAGTTCCACGAATGTTAACCTTAGCAGGTTTGGGGTTTTCTCCCAACGCTAATGCTTTCAAATTACTGGCAATATTAGCTCCTTGTTGATAAGCCACTTGAGCTGTCGGTGGTAGCGAATTATCCTGAACTGCCACACAATCACCACCGGCAAAAACTTCTGGAAAGTCGAGCAATTGCATGGTAGGAGTAACTAGGAGGCGATCGCTATGATCCCGATGTTCTTTGGGAATTGCTAAATCTTTAATCAGTGGATGGGTGGAAGTCCCAGCTGTCCAGATTGTAGTGTGTGTTGCTAATGTCTCGATTTGCTGATTGCGCTTATATTCAATCGCGTTTGGATGAATAGCAGTGGCTTCTGCTTCCGTGAGTATTTCAATTGGCACAGCGCGTTTTTTCAATTCCCGTTCGGCAATTTCACGTAATGGATCATTAATATCACCACTGAGGATTTGTTTACCGTGATTGAGCATTACCACGCGAATTTCACTCTGATTCCCTCCTAAAGCGCTATACCAATGTGGGAGGAAATCAGCTAAAGTTGCTGCCATTTCTACACCAGAAGCACCACCACCAACTACGACTACTGTTAACAGTTTTTGGCGTTGTTCTAAATCTTCAGTTTGCACTGCTTGTTGTAAACGATCGCGTAAATGCCGCTCCAGAGCGATCGCATCTTCTTGCGTCCAGAAAGGAAAGGCATTTTCTTTGGCTCCCTCAACTTGATGATAGCCAGTCACGCTGCCCAAAGCTAATACTAAGTTGCTGTAATTGTAGGAGTTTCCTGAAGTTAATTTGACTGCCTTTTGATGCAAGTCTATCGACTCCACTGTATCTTGAACAAAGATGACACCACTACCTTGAAGTAATTCCGAAAAACGTGGTACTACTTGAAAGGTATCCATCTCGCCATCGAAATATTCATAAAGTAACGGCTTAAAGCAAAAGCGTTCGTCTTTATCAATCAAGATTACAGAGCGAGGATAATGTTCGTGCGCTAAGTGTAAGGCTGTAAATAGCCCGGTAAAGCCACCACCGACAATCACAGTTTGATAAACTGGGCTGTTCATAAAATCTCTCTCAAATATTGTGAAATCAGAAAGCTTCTACTATAGGAATAAAAACAAAGCAATCAAACTAGCGCTGAGGATCACAGCTAATCCAATAGCGTATTCAACTCTCCGACTAAAAAATCCCACAGCAGCAACCAAGGCGATCGCTAGCCCGATAATCCCAATATATTGCTCTTTTTGTAGATTCTGGGCAATTAGTGGGTCTTTACCTGGTGGTGGAGTTTCTTGAACTGCTTTGGGAGCGAGTTCTGATGCTGGTAATTCTTGGATGAATAAATTCATAAAGTTACTCCTGAAAATAGTTGGTGAACTGAACATTTTTATGCTCGCCAAAGATAGAGAAGCGAGAAAAGGAAGACCCAAACTACATCAACAAAGTGCCAAAATAGAGTAGTCGCACTTGTGCCGAAGTGAGTCTGATTATAATTGCCTGGAATGAATGAGCGAATCAGCATAATTATCTGAAGCACAACACCAGCCAGAACGTGTAGACCGTGGAAACCTGTTAGCAAGTAAAATGTCGAACCAACTAATCCTGTAGTCAGCTTGAAATCGAGATTCTTCCACTCAATTAATAGACCAATTAGAAAGTAGGTTCCCATTGCGATCGTTATCAGCCATAGCCAGCGAAATTTACTGAGTTGATTACGCTTGAGAGCATTTTCTGCTGGTTGAATAACAAAGCTGCTAGAAAGTAATACTACCGTATTAATAATCACAAGGGTAGACAATTCTGGCCCAGAAATACCGGGTGGTAGCCAGTTAGTAGTATTCAGTCGCAGAACAACATAAGTAAAGATAAAACTCAAAAAGATGATACTCTCTGACAGCAGGAACACGGTAAACCCGAACATTCCTTTACCATGATGATCTTCATGACTCCCACCACCACTTGGCAGGAAGCGCTGCAACCAATTTGGTAGGCGTCGCCGCCACTCTTCAAAACGGATCGGACTTTCATCTAAATGAATGGGGCGACGTTGCATAATTCGTAATTCGTAATTCGTAATTCGTAATTAAAATTGGTCTAACTCCTTACTCACCGTTATCAGAATTTGCTATTACTGAGTATTTTGGATCGCCATAGTCGTAGGGAGGTCTTGTGACAATCGGAATCTCTGCAAAGTTATCTCGCGGTGGTGGTGAAGTGGTTGTCCATTCCAATCCACTAGCGTGCCAAGGATTATCAACCGCCCTTGGCCCATATAGCCAAGAACCGACAATATTGGCAATAAAGGGCAGAGTTGATACTCCCAGTAAGAATGCCGCTAGACTAGCGATGACGTTCCATCCTTGATACCGTGGATCGTAGGAAGAGACTCGGCGCAACATCCCTTGCAAACCTAACGGGTGCATGGCAAAGAAGGTAATATTGGCAGGAATAAAGGTCAGCCAAAAATGCAGCTTGCCCCAGCCTTCAGCGTACATCCTTCCAGTTATTTTGGGAAACCAGAAATAAATGGCTGCGAAGATTGCCATCGTGATGGTGTTGAAAACGATGTAATGGAAGTGACCTACCACAAAATAAGTGTTGTTGACATGAATATCAAACGGCGTTGCTGCAAGCATGACACCAGTAACGCCACCGAAAATAAACATCGCTGCTGCTCCCATCGCAAATAGCATTGGTGTTTCTAAATGCAGCTTGCTTTTCCAGATAGTGGCAGTCCAAGCAAATGCCTTCACGCCAGTCGGTATGGAAACCAGCATCGATGTAAACATAAAAGTCATCCGCATCCAGCCAGGGGTGGCACTGGTGAACATATGATGCACCCAAACGAAGATGCTGACAACAGCAATACCTAATGAGGCGATCGCTACTGACCGATAACCAAACAAAGGATTCCGGGAAAAGGCTGGCAGAATCTCTGCAATAATACCGAAGGCTGGTAGCGCCATGATATAAACTGCCGGGTGAGAATAGAACCAGAATAAATGCTGGTAGATGATGGGATCGCCATTCTCTTCTGGTTTGAAGAATTGCGTACCGAAAGCGAGGTCAAACAACAGCAGTATCAATGCACCTGTCAAGGCTGGTAAGTTAATCAACTGCAACAACTGGGCGCTGAGAACTGACCAAACAAACACAGGCATTCGGAAAAATGTCATCCCTGGCGATCGCATCCAAAAGATGGTAGTCACAAAATTCACAGCCCCCATGATCGAGGAAATGCCGATCAATATGAGACTGACGATCCAAATAAATTCACCGTTAATTAGTTGACCGGGCGGAAATTGCAGACTGACTGGTGGATAAGACCACCAACCTGCTTGTGCAGTCCCATTGGGTAGCAAAAAGCTAGATATTAGCAAAATACCTGCTGGTGGCAGAATCCAAAACGAGATGGCATTAAGTAAAGGAAACGCCATATCCCGCGCTCCAATCATTAATGGCACTAAGTAGTTAGAAAGTCCGGCATTGAACGGGATAATCCACAGGAAAATCATGATCGTGCCGTGCATGGTGAACAAGCCGTTGTAAAGGGGGCGGTCAACCACATTTGATTCCGGAGTCAGCAGTTCGGCACGAATCATCATCGCCAACAGCCCGCCAATCAGGAAGAAAATAAACGTCATCACCATGTATTGAACACCGATAACCTTATGGTCGGTGCTGAAGCTGAAATATTGCCGCCAGCCATCAACAGGCTCTTTATCCTGGGCGATCGCTTCACTGAATTCATGTGTCATTACTTAACTTCCTTTGATTCGCTACGGCTTTGGGAGTGGGTGCGACAGTATACCAGCCGCTTTTAAATAATATCTTTGGTGGTTGGATATGTTCGGCAACTGCCTGATTTTTTATAGTCGTTGGTTCGCTAGCCATTTGGACGAGCCACTGGTTATACGCTCCAAGGGATTCAACGTATACATCTGCTTCCATCAAGGCAAAGTAAGTACCACTAAATTGAGAATCTTTCAGCTTATATTTTCCTGTGCGAGTAGGCGTTAGCACAATGTCAATGTCGCGTTTGGGGATAATATCCTGTTTTAAGCGGAACTCAGGGACGTAAAAACCGTGAATTACATCTTGTGCGTGCAGATTCAAGCGAGTGCTGCGATTTATTTTCAAGTGTAATTCGTTACTGGTAACATTATTTGGATAGCGGAAAGACCACTGCCACTGTTTAGCGAAAACATCAATAGTTTCAGAAGCAGGTTTGGGAACGTCGCTGACTAGTGCAGCGTTAGCTGATTCTGAGGGCAGATGCAAATGCACGATTTGTCCTAAACCCAAGATATTTAATTGCTGATAAATATGGAAACTTTGAAAAGCAATCCACAACACCAGCAGAGTCGGGGTTGCTGTCCAGAGAATTTCTAGCCTGACATCGCCTCTAGAGGGGTGTCCTTCGCTGTAGTCATCCTTGGATGCACGAAAGAAAAGTACCGAATACACCATCATGCCAACCAGCCCAAGCAAGATGAAAGCTCCAATTGAAACTAAGAAGCTAAACAAATCATCTACTTTTTTTGCTTCTGCGGTGGCTTCAAGAGGCATCCAGGAGTAAGCTTGCTGTCCAATCCAATGGCTGATAACGAGCAGCAATGCGATATAACCAGCTATTAGTAAATATTCTAAAAATCTAAACATAGCAATTTTCCGCAAGTGACCAACCCCAAATAGTATGATAATTCAGCGTTGGCTGGATATAGCAGTCTGCTTTGATTTTTGTTCGCGCAGCGTGGCGTAGCCATAATTATTTGCGTAGACAGGGAGTGGGGAGTAGGGAGTGGCGAACAAGTCTTTTCGGGGTGTACTGATTTTTTCAAAAATCAAATACGAGTCCTATAGATCCATAAATGTTTACGCAGTGGTTTTTAGTGACGGCGACCGAATCCTTTAAACATGGGTGTACTCAGTCAGCGCTATTGCTTCTATTACTTATTGGAAAAAGTGGGTTAAGTGGGTTAAGTAGGATCTTTTATATAAACCCTTGCTTATACTATTGATAAGCTGTAACTTGATGCATGAAGTACATAGTCAATCCAGAGTCACACTTATCAACGACATCAGCTCATAATCTTAATATATCAGAGTTTCCAATGAACTTTGTGCGTGCAATGAATTGAAGAGATTCAAGATGATTGCTAAAAAGCCATCGACAGTTTTGTTGAGTAAACGTTCTTTCCTGACGTCCAGTGTTTTGAATTTCGTGAAAAACACCTTCAAAACGCTGACGAACACGACTAAAAAAGTGCTTCAAGCAATGCTGAGACAAAATTTATAATCTAAAAGAGTTTTATGACGCAGCATCTCCAATTTAGCAAGCGATTCTTGCTATTTGTTACTCCGTTGTTAGCTAGCTCTGTGGTTGCAACTTCACCTAGTCAGGCTGCAACTTTTGCATTATCTGAAGGGCAATTAGTTTTTACAAACTTTAGTCAAAGCCCTTGGGGAACTTTCACAGATACTCACACCAACACGGGAGCAATTTTTCAGGGTGGGAACGTCAAAGCCAGCGCTGATGCCCAAGCAACTTTTAAAGTTCTTTCACCCGAAGCTTTAAATTCATCTTTAAGTTTAGCTGAGGGGATGAATAATGATTATTTAGGATTGGCAGAAACTCAAGCTAAACTTATCGGCAACTTCTCTATAGTAGCAGGTAAATCTTTCTCTTTTGACTTTAGAACTTTGGGAAATTTAAAAACATCTATCAACGATTCGTCAAAAGAAGAGGCGAAAGCAAATGGAGATATATTTTGGGTCTTGATTGACAAAGATCACAATAATAAAACTTTAGATTTCTTTAATATAAAAGGTAATTTATTTACAGAAAGTGATGGGGATTTCCTGAAAATAAATCAGAGCAAAAATGTGGCGATAACCAATCAAAGAATCAAGTCTAATTTTGGAGGCAAGGAAGAATTTGCGACAGTTCTTGTTGAGGGTTCCCTAAAAAGAGTTTTTGCTAATACAACTAATTTAGCCTTAGTAGAAGTTAATACTAGTCAGGTTGTAGTTAAAGCACCTGAACCATCAGTTAATGTAGCTTTACTAATTTCTAGTGGTGTGATTGGCATTGTATTAAAACGTAAACGTAAAGTAAATATCTCCACTTGTTCTTTAAAATGAATGTACATAACCAACTTTCGTGTCTAATTATTAATAATAAATATCTCAAAGCTTTATTCCTTTCTAGAAACTAGCCTGACTACGAGACTGGCGATCGCTCCCTTCTTTGCAGATATCGCACCCCATAAGTTAGTCACAGAGATATTTGTGCAGTTGTCGGAGATGCCTTGTCTTAGTGGATATACTTGGCAAAGTAGTACTTTATACATTTAGTCAACCAAAAAGTTTTTTAGAAGTCTTACTATAGACATAGGCGTGAAAAAGAATCTAGAGACGTAGCACTGCTACGTCTCTACAAGGGTTCTGGATAACGCATACATATTTAATTTCTGGAGATGTCTACTGCACTATCTATTCTTTCATTTGTGGTTACTAGTACAGTACGGCGTAAATAAGCCACCCATTCCAAATCAATGAAACACTTATGCTGTATACCTGTTTGAATTTTGAATTTTGAATTTTGAATTCCGCCTTGCGGTACTAGGGTTCTCACCCCGATTTCTATTTGACCCAGTTCCCACAGCAGTTCTTGTTGTTTGTCATTGGGTAAATGTCCGTAATTATTTATCCATCCTAAAAGTGCTTGTAGTCTGATTCCTATATCTTGTCCTGGGACTATATCTGCCAACCAGGAAACAGCAACTGAAGAACCACAACAGTCGCATACACAAGTATGGCGATGATACTCTATGTGCCACTTGCTGTGTTTCGATTTTGATTGGTTCTTCTCTGGGAAAAAGGTATGGTTGTGGGAATTTACTAATGTGTGTGCTTGATCACAATATTGATGTGTTTAATCTCACTGCTAATTGAAACAACTTATTATATCAAGCAATATGCGCCGTTATGACTCATACCGCACTACTCTACCTCGTCGCCTAGTTGTTTAAAGATTTAATATATAAATGGGTTTTAAATATATTTTTTGGTTAAAGATAATCTATTAGGTGATTTTTCTGAAAATTTACCGAAGAAAGTCTTCAAGTATTCAAATTTGAACTTGATCAGTGTAAGTTCAATATGTAAATATTCTGATCGCAAATCTATTTTAATCACTTGCATTTATTCCACTAAACGAGGTATGATGCAAACGTCAAATAACTTGCCAGATGTTCCTTTAAAGGTACTACATAGGGCAGGTAAAGAATTTACTCTAGAATCTTCCAAGTAAACTTAAGCAATATTTGTTTAAGTGCAACTTTGCTTGATTATTCAGGAGGGAGGAGGCAGGAAGCACCCACGCCGTTGCGTGTGGGATTGAAGCAAGGACAACACCAGATGCTCTACTTGAGCAAAGCCCAAGACCGCACTCGCCCCTTTGGATATCGGGCTACGCGTCTCGATATAATTATTTTGATACTAGTGCGGCTTTAAACCCACAACTTAAGTTTCTGTTAATACTTCTTTCCTCTTGCCGTCTGCCTTTGTTCGTAAAAGCTGCAAAACTTATGATGTGCTTTATAGTTTTTATAGCCTTCTACTTCCTGTAGCCTACCGAAAACTAGCTTTTTAGTATTCAAGGTTACTTTTCTTGAGATTGAGGCTATCCCTGTGTTATTCCCCTAGACTCGTAAAACACTAGGGGAATAACACAGGGCGCTAATTGCACATTGTGTAGATATCTAATTAACCTTGTAGAGTTAATTAGATGTGCAGTTGTGGTCTTTTTGCTGTCAAGCTTTGATCACACCACTGTAATGGATTACGTTTGGCCATAATTTAAGACTCATGCAATCTATGCAATTATGTCAAACCATTTTAGTCAAGACAAAACTGTTAAAAAGTTAGAGATGTCTGAAATCAGTCTTTTAATGCTTTTTCTGGATCAGGTCTTGTTCAAGAGCATGAAAGCTAATTTTCAATCAATATCTCGATCTGGAAAAAATTCGGGGAGTTGGTGATTGAGAACTGGAAGAATTGGTGTAGCGATCGCTACACTCACAAAATTTTGATGTAAAAAGAATTCTTCTCAATCACCAATTACCCAGGCCGCTGATTGTCAAAATGAGCGAGCCATATTCGTGTGTGACTATGTTGATGGAGTTAGTTGATGTTTACCTTAAATGTAGCTAAACAAAAATACCTTGTATGTAAAAGAAAGATGGTTTCTTACCATGCTTTTTCCTCCCAACATTACTCTCAGGAGGCTTGGGGCTTCCTCCATGAAAATATTGTATTTAACAATACTTTTAATTAATTTTTGAATCTGATTCAGATTGATAACTAAATTCTGTTGTGGAGATTAGAAAATGCCACCAGTACTTTCGGGACAAGATGTGGGTGAAAGGCTCTTGTACACCTTGGGTGCAAAGCTTTCAGAAAAAGAATTACAAAACTTTCTAGCAGAAATGGAGATTGTGGAGCCACCAGTAGCGAAGCAGTTCTGGCAATCTGCACAAACGAATCCTGGTATCTACATTATCCTTACAGGTAAAGTCCGACTGTTAGATAGCTCCGAGAATTTAATCACTACCTTTGGTGCATGGTCTGTTTTCGGCGAATTGACTCTGTTTCCCGAAGCTAACTTTAGTCCTTATGTAGTCAGAGCTTCGACAAACCTAAAACTGGGCTATTTTAGGGAAGAGGCATTGCAAATATTAATAGAGAAATATCCTAACATTAGCGATCGCCTATACGCCCGTGCAGAACTTTGGGATTTGCTGTTGTTATGTCGGCAAATCTCGCAATTTCCCTCCCATACTTCACAAGTTCCAGGAATGCTCAAAGCCCTATCTCTGTTTGAGCGACAGCAGCTAGAAACTGGCTTTGTAAATCCACAAATATCCGAAAATTCCCAGTTGTGGCTATTGTACAGAGGTCAACTGCGCCATTCTGAAGGTCATTCTTTGACCCCAGGCACAATCTTTGCCCAACCAGAACAAGGAGATTGGCAAGCGACACAACCAACAATTGCTTACATTCTGAAAAACGACGATATACAAGCAGCACTAGAATACTTACCGGAGTTGGGGGAGTGGGGAGTGGGGAGTGGGGAGTGGGGAGTGGGAAGTGGGGAAAAAACTTCCCAATCTCCAAAATCTAAAATTATTCCTTTTCCTCAACGAGTTCAACAGTCAGAACAACAGCCAAAAAATTCACGTTTTTACTTTCCTAGTCCGAAGGTAAAAATGGGGCATTGGTGGAAACGCCTCACCAAGAGCTATCCCTTCTATGCCCAACAAAGTGCTGCCGATTGTGGCTCTGCTTGCTTGGTGATGATTGGTAACTATTGGGACAAGCGTTTTAGTATCAATCGCCTGCGGGATATGACCAACGTCAGCCGCAACGGTGCATCCCTGAAGGCTATGGCAGCAACAGCAGAAAACCTCGGTTTTGCCACCCGTCCGGTGAAAGCCACTCTTGAGAAATTAGCAGAACAACCTTTACCTGCAATTGCCCACTGGGAAGGCAACCACTTCATTGTTGTCTATGAAATCACGAAAACGCGGGTGATTGTGTGTGACCCGGCTCTTGGTCAACGCAGCCTGACAAAAGCTGAATTTCAAGCAGGTTGGAGTGGTTATGCATTGTTACTCCAACCTACAGCCCTCTTAAAAGACGCTAAAAACGAAAGTAGAAGCTTCTGGAAGTTTTTTGAGTTAATCAAACCTCACTATCGAACATTATTAGAAATCTTTGCAGCTTCGGTAGTAATTCAATTATTTGGACTGGTAACGCCCGTATTCACCCAGTTGTTGCTCGATAGAGTACTTGTGCAACGTAGTGTTACAACCTTAAACGCCATTGGTGTGGGAATGATTGTTTTTGGGTTGTTTGGTGTCGCTGTCAACGCTCTACGGCAATATCTTTTATTTCATACTGCTAACCGCGTTAGCATTGCCCTACTCGTAGGTTTTATCAAACATACCTTCCGCTTACCCCTTTCCTATTTCGAGTCGCGTTACGTTGGGGATATAGTCTCGCGCATCCAAGAAAACCAGAAAATTCAGCAATTCCTTACCGGTCAGACACTCTCCATCATCTTGGATATGCTGACATTAGTGGTTTATCTGTCCTTGATGTTCTCCTATAGCTGGCGGATGTCATTATTCGTGCTGTGTACTATACCGCCATTTTTTATCTTGGCGCTGGCTAGCACAAGTATTTTGCGCCGCATTTCCAGAGAGATTTTTAATGCAAACACCAAAGAACAAAGCTATCTCATCGAATCCCTCAGTGGAATTCGTACCGTCCGCTCATTAGCAATTGAACAGACGGTGCGCTGGCATTGGGAGGAATTGCTGAATGATTTGGTTAAAAAAGCCTTTAATGCTCAGATAATCGGCAATCGTCTGCAAATTATCAGTGGTGTCATCCAAACCTTTGTGAATACTGGATTGCTGTGGTATGGAGCTATCCAAGTAATTAATGGCGAACTGACTATTGGACAATTAGTTGCTTTCAATATGTTGGTGGGTAACGTCTTGAGTCCTTTCCAACGGCTGGCTATGCTGTGGAATCAATTGCAGGAAATCGTGATTTCCACCGAACGGATTAATGATGTGTTGGAGGCAGAACCAGAAGAAGATTTAGAAACTAAACCCCGGAAGTCGTTGGGTAAATTGCACGGTAACATTCGCTTTCAGAATGTCACCTTTCGCTACCACTCCGAAACTGAGACTAATGTACTAGAAAATCTGAACTTTGAAATCCAGGCGGAACAGATGGTGGCAGTTGTGGGGCGGAGCGGTTCTGGAAAAACAACCCTCAGTAAATTAATTTTAGGTTTATATCCACCGACAGATGGCAAAGTACTCATTGATGATCATGACATCACGAGTATTGTCTTGCGATCGCTGCGTTCTCAAATTGGTGTTGTAGACCAAGATACTTTTTTGTTTGGTGGGACTATTCGGGAAAACATTGCGATCGCTCATCCAGATATCTCTTTAGAAGAAATTATCCAAGCTGCAAAATACGCCGGAGCCGATGAATTTATTCAAAAACTACCGATGGGTTACGAATCCCAAATTGGTGAAGGCGGCGGTATGCTCTCTGGTGGACAGCGCCAACGTTTAGCGATCGCTCGTGCGCTGCTCGGAAATCCTCGGTTATTACTATTTGATGAAGCCACCAGCCACCTAGATTCCGAATCAGAACGAATTATTCAAAACAACCTCAAAACAATACTTCAAGGGCGCACAAGTTTAATCATTGCCCATCGCCTCTCTACAGTCCGCAACGCTGACTTGATCCTGGTTTTAGATCAAGGCGTTTTGGTAGAAAGCGGCACCCACGACGAATTAATCGCTAAAAAAGGTCATTATTACTACCTGAATCAACAACAACTGGCTCAAGTTAGTTGACATTTGGGCATGGGGCATGGGGCATGGGGCATTGGGCATTGCTTATTTCTCCCTCATCCCCCTCATCCCCCTCATCCCCCCCACTCCCCACTCCCCACTCCCCACTCCCCAGTCCTCATTATCAAAAATAAAACCATGCCAAATCCCAATAGATCATCGCCACTTCCCCAAGATCAGCCAGATGAGCATCAAAGTTACATACAGCAAGAGGAATCTGTAGAGTTCAACGAGCAGATAGAGACAGAAAATGATAGTCAAGATTTGCACTACGGTACCGAAGGATTACTCAATGCCTTACCTCGAGTTTGGACTCGTGGTTTGTTGTATGTACTCATCGGCTTTGCTGTTCTAGCCTTGCCTTGGGCAACTCTCTCACGAATCGATGAGACTGGTAGCGCCAGAGGGCGGATAGAACCTAAAGGCGCAACTCAAAAATTAGACGCTCAAGCTGGTGGGAGTGTCAAAGCAGTTCGGGTCAAAGAAGGAGATACAGTCAGAGCCGGTCAGGTTCTACTGGAACTGAACTCCGATTTGCTGCAAACGGGACTGCAAGAAGTCGAGAGCAAATTGCAAGGGCTACAAAATCGGCAATCGCAACTGGAACTGCTCAAAAATCAACTCTTAATGTCAACTACCCTCTTAGAGCAACAAAATAAATCCCAAGAATTAGAAAAAATGGCTCAAGTTAACCAGGCACAGCAAAACCTGGATGCCAAACTGAGTAGCTATAACCTCCAAAAGTTAGAAAAACAAGCATTAGTTAAGCAAGCAGAGCAGCAGATTTACACGACTCACGATGATCAGCAATCGGCTAAAACTCGTTTGAGTATAGATTCTAGGCAAGTTGAACGCTTTAGCAAACTCGTTCAGGATGGTGCGGTTTCTGCAACCCAAATTGATCAACTCAAAAAAGAAGAACAAGAAAGCAAACGACTTTATCACAAGGCTATATCAGATATCAAACAAGCACAATTGGGTTTAGTGGAAGAACTAAATCGTTATCAAGTCACTATCAAGACGTTGGAATCTGATATCAAACAAGCAAAGCTCCGACTGCAAGAAGAACAAAGTAGTTATAAAAGTCTGATGCAAGCCGGGAAACTGGCTGTAATGAAAAATCAGGAGCAGTTAAAAGACCTACAGACGCAAATAACAGCAGCGAAATCAGAAGTGGCTCAGACTAAAAGCCAGATTACATCTATAAGAGTTCAAATGCAGCAACGAGTGGTGCGATCGCCGATTAATGGGGTGATTTTTGAATTACCCACCACTAAGCCAGGAGCAGTAGTCCAAGCCGGTCAAAGGATTGCCCAAATCGCACCCCAAAATACAGACTTTGTACTCAAAGCCCAAATACCTAATCAGGATAGTGGTTTCTTGAAGGTAGGAATGCCAGTCAAAGTCAAGTTTGATGCCTATCCCTTCCAAGAGTATGGAATTGTTCCAGGGAAAGTTACTTGGATTTCTCCTGACTCGAAAGTTAGCCAAACACCCCAAGGGAACATCGAAACCTATGAGCTAGAAATCACCTTAGAACAGCAGTATGTCCAAAATGGCAGCAAACGTATTCAATTAGGTGCCGGTCAGACAGCAAATGCTGAAGTCATCATTCGTCAACGGCGCGTGATTGATTTTGTTTTAGATCCATTCAAGAAATTGCAAAAAGGCGGTTTAGAGATGTAGTCAGAACCTTGCCGTTGGCGCAGCCTCTCGTAGATAAGAAAAAGACAACGAGAAGAATTAATAATCAATGCCCAATGCCCAATGCCCAATGCCCCATGCCCCATGCCCCATGCCCCATGCCCAATGCCCCATGCCCCATGCCCAATGCCCCATGCCCCATGCCCCATGCCCAATGCCCTTAATTATTGGAGAATGTTATGCCCCGCAATCTGACCATTTCTAGTTCAGATATCATTCAGAGTCTCAAACTCTCCTGTCAGATACCTGATGTCGTGGAAGCAATAGCATCGCAAAGCATTATTGCCGAAGCAGCTAAAGAGCTAGGAATTACAGTCACGCAAGAAGAATTACAGCAAGAAGGAGATGACTTACGGTTTGCTAAAAAGCTTGTCAAAGCGAAAGAAACCTGGACATGGCTAGAAAAACACCACCTGTCTGTGAATGAGTTTGAAGAATTAGCCTACAACAAAATCCTTTCGCGGAAGTTAGCAAATCATCTATTTTCTGCTCAAGTCGAAAAGCACTTTTATGAACGCCAACTAGATTATGTCGCCGCCGTTACCTACGAAGTCGTCTTCGAGGATCGAGACTTGGCTTTAGAGCTTTTTTATGCCCTAGAAGAAGGCGAAGTCAATTTTCCTGAAATCGCTCGTTTATATATCCCAGAACCAGAACTGCGCCGTGCTTATGGATACCAGGGACTCCGATACCGCAAAGATTTTCGTCCAGAGATTGCAGCAGCTGTATTTGCTGCTGCACCACCACAAGCTCTCAAACCGATTACGACTCCTAAGGGGGTGCATTTAATTTGGGTGGAAGAAGTCATTCAACCCCAACTAGATGAACAGTTGCGCCAAAAAATCATTACAGAATCATTTTCTCAATGGTTAAAGCAACAAATCAACGTGATGAAAATAGTTACTCAGATCGACTCAGATGCAAATGTGCGATCGCCGGATAAATTGCTAAATATGTCATTCCCCAAGACTAAATAGGTTATTCAATTCCAAATGTTTTTGTAGCTAACTATCTCCCCTAACTTATGGTAGATGTCTCTAGCCTTCAAAAATGTTATTTGTACTGATGTTATCTGCTTAAAAATTTAATATTTTTTCGTTATGAGTATTTTGTAAACGCATTTATAATGTGCTGTTTTGACGCGATTAAAACTTAAATTAAATCGCTGTAAGTTTTACTGGACAAGAGTATTTTAACTTTTTGTCCAAATTTCTTATGCAATTTTTTCTAGCTTTCAATTAATCCTATAAATGATATATATGATGACTATTAATCTTAAAAAGTATTAGTTTTATTAATCAAAAATTATTCAAAAAAGCATTGACTTTTTTGAGGAATAACCTATAGTAAGTATGTAACCAGCAAAAACAAGGTTGGTTACAGCAAAGATTCCCAAACATCCAATTTCAGGAGAAACTCAAATGATTATTTCTGATCTAAACTACTTGGAAATTACCTCTGAAGAAGTTCTTGGTGGTTATAGTTTTGTTGCTGAAAAGGCCATAAATATCGCATCTAACCTTGTCGAAAATGTTGCCATCAACAAGAACGTAAACTCCGCCGCTACTGTTAAAGGCAACCTAGCTAATTCTGAAACCCAAGCTACTGCATTCGGTCCCAACAGCCTGGCTGAAACAACTGGTTTCACCAATACCACTCCTAATTCTTCTGCTGCTAACTCATTGGCTGTATCTGCTACCAACAGCTAATTCATAGTCTGTAGCAAGTATGTAGCCAAAAAAAGTTGGTTACAGAAACGATTCCCAAAAAAACTACAAATTTCAGGAGAAACTCAAATGATTATTTCTGATCTAAACTACTTGGAAATTACCTCTGAAGAAGTTCTTGGCGGTTATACTTTTACTGCTGAAAAGGCCATAAACATCGCATCTAACCTTGCTGAGAACGTTAACATCAACAAGAACGTAAAATCCGCCGCTACTGTTAAGGGCAACCTAGCTAATTCTGAAACCCAAGCTACTGCATTCGGTCCCAACACCCTGGCTGAAACAACTGGTTTCACCAATACCACTACTAATTCTTCTGCTGCTAACTCATTGGCTACATCTGCTACCAACGGCTAATTCATAGTCGGTATATGCTACCAGATCAGAATTAAACTCTACTCACAAAGAGTATTAACTCATGCAAGTAGAGTTAGGCTTGAAAGCCTAGTAGATTCATAAATAGCCGAAGGCTCTCTGCTGATTTGTGCTTTCGGCTTTTACCTAAACTACATCATTTGATCTTAAATAACTGTTTCCTCAATAAATTTTTACAATATTTAGTCCTCAACCCAGGCTACAGTTATGTGCTGTTTGCCCGCCCTGAATTAAAATTCTGGGTTAGTATTCTTTATTGCTATTAAAGTAGGGTGGATACTGCCTACCATTTGCTGAAGCCCTTATTTTGCGCCTTACCAATGGTTGTTGAGAATGGTACAAGCTTTCAGTTTTAACAGACTTAAAATCAGTATTTCAGTCGGTTTTAACCAAATTAAGTTATAAATTTCAGAAACTTGAGTTCCTTGCAGATATAAGAACAAAAGACAAATGAAGTAAAAATACTTATATAAGTTATGACTACAATTTCTGAGATTCTCCAACTCGCTGTTCAACATCACCGAGCCAAGCGCTTCACTCAAGCTGAAGAGGTTTATCGTCAAATTATAGACATAAATCCCCAGCAGCCAGATGCACTATATGCCTTAGGTATGCTGGCGCAGCAGCGGGGAGAATATCAAAATTCAGAGCAATTTTTCCAAGCAGCCTTGCAATTACAGCCAGAAGCAGCCGCAATACACAACAGCTTGGGGTTTACTCTACAACAACAGGGTAAACTAGAAGAAGCGATCGCCTACTATGAAAAAGCACTAAACATTCTACCCGACTGCATAGAAGTGCAAATGAATCTGGGTAATGCTCTCCATCTTCAAGGAAAGTTACCACCAGAAGAACAAGCCCACTATGCAGACTTAAATCAGCAGTTTGCTTTAAGTAGGCAACAAGTAGAGGATTTCAAGATTGCAGAGTTATATTATCGCCAAGCTATTGCATTGCAGCCAGATTTGGTAGAAGCTCATAATAATTTAGGAGAAGTACTCCAAAAACAAGGGCGATTAAATGATGCCCTTAAGTCTTACCAACAAGCAATAAAAATTAAACCTGA
This sequence comes from Nostoc sp., assembly GCF_036917755.1. Classification (GTDB taxonomy): domain Bacteria; phylum Cyanobacteriota; class Cyanobacteriia; order Cyanobacteriales; family Nostocaceae; genus Nostoc. The sequence continues at coordinate 34,884 of NZ_JBALFC010000002.1, forward strand.
CTATTCTTACGCCTATCACAACTTAGGCTATTTTTTCCAGGAAAAAGGCAACTTTGAGGAAGCAATAGACGCTTACAAAAAAGCATTAAATATTCAACCTGATTTGGTAATCACCCATAACAACTTAGCAAATGCTCTGAAGGCACTAAATAGATTTGATGCCGCGATAGAATGCTATCAAGAAGCTATCAGAATTCAACCTGATGTTGATTATATCTATTACAACTTAGGAACACTACTTAGAGATAATAACAAAATAGAAGCGGCAGTACAGGCATTTGAACAAGCTGTCAAAGTTACGCCAAGCTATGCTCGTGCTAAATTGGGTGTTTGTATCAGCCAACTGCCAATTATCTATTCCAGTGTTGATGAAATTGAATTCAGACGAAATCAGTATCAACAGCATTTGCAAAATTTAGCGAAAGGTTATGAATTAACTAATCAGGAAGAACGGGCAAAAGCCGCTGAGTTTGTGGGAGCATTACAGCCCTTTTATTTGACATATCAAGGCTTAAATGACCGAGATTTACAGCGAACTTATGGGGAAATGATTTACCAGATTATGTCAACTCGCTATCCCCAAAGTGTCCAGCCGCTTGTTATCCCAAATTTAGATAAGAATCAAAAGGTTCGTATTGGGATCGTCTCTGGGTTTTTCTATCATCATTCTAATTGGAAAATCCCGCTTAAAGGTTGGGTAGAAAATCTGGATCGAAGTGAGTTTGAATTATTTGGTTATCATACTGGGGTCAGAAAAGATGATTCAACAATCAGTGCCACCAAGACTTTTGATAAATTTGTTCAAGGTGTTCCCTCACTTGAACAATGGTGTGAGGTAATCACAGAAGATAAATTACATATCCTAATTTTCCCCGAATTTGGGATGAACCCAATGACAATCAAACTGGGTTGTCTGAGATTAGCGCCAATTCAAATGACATCTTGGGGACACCCTGAAACCAGTGGACTACCGACAATTGACTATTACTTGAGCAGTGACTTAATGGAACCAGAAAATGCTCAAGAACATTATACAGAAAAATTAGTTAGATTACCCAATCTATCTATTTATTACACACCTTTAGCAATTGAACCTGAAGTAATTAACAAACCAGATATAGGTTTAAAAGAGGATGAAATTTTCTTCTGGTGTTGCCAGTCATTATATAAATATTTGCCCAATCATGATGATGTTTTTCCCGCCATTGCCAAAGGGTTAGCAAATTCTAAATTTGTGTTTATTAAACACGAAAGTCAAGAGATTACTGAAGTCTTTCGCCAGCGCTTAAACAATGCTTTTGCAGCATTAGGCTTAGATTATCAAAAGTACTGTTTATTTTTGTCTCACATGAATAACAGAAAGTTTGCTGGGACTACAGCCTTAGCTGATGTTTTTTTGGATAGCATTGGTTGGTCTGGATGTAACTCTACTTTAGAATCTATTGCCCATAATATTCCCGTTGTCACTTTACCAGGAGAACTGATGCGGGGACGGCATTCTTTGGCAATTTTGCAGATGATGGGTATAGAAGAAACGATCGCCTCAAATAAAGCAGAATACGTGCAAATCGCCATCCGTCTGGGGAAAGATGCTGAATATCGGCAATATATCTCCCAGCAAGTGGCAGAAAATAAGCATAAATTATATGGCGATTTAAAACCAGTCAGAGCGCTGGAAGATTTTATTTTGCAGCTGGTTAATAAACCAAGACAATTTGATGCTAAAGATGTTTCTGAAGTCTTTAAACTTGCCGTTCAACATCATCGGTCTAATCGTCTAGAGGAAGCTGAACAGCTATATCTTCAGGTGATCGAAAAACAACCAGACTATTCAGAAGCATTATATGGTTTAGGGATGCTGGCACAGCAGAAAGGTGCGTTCCAGTCAGCACAGAAGTATTTGAATACAGCTTCGCAACTTCAGCCTAACTCTGTGAAAATTTGGTTTAGTTTAGGCAATTTATATCAAGGACAAGGACAGTTGTTAGAAGCTGAAGAAGCTTACAAAAAAGCTATTGCTTTGCGACCTGATGCAGGAACAATTTACAATAATTTGGGCTACACCTTGGAACAACAAGGTAAGTGGTCAGAAGCGATCGCATCCTATGAAAAAGCTCTGGAATTTCAGCAAAACTGCATAGAAGCGGAAGTCAATTTAGGGAATGCGCTTTTTGCCCAAGGGAAGCTCTCAACAGAGAAACAACCCTATTATGCTCAATTGAATTATCAGCTGGGCATTGCCCGCCAACAAGCAGGTGATTGGCAAACTGCTGTTGTTTACTATCGAGCTGCGATCGCACTACAGCCTGATTTGATTGAAGCTCATTATAACTTGGGGGTGGTACTGCAAGAACAAGGAAAAGAAGAAGAAGCGATTGCTTGCTATCAAAAAACTTTGGAGTTTAATCCCCAACACCAGTCAGCCAACATCAAATTAGGACAGATTTACCAAACCCAGCACAACTAACAACTAAAAATTTGTGGTTAAACGGGTCGTTTTACCTGATATCCAACTCCGATCAATCTAAACTTAAACTTTCAAATTAAGGAAAGAAAATTTGTGGCTTTTAATTTAGGAACCAGCGGTAATGACTTAATTACAGGGACTGCTGCAAGCGATATATTGTTTGGAAATTTCGGTAATGATACTCTACTTGGGTTAGGAGGAGATGATTATCTTAGTGGCGACCAGGGTAACGATTTATTAAATGGTGGCAATGGTAGCGATCGCCTCTTTGGGGGTGACGACAATGATACGCTTCTAGGTGGCCTCGGCGATGACTTTCTCGATGGTGGAGTAGGCAACGACAGAGTAGATGGCGGTGATGGCGATGACAATATTCAAGGCGGAGTGGGTGACGACACCTTATTGGGCGGAGCCGGTAATGATCGCATCTTCGATATCACTGGCAATAATCTCATTTATGGGGGAAGCGGCAATGACTTCATCCAAGGAGCCAGTGGTAGTGCCTTTACAGGGGGAGGACAAGATACGATTTATGGGGGTGACGGGAATGATCAAATATTCGGGCTAAGTCAAAACGATTTCCTCTATGGAGATGCTGGCAATGACACCCTCAGTGGCGATAGTGGCGATGATCGGCTGGAAGGGGGCAATGGCGACGACAACCTCGATGGCGGTTTCGGAAATGACCTTCTGTTCGGCGATCTTGGAAAGGATACTCTAAATGGCAACATCGGCAATGACACCCTCCAAGGGGGCGGCGATGATGATATTCTCATCGGCGGTGCTGGTGATGATGTTCTCGTGGGTGTGGGTCGGGGCAGCCAGGAAAGTTTCGGAGGAAAGTCACTAGGTTTTGGGGAAACCGATCTCTTGACCGGAGGGCCTGGGGCAGACGTGTTTGTACTTGGAGGTAATGGACAATTCTACTACCTCGGTGGTTCTACTGTCGGTAAGGGTTTGACTATCTTTGATGCGGCTGTGATTGGTGTGGAAAGTAATGGGGTGCTGAAACGGGACTTCGATCCGACGGTTGATCGCATCCAGTTACAGAAGGGACTCAATTATAAACTGGGACAAGCCAGCTTTTTTAGCGCAGTTGACACTATTATTTATGCAGACTTTGGCAAGGGGAATGATATTCTAGGGGTTGTGGTTGGAGCAACACCAGCAGAAGTCGCGCCTACCCTAAAAATTGTAAATACTGGTTGACTTTTACATCACAAGTACTAATATTCCAGGAGGCAGTAAAAAATATGTTCTTAGCAATTTTCCAGAAAGTTAAAGACTTCTTCATCAGAATAGTCAAAGACGAAACTTTTCACAGCCAACTCCTGAGCAAGAAAGTTGAAGAGTTGAAAAAAACTGTAGAAAATGGAAGTATGCAAATAGCTGATTTACCATATTTACAGAATGTTTCAAAAGACGAATTGATTTTAGGTTCTCGTGGAGTGAATGTGATATCTGGGGCATTCGCTTTCGGGTCAGATAGTTACCCTTTTGCTAGTGCAAATAGTTCTTCCAAAACTTGGTCAACGGATGATTACACATCAAATGGCACAGGATTAGCTGAGGCATGGGGTGATAATGCTACAGCTAACCTAGCAACGGCAGGTAATGGTAATATAGTGATTAGAAATTCTAAATTTAAATCTTATCTAAACACTGCTTCTGCAAGTGGTTCTGTAATCTCGATTGATTCGGACTCCGTAGTGAGTATTTCCGACTTGTTTGAAAGTTTATTTTGAGGTTTTCCAAGTCATGATTTTTAAGTTAGTTATTTTCATTCAATTCTAGCTTCTGACACCTTGATTCTGCTTTGTTAAATCAGAGCTATTGAGAATCAATAATACCTGAAGGCACAAAACACCTGTGGGTTTTCTGTAAAACCTACCAGCTAAACTTTGTCGTGTGGTTGCAGTTGAACTGCCCATATTTTATTTGAGTAGTTAATAAGCTCAACAGAGGTTTTCATGTCATCACTAGCTACACTTTCAGACTTTATTATTTCCACTGTCAAAGCCAATCTCGATCCAATTTCAAATCTCAATCTCAATTTCAATTTCAATTCCAATTACAATTACAGTTCCAATCCCAATTCCAATTCCCATTTCAATTACAATTACAATTTAAATCCCAAACCCAAACCCAAACCCAAACCGAATTTTGTTACCGCTCAAGAGAATACTGTTTTCTCTAACTATAGTCAAAGTCCTTCAGGAACTTTGACTCAAGCCCAGACGAAGACATTAGTTCAAGGTGGCTTGGGTGTTGCTATTGCTGAGGCTAAAGCGAGTTTTCTTAAGACTGACACAACTTTTTCAAAACTCTTCACTGATGCTAGTGCCATTGGATTCAAGGGTCAGTTTACAGGTAGTTCCGATAGCAAAGCAAAAGTACTTGCTAATTTTAGGGTTGACGCTAATCAAAACTTCTCTTTTGATTTTTCAGCAAATTTAGCACTGAAAGCTAAAGAAATTGAAAATTCCAAAGTTGAATATAACAAAGGTCTGTCTAAAACCGCTTTTTTGGTGTTAGACACTACAAATCCCAATAAGCCCATAGTTTTAGATTATTTTGGTATCCAGGGTAATTTAATCTCCTCTAATAAAATCGCCGATCTGACCGTTGGTAATAGTCGCAATGTTACGATTAATTTTCGGAATAAAATTTCTGAGACTAATGGCGACAATGGTAGTGACTTCCTCAATGGTAGTGCTGTTGGGACTTATCAACGGAATTTTACTCACAATAGCAACATAACTGTAGTTGAAATTAATACTAGTACCGTTCAATTGGCAGGAGATACTTTAATTGGCAACTTGGGTAAAGATGTTATCTATGGCACGATTTGGAACGATAATTTAACGGGAACCAACGGTGCGGACAAACTTTATGCCAGCTTGGGGAATGATAAGCTATATGGAAAACAAGGTAATGATGTCCTCGACGCAGGCCAAGGTAATGATACGCTAGATGGTGGCTCAGGCAATGATACGCTAGATGGTGGCTCAGGCAATGATATCCTGACTGGTGGTAGTGGTAATGATGTCTTGGTTGGTGGCGGTGGTAAAGACACATTTATTTTCAAAAAAGCCGATACCTACTTAAGAAAAGACTTTGATGTAATTAAAGATTTCCAAGTTGGTATTGATAAGATTGTATTAGATGGCTGGGGTTATACTAATACTAGTTTTAAGCTAGGTAGTATTATTACAGATAGCAAAGATGGTGCTGTCTTAAAATTAGATTCTTTATTAAATCAAGAAACAATACTAATTTCAGGTGTGAATGCCAGTAAGATTAACGCTCAATCAATAGCATTTAGTTAAGGCTAATTGCTTTCCAGAAAAACTACTCTTATCCCGAATAATTCCCTGACTTTTCACTCTGATCTGGAAAACTTAACTTCCATTCCTCTCTCCTGCAAGGAGAGAGGTTTTGAATTCTCTCCTTTCAGTTAGAAATTTAAGGCTGACACATTTTTCTCCTATCGGATGAAACCACCCTGCTTTTGAAGAGAGGGAAACAGGCGAAATATTATTTTATACTTATCAGCCGTCCTCTGAGGCTATACTAACCCGTAATATCAATTCTATGTGAGCCTGCATAGAATAATCCTTTTATCTAGCAAGGATTTCAGGCAGATGATTATATCAACTTAATAATTCATATAGATAGCCATGAATACTACTAATATTTCGGAATCTAAAGTTAAATCTCTGATTAAAATCGCAGTGCAGAAGCATCAGTCAGGTCAAGGGGATGAATCTGAATCGCTATACAAAACAGAAGTGGCTGAAATCCTCCAACTAGCGGTTCAACATCAACGAGCTAATCGTTTAGTGGAGGCTGAACTGTTATATACTCAAGTTCTGGAAAAACAACCTGACCACCCGGAAGCTTTATATAGTTTAGGGATATTGGCGCAGCAGATGGGACTACCTGAAACTGCTGAACAGTGGCTAAGTGCGGCTTTGCAAATTCAACCTGATTCTGTTAAGACTTGGTTCAGTTTAGGTAATTTGCGTTTAGTTCAGGAACAGTTTTCCCAAGCAGAGAAAGCTTACCGTCAAGCTTTAGTTATATTACCTGACTCACTGCCAATTTACAACAACTTGGGCTATGCTCTGCAACAACAAGGACTATTTGACGAAGCAATTAACTACTATCAAAAAGCTCTAGAGTTAAAGCCAGACTTTATAGAAGCAGAGGCGAATTTGGGCAACACGCTGCACGCTCAAGGTAAGCTTGCTAGCGAGCAACAATTTTACTATGCACAATTGAATCATAAATTGGGTGTTGCCCGGAAAAAAGCAGGGGATTTAAAAACTGCTGTTATTTATCACAAACAAGCGATCGCACTACAGCCAGATTTCCTAGAAGCTTATTATAACTTGGGACTGGCGCTGCAATCACAAGGGGAGTTAGAAAAGGCGATCGCCTTTTATCAAAAACTCTTGCAACTTAATCCTAACTATGGAGAAGTTTACCTCAACTTAGGCAAAATTTACCAACAGCAGAATCAATTTCAGAAAGCAGTTTCTGCCTATCGACAAGGGTTAAAGCTGATTAATCCTCACTATGCCGCATCTTTAGCAACTGGTGAGGATGCTGAAATTCTTCAACAAGTACCAGTTACACCCTCAATTCCCCAAGGGGAGGTAATTGTAGGAAAATACGGTTTTCCGGCTATCCAGACCGTAGTAGATCATACACTCAATCGTCCTTTCTGGAGTGTGGTGGTAACTGTACATAACCGGATAGATTATCTACTCGAATGCCTTGCCAATGTGTTGGCACAATGGCAGGGAGAAGAGCAGATGGAAATCATCGTTATGGACGATGCTAGTAGAACGCCAGTATTTGAACTGGTAAATAGTATTGGACAAGGGATAATCCACTACTACCGCAATCAGCAAAACCTCGGTCTGCCAGGAAATTGGAATGCGGGAATTGCCCTAACTCGCGGTTGGTGGGTTCATTTACTTCACGACGATGATTATACTCTCCCAGGTTTTTATTCCCGGCTGCAAGAGAGTTTAGAAGGGTGTTCAGATTCTGTGGGAGCAGCTTTTACGGGTTATCAAAATATTAACGAGAAAGGGGAAGTAATTTTCCACCAACAAGTCTATGGACAGCGAGGGATTGCTAAAAATTGGCTGCAACGCATTGGAGTTAATAACTTATTGAATATGCCTGCGGTGGTGATTCGTCGAGAGGCGCACGAACAATTGGGGGTATATCATCCCGAATTGACCTATACAACTGACTGGGAACTTTATAAACGCATTGCAGCTGTTTACGATTGGTGGTACGAACCAGAAATTTTAGCTTGTTACCGCCAATATGCTAATAACATGACTAGCGAACTTTTGCTGACTGGGAAGCAGATGATATCCATCCGGCGGGCAATTGAAATTTCAGAAAGTTATTTTCCCACTGAATACTGTGATGAGATTACGACCCAATCCCGGAGTTATCATTTTATTTATTGTCTAAAATCAGCCCTAACTCCTCTACGGGCTCTTAATCTGACTGGAGCTTGGCAAGTCTTAGAAGAGGCTCTAAAAATAGATCATAGCCCGAAAGCGATCGCAAAGTTATTCAGTTGGTTAACACAGGAAGAAACAACTCCGCTTCGGGAAACAGGTTATATCCAGAAAGTGCTGGGCTATTACCAACAAGCGATCGCTCTTGAGCCAGACTTGTCAGAGGTGTATTATGACTTAGGGAACATTCTGCAAGAACAAGAGCAGCTAGAAGAAGCGATCGCATCCTATCACCAAGCTTTAAAACTCAATCCTCAAAACTGGGAAATCTATAACCGTTTGGGTCAGGTTTACCAAATTCAAAACCAGATTGCAGAGGCGATTTCAGTGTATCGTCAGGGGTTGACCTTACTTAATCCCCATTACGCCAAAGCAGTGGCTGCTTACCAGAATGCTGCCATCACTCCAGAAATGCTCGTGACTCCACCGATTCCCCAAAGTGAGATTACTATTGGAGCTTATCAGTTTCCAGTGATTCCACCTGTCACAAACCCAGAGAAATCTGCACCATTTTGGACTGTGGTGATTCCGGTATATAACCGCACTAATTATCTGCTTGAATGTCTGGCTAGTGTGTTGGTGCAATGGTCTGGGGCAGAGCAGATGGAAATTTTGGTGATCGATAATGGCAGTACACCACCATTGTTTGATCTAGTAAATAGTATCGGGGAAGGAGTAATTCGCTACTACCGCAATCAGCAAAATATTGGAGTCCTGCCAAATCACAATGCAGGCATTTCCCTCAGTCGCGGCCAGTGGATTCATGTCCTACATGATGATGACTGTGTGCTTCCAGGTTTTTACGATCGACTCCAACAAAGTCTTCAAGGATGTTCAGATTCCATAGGAGCCGCTTTCACAAATTTTGAATATTTCAATCAAAAAGGAACAGTAATTGAAAAAGGTGAAGTGATTTCTTGGTTTGGAGATCACAAAGGTATCCCTCAGAATTTTTTGCAGAAGATTGGTGTGACATGTCCGTTACAGATACCTGCGGTTGTTATTCGTCGCCTCACTCATGAACAACTCGGAGGTTATCATCTAAAGTTAGTTTGCGCTCCTGAATGGGAACTTTATAAACGCATTGCTGTTTTTTATGATTGGTGGTATGAACCGGGAAGTTTGGCTCGTTACCGTATACATTCCCAGAGACAGACAGATGATGACTTATCATCTGGTATTCTGGCAACATCCATCCGCCTGGGTATAGAAATTTCTGAGAGTTATCTTCCTGCTGAACATCGCGCAGACATTACAACCCAAGCTTGTAGCTATAACTTCAATTATTGTCTGATCCGGGTGGCAATTCCTCTGAAAACTGGCAATGTTATCGGGGCTTTGCATATGCTCCAAGAAAGTCTCAAACTCGATCGCTCTCCGCAAGCGATCGCAAAGTTATTCACTTGGTTAAATCAAGATGAAACTGCTTTCCTCAGAGATGAGATTGCTGCCAAGTTATTTGCTATTTCAGGATAAAAGATTCCTACTGAATTAAAACTCCCACAAATTGCGATCGCGGTATTAGGGACTTCCAAGAAATAAATTATCCATCTTGTGGGGTGGGCATCCTGCCATTGGTGTCAACTTAAGCCCAAACCCTTTTAAAACCTCGTTTCTAGCCTCTGGCTAGAAATGCTTGTCATTGCGGCTATACAAACAAAGTCCACGGAGGTGGGCTAATACCGTTTCATTTTAATAATGATACAAATACGTTGGTAGGGGCACAGCATTGCTCATGCGTGTCAACTTAACGTGAAAGCCAGTCTATAAGCAGCTTTTAAGATTGTCTCGTTCCCAGTCGGAGACTGGGAATGCATTCCGAGAGGCTCCGCCTCAAGACTTGCGGCAGAGCCGCAACGAGCAGCATTTCCAGCCAGAGGCTGGAAACGAGGTTTGAAAAGGGTTTTGGCTTAAGTTGACACCAATGAGCATTGCTGTGCCCCTACGAGAAATCTATATGTATCAGGGTTTGTCTGAAATCGTGGCCTATTTACATGAAAATAGTTGTAATTAGAAATCTGATTTTTGCCAAAAAATATAAATTATGAATTTACCAAAACCAACAAATAATCAACCAACAACTGGTAACTGTCTGTTCTGTGAGACAGAGTTGCACCATACCTTCGTAGATTTAGGTATGTCTCCTCTCTGCGAAAGCTATCGCAGTCTGAAACAACTCAACGAAGTAGAGTCTTTTTATCCTCTACATGTCTATGTTTGCGATCAGTGTTTTTTAGTTCAACTCCAAGAATACATTAGCCCGGAAAATATTTTTAGCGACTACGCTTATTTCTCTTCCTACTCTGATAGCTGGTTGCAACACGCCAAGAACTACGTTGATTTAGTAGTAGAGCGTTTACAATTAAACCAGGAAAGTCAGGTAATAGAGATTGCTAGTAATGATGGCTATTTGCTGCAATACTTTGTTGCCAAAAGCATCCCGGTGCTGGGAATAGAGCCAGCCGCAAATATTGCTGAAGTAGCAATTAAAAAAGGTATTCCTACAATTGTCAAATTTTTTGGACAGCAGACAGCCCAAGAGCAAATCGTTAAGGGCAAACAGGCCGATTTATTACTAGGAAATAATGTCCTTGCCCACACCCCTTATCTTAATGATTTTGTCAAAGGAATGAAAATTATCCTGAAACCGCATGGTGTAATTACTATGGAATTTCCCCACCTGATGCGGTTAATTGAGGAAAATCAGTTTGATACTATTTACCATGAGCATTTCTCTTATTTTTCATTTCTCACCGTAGAAAAGATTTTCGCTGCTCACGGATTGACAATTTTTGATGTAGAAGAATTAACTACTCATGGTGGTTCTTTGAGAATTTATGCTCGCCACAACGAAGATTATTCTAAACCCGTTAGCCACCAAGTATCAGAACTTAAATATAGAGAAGAAGCGGCTGGTTTTACGCAATTAGAATACTATTTTTCATTTAGTGAACAAGTTAAAGAAACCAAACGCAAGTTATTAGATTTCTTGATCAAAGTTAAGCGAGAGGGAAAATCAATTGTTGGTTATGGCGCTCCAGGTAAGGGAAATACTCTCTTAAACTATTGTGGTATCCGCACAGATTTTCTTGATTACACAGTAGACCGTAATCCTTACAAACAAGGTCAGTTTTTGCCAGGAACTCATATTCCGATTTTTCATCCAGATAAAATTGCTCAAACAAAGCCTGACTATGTACTAATTTTGCCCTGGAATTTAAAAAATGAAATTATCAGACAAATAACTTATATTCGGGATTGGGGAGGCCAATTTGTTGTACCAATTCCTGAAGTTAATGTCTACTCTTAAGTGTTTGATATTTTTTAATCATCAAAAAAGGGGAATTGACATGAAAGTAGTTTTATTTTGTGGTGGTTTAGGAACTAGAATGAGAGAGTATTCAGAAACTATTCCTAAGCCAATGGTGAATATTGGTTATCGACCAATATTATGGCATGTAATGAAATACTATGCTCATTATGGACACAAAGATTTTATCTTATGTCTTGGTTACAAAGCTGACCTAATTAAAAGCTATTTTTTAAATTATAATGAGTGGCTTTCTAATAACTTTAGCCTTTCCAACGGCAGCCAAATTAAGTTATTTAATCGAGATATTCAAGATTGGAATATCACATTTGTAGATACAGGGTTAACTGCCAATATTGGACAAAGATTGAAGGCAATAGAAAAGTATCTAGAAGGAGAAGAAGTATTTTTAGCTAACTACAGTGATGGTTTGACAGATTTGCATCTACCAGCGTATATTCAGCATTTTTATCAGCGTGATAAAATCGGTAGTTTTTTGTGTGTCAGACCAAGCCAAAGTTTTCACCTAGTTGACATGGATGAGGATGGTTTGGTGAAGGATATCAAAGATGTTCAACACCGGGAAATTTGGATTAATGGAGGATATTTTATCTTTAAAAAAGAGATTTTTAACTATATTAATTATGGAGAAGAACTTGTGCTTGAGCCTTTTCAAAGACTGATTGCCAAAGAAGAACTTTTTGCGTATAAATATACTGGCTTTTTCGGAGTAATGGATACGTTTAAAGAGAAGCAACAGTTGGATGATATGTATGCTCAAGGGGAAAGACCTTGGGAAGTATGGGGAGATAAACAATTAGAAGTAAGGCATATATGATCCAACTTAGCTTAAACAAGACAGAAGAATCTGAGTACAAAATTCTTTGTCTAGGTTCTCATTGCGATGATATTGAAATTGGTTGTGGAGGCACAATCTTAAAGCTGATAGAGAATTATCAGCATGTTGTCATCTATTGGGTTGTCTTTAGTTCCAACGAGCAAAGAGCAGAGGAAGCAACAGCAAGCGCCAGTCTTTTCTTAAAAGAAATTCAGACCAAGAAAATTATCATTAAAAATTTTCGAGATGGCTTTTTACCTTTCCAAGGCATAGAGGTGAAGGAATGCTTTGAACAGTTGAAGCAGGAATTTTCACCAGATATAATCTTTACTCACCACCGAGACGATCGTCACCAAGATCACCGCTTAATTTCTGAGTTGACTTGGAATACCTTTAGAAATCATTTAATTTTGGAATATGAGATCCCAAAATACGATGGTGATTTGGGTATTCCTAATTTCTTTGTCCATTTAGATGAGGCACTTTGCCGCCGAAAAATTCAATATATTGTGGATGTGTTTACCACCCAAAATAATAAGCAGTGGTTTACAGAAGAGACTTTTCGTTCCCTTCTCAGAATTCGCGGGATTGAATCAAATTCACCGAGTAAATATGCTGAGGCATTTTACTGTCGAAAAATATTTTTCTAAAAAATAAAATGATCAGTCAATTCACTAACCAAATTGTTGTGGTGACAGGAGCGAATAGCGGTATTGGTAAAGCGATCGCTTTGGAAATGGCGGCGCAAGGTGCTGTACTATGTTTAGTGGGGCGTCGTTTAGAAACACTCTTAGCGATCGCTCAGACTGTTCAGGAGACTTCACCTAGATCCAAAAGCTATCAGGTTGATCTGGCATTGGACGAAGACATTCAGAAACTCATAGTCTCTATTCAACAAGATTTTGGGCAAGTTGATATCCTGATTCACAACGCCGGTATTTTCTCAATGGGCGCGATTGCAACTACCCCCGTTGCCGAATTTGACCAACAGTATCGGATTAATGTTCGCGCTCCTTACTTGCTGACTCAAGCTTTGCTACCCATGCTCAAAATCCAACATGGTCAAATTGTGTTTATCAACTCATCTGTGGGCTTGAGGGCAAATGCTAATGCCGGACATTATGCAGCAACCAAACACGCTTTAAAAGCGATCGCTGATAGTCTTAGAGAAGAAGTTAATACTGACCAAGTACGTGTTATTAGTGTGTTTCCTGGGCGTACTGCAACTCCTCTGCAAGCAAAAATTCACGAGATGGAGGGTAAAATTTATCACCCTGAACGCCTAATACAACCAGAAGATGTGGCAAGTGTAGTCATCAATGCACTTAGTTTGCCTCCTACTGCTGAAGTTACTGATATTAGCATCCGCCCGTTTACAAAACCTCTACTTCCTTAAACAAAGAAGAATTCAGAATCAATAAATGGAGAATTTAGACCCACCACTCTCTTATTGACCAGCAAATTCAAAATTATGAATCTTAGTAGTATAAAAACATCCTCAGAGGAAATTGCTCAGGAACTTTATCAACTAGTTTATCAGCTATATCCTATTTCTCGTAGTATTACGGGTAATGGCGTTAGAAACACCCTGAAAATTATTAGTGAGCATATTCCTTTGTCGGTTCATGAAGTTCCAACTGACACTCAAGTTTTTGATTGGACAGTTCCGAAAGAATGGAATATTAAAGCTGCCTACATCAAAAACTCTCAAGGTCAGAAAGTTGTAGATTTTGCTAACTCGAATCTACACGTTGTTAATTATAGTATTCCAGTACATCAAAAGCTATCTCTTCCTGAACTCAAAGCACATCTATTTACACTTGTCGATTATCCTAATTGGATTCCCTACCGCACTTCTTATTATAAAGAGACTTGGGGTTTTTGTCTGAGTCACAATCAATATTTGGAACTAAATGATCAAGAATATGAAGTATTTATTGACTCCTCCCTGGAACCAGGTCATCTGAGCTATGGTGAGTATTATATTCCAGGAGACAGTACTGATGAAGTCTTAATTTCTTGCCACACCTGTCATCCTTCACTGTGTAATGATAATCTTTCGGGAATTGCGATCGCTACTTTTATCGCTAAATATTTAAGTCAAACTACACCAAAATATTCCTATCGATTTCTCTGGATTCCAGGAACCATTGGCTCAATTACATGGTTGGCTCTCAATGAGGCTAAAGTCAATAATATTAAACATGGTTTAGTATTAACTTGTTTAGGAGATTCCGGCAACTTTACTTACAAAAAAAGCCGTAGAGGTGACACTGAAATTGATAAAGTTGCTGCTTATGTACTCAGAAATTCAAAACAGGATTACAAAATTAGAGATTTCTTCCCCTATGGCTATGATGAGCGACAATATTGCTCACCTGGATTTAATTTAGCTGTAGGTTGCTTGATGCGATCGCCTCATGGTAGTTTTCCCGAATATCACACCTCAGCCGATGATTTAAATTTTGTTCAACCCCAATATCTTGCCGAGTCATTCTTTCAATGTCGTTCGATATTAGATATCCTCAATAATAATCATATTTACTACAACCAAAATCCCAAATGTGAGCCACAGTTGGGGAGAAGGGGTCTATATCAGGCATACAATGGCGATCAAGATAGTAGGCTAAATCAAATGGCAACTTTGTGGGTTTTAAATTTATCTGATGGTCAGCATACTCTGCTCGATATTGCCGAAAGATCGGGAATGTCATTTGATGTGATTAAATATGCTGCCGATACATTATTAGCACATGAATTGTTAACAAGTAAAAAGAACTAACGGACTTCTAAGAAAGAAATTATCTAAAGAAACGAACCACAGAGACGCAGAGAACACAGAGAGAAGAGAAATGGAGAGAAGAGAAATAGAGAGGGTTTTTATGTCAGTTTTGGGATATTTTTTTATTTGGAAGTTCCGAATCGTTGTGTACTTCACTTTCTTTGAAATCTACTGTATATTCCAATACGATTCTCCTTAACGAAACCGTATTGAATTATACTCGCCTAATACTTTTGATTGGAACACCAAACTCCGAGTTCCGAACTCACTTATTTTTCCAGAAATGTCCAGACTCCTTCATCCCAATCTGATTCTGTTGGGGGTGATTGTAACCAATGCTGACAACGCAACAAATGCAACATAGCAGCTTTGTCCTGATTGTCTGCTGCCAAAACATTAGCAAACTCCGCTCTGGCAAGATGAAACTCCTGCTTGAGGTAATATTCGCGCCCTTTCTGATAGTGTTCAATCACTTGCAATTTTTCGCTTTCAATCGGATTGGAACGCAAACCCAGTAATTCATATATGGCTACTGGCTCATTTCTGCCCTTGACACGAATGTAATCTAGTTCCCTAGCCCAAATATGATCTTCGCATGGTTTAAAAGTGTTATGGCTAATAATAATGTCGCAACCATACTGTTTACTAACACTTTCTAATCGGGAGCCAAGATTAACGCCATCGCCAATGGCGGTAAATTCCATTCGCTTACTAGAGCCAATATTCCCACTAATGACGGTATCAGAATTGATGCCAATGCCGATCTTAATTTTGGGCTTATTAACTGCGTGGCGACGTTGATTAAATTCGTGCAGGCGAAGGCGCATTTCTAAGGCTGTTTGCACTGCCATCCAAGCGTGTTCTTTCAACGGTAGGGGAGAACCAAATACAGCCATGATCGCGTCACCGATGTATTTGTCAAGGGTGCCTTTATGTTTAAAAACTGCCTCCACCATTGATTCAAAATATTCATTCAGCATACTCACCACTTCTTCTGCTTCCAAGGTTTCGGTTAAAGTGGTGTAGCCGCGAATATCGGAAAATAAAATCGAAACTTCTTTACGATCGCCTCCTAGTTTAGCATCATCCAATTTCAGCAATTCTTCGGCTAATTCCTGGGTCATGTAGCGGTACATCGTACTCTTGAGCCGCTTTTCATCACTGATATCTTCCATCACCACCAGCGCCCCACGGATTTGCTCTTGGTCGCTAGCATCGGCAATTGTGTTAATTGATAAATTAATACTGTGGGGTTTTATACTAGTACTTATGAGTGTGCGATCGGGGTAATATTGCTGACGGCCTTTTAAGTCAACTGCGTGTAAAGCATCTTGATACCACTTGCTAAAGTCACCTTCTTTAATGGCGATCGCATCAGTAACTAATTTACCTTCTAAACGGTCTTCTGGCTCCAGTCCTAGCAAACGCTTGGCGCTTTCATTGGCGGCGATAATTAATCCAGTTTTATCAGTGGAAATCACTCCATTGGAAAGACTACGCAGAATATCCCGTTGCATTTGTTCTTGTTGCTTGACTGTGGCAAACAACTGGGCATTATGTAGTGCTACTCCGGCTTGAATATTAAAAGCTTCCATGAACTCTTCATCATTGCGGTCAAAACTAGCTTGGAAGCATTCGGGAGCTTTAGGCGAATAAGCTGGATTATAGGGCGGAAAATCACCAGATTTCTTTTTATTTAATAGTTGGGTAACGCCAATCAGTTGTTCATCGCCGTTAAACACTGGCATACAAAGTAAGCTACAGGTGCGATAGCCATTTTGCTGGTCATTTTTTTGAGATGTCTCCGAGTCAGGATGATCGTACAAGTCAAAGGCAATATTCAGTTTCTTGCCAGAAACCGCTACTAAACCAGCAAAGCCTTTACCTACGGGGACTCGCAACTCTTTAGTTGAACCATCATCCTGGGTGATTTTCGTCCACAATTCATCACGATCGCGGTCTATTAACCATAGTGTACTGCGATCGGCATTCATCAGTTCCTTGGCTTCATCCATCACCCGCTTAAGAGTGTCTTCTAAGTCAAGACTGCTTTGAGAGAGGGACTTAATCGCCTTCATCAGCGCCGCCACTGCTCTTTGTTTTTGAGTGGCGATATAAAAAGAGCGCGAGGATTCTAAAATCAGACGAATCGAAGGCGCAAATTCTTGAAATAATTGCTCGTCAGCATAGATAAAACCTTTGGTATCAATGCGCTCTGCAAGTGGAGCATCGGAATTATTAACAGATTTTAATTTATTTAGTAATTGCACCACCGCAACTAACTTTCCATGTTCATTCAACAATGGCAAAGCCAGCATGGTGTAAGTGCGATAGCCAGTTCTTTTTTCTTGTTCTTGGGCAAAATGCGATCGCGGGTCACTATAAAAATCAAAGGGAATATTGATAACTTCCTTGAAGGTGGCGACTTCCCCAGCAATGCCTTTATCGGCGGGGATGCGAATTTCTAAAGAGCGATCACCCTCCCCCTCAGCCAGAATTGACCAGAGTTCTTGTTTTTCTTCATCCAATAAAAATATCGTCGTCCGGTCTGCCCCCAGTAATTCCCCGGTTTTCAAGGTAATCGAATGCAACATTTCTTGCAGAAGAGTTTCAAACCCCTGAGAATCCAGCATTGATAGGGTTTGATGGACAATCTGTAATTTTTGCTCAACATCCTTAACGACTTGTTTAAAAGTATCCTGAGTCAGGGGAGCAAGAAACGTAGAAAAATTTCCTTTTCTTGTGGCCAGAGCGCCCACAGGAGCAGAATTTGCTTGTAATTCGCGGTTTTCTTGGTTGTGAATACCAATAATCAAATCGGTGGTCTCCCCAGAAGTTCTTTGATACACTGGCATAATCGGTATTTTATATAGCAGGATGAGATTTTAGATTTAACAATGAAATTAAATTTATGTAAGTGGTGCTAAAAGCAACAATTAATTTGCTTGATATTATCCATAGTTTAATCGCTTGTTGAGCTAGCGTCATCCTGTGCAGGAAGGTGGAAGTCGATTACAAACAAGCGGGGTATGACCAGAGTGCAGATGCACTAATACTCCAAACCCCTGCTACCGTTTATACACAAGCCTTCTGGGAATCGTCAATTTTGGATTGAAGCAGAAGTCAAAATTCAGGGGCAAAGCCAAAGACGCTCCGCCCCGCCGCTTGGGGCATAGGGCATAGGGCATTGGTAACTTCTTCCCCATGCCCTATGCCCCAATACAGTTCAGTTAAGCATTTCTTCCTTCTCTTCCTTCTCTTCTTTGCGTCCTTTGCGCCCTTTGTGGTTCGTTAAAAAAATGACTTTTACAAAGAGTTTTAGCCTTAACTGAACCGTATTGCCCTATGCCCCATTCCCCATGCCCAAAAACTCCACCCACAAGGGGATGGAGTTTTTTATCCGCTTTTTCGGTCAAAATTCATTCTGAATTCTGACGACTGGCGCCTTTATTCTGTTTTGATAAATTTACAGCAGAAATCATGTATTTGAACCACATCTGTCGTAGGGGCACAGCAATGCTGTGCCCCTACCGCGTGGTCTATTTACTTGAAAATAGCTGTAATAAAGCGATCGCCTTCACTAATTCTTCTGGATCTACAGGCTTGGAAATATGCAGTTGAAATCCCACAGCGATCGCTTGCTGATGATCGATCTCGCCAGCATAGGCGGTTAAAGCGATCGCTGGAATTGTCCCGCCTTTCTCTGGTTCCAGACTCCTGATCTGTCGCATCAGCATATAACCATCCATTTCTGGCATTCCGATATCGCTGATGATCAAATTTGGCTGGGATTGGCTAAGGGCAGTTAAAGCTGCAATGGCTGAGGCGACAACGGTAACAGTTGCACCATATTGCTCTAGCATGAAGGGCAAAAATTCTTGCATATCTGCATCATCATCCACCACGAGAATCTTTAAGCCAGACAGGGGCAAGAACTGAGCCGCCACAAGTGAGGAGTTATCTTTTGCATCCTTGATTCCTTTGCTTTCATTCTGTAAACATGGAAGTCTGACAGTGAAAGTTGCTCCTTTAGCTTCGCCCAGGCTTTCTGCTTGAACAGTTCCCCCGTGAAGTTCTACAAGATGGTGGACGATCGCTAATCCTAAACCTAAACCGCCAAATTTTCGAGTTGTCGCACCATCTGCTTGACGGAAATAATCAAAGACGAATGGTAAGAACTCAGGTGCAATCCCCTTCCCTGTGTCAGTGATACAGATTTGTACCTGTGAGCCGACTTGCTCTAATTTAATTTTTACCTGTCCCCCGATGGGAGTAAACTTAATCGCATTGGAAAGGATATTCCAAATGACTTGTTGCAATCGATTGGCATCGCCTAAAACTAGCCCGACACCAGATTCAAGAATTGTCTGAATCTGAATAGACTTAGCTTCCGCCGATAAACGCACTGTCTCGATCGCCGCTTCAATCACTGATACCAAATTAATCCGGTCGAAGTTGAGGTTAAGTTTACCCTGAAGGATGCGGGAGACATCAAGCAAATCTTCAATTAATTGAGTTTGTAACTTGGCATTGCGCTCAATGGTTTCTAGGGCGCGATCGCTTGTTGCTTGATCAAGCTTGCGGCTCCGCATCAGTTTTGCCCAACCCAGAATCGGGTTGAGTGGTGTTCTCAGTTCATGGGACAGCACGGCTAGAAATTCATCTTTGATGCGATTTGCGGATTCAGCAGCACTTCGTGCCATTCGTTCGGCTTCATAGAGATGGGCGCGAGCGATCGCTTGGGCGCATTGTTGAGCAACAGCCAAGATAAACGCTTGATCTTCCCCACTAAGTTGTTGAAGCTTGACAAATCCCAAAGTTATACCTCCAATTGCCCAACCCTCCACCATCAATGGAATAGAAATCCAGGCATCAAAGTCATATTGGGCGTAAGCTTGGGCCAAATGCGGGTAACGAGCTACCCGATTTTGTATTGGTTCAGCCCAAATAGGTTGCCCAGTCCGCACAGCTTCTGCTAAAGGAGAAGGTGAATCTATGGGAAAATTACGCCAAGTATTCACCAAATCTTGGTTAAAGTCAACCGCACGCACAATTTCCAGTTCAGTTTTACTTTCATTCAGCAAGGCGACGAGGGCACAACTGGCTCCCAAGGCAGCCATGCTCTGCTCTACAATCACTTCCGATACTTGGGCTGGTGTCAGCAATTCTGAAAGGGCAGCCGTGATCGATTGCAGACGGGCAATGCGCTCTAAGGCTCGCTCTGCTGTTCTTTGTGCTTGCTGCGCTTCTTGGTAAAGGCGGGCATTATCGATGGCGATCGCAGCTCGATGGGCAATATCCTCCGCTAGTGATAAGTCAGCCGTGCTGTAACGACGTTCTGATTCACTAGTCACAAAGGAAATAGCACCAAAAATCCGTCCGCGTGCCACCAAGGGGAAGATTATACAAGACTTTAAACCAAGTTCACGCAGAATCCGCAGATATTCTGGATCTGCGTTGGCAAAGCCCGTCGTAGACATCGCTGCTACTAGGGCTGCATCTGAAATCTCAGCGATTATTTCAGCTACTCCTGTACGCAGCACTTTCGGCACACCTCCAGGTGCATCTAACTTTATCGGATAACGTTGATAAAGTTCCCAACCGAGTTTCACTTTCTCTGGATCACGGTGAGCAACTGCTACCCGATTAATTGATTGGTTGTCTTGCAGGAGATCAACGCCGCACCAATCGGCGAAGTAAGGCACAACTAGGTTTGCCACAGTTGCTAGCGTGCTTTCGTAATCGAGAGAAGAGGAGAGTGTTGCACTGACTTGAGCCAAAAATGTTGCTCGTTGCTGATCCGCTTCTGCTTCCTGTCGGGCGGTTTGCTCTTGAATCAATTGGATACGTTCGGCTTCAGATTGTTTACGCTCGGTGATATCAAGCACAATACCACTCATGTGTGTGGCAATACCCGCTTCGTTAAAAAAGGCTTTTCCGCGACAGGCTGCGTAGCGGATACTGTCGTCATCTCTAATAATTCGATATTCTAAATTATGCTCCACGCCTTCTGCGATCGCTCGACTCAAGGATTGAGCCAGCAATCCTCGATCATCTGGATGCAGACGAGCTAAAATTGCTTTGGACGTGCCAGCAAAGGTTTCAGGTGTTAACCCAAATAGTTGATAAACCTGCTCATCCCAGTCAAAGCGATCGTTGGCAATATCCCAACTCCAAACACCGATTTGGGCAGATTTCAACGCCAGGTTGAGTTGTGCTTGGCTATTTTCTAGACCTTGATAAAGACGAGCATTTTCTAGAGAAATAGCAATTTGAACTGTCAAGATTTCCAGTACCGAAAGTTTGTCTTGTGTAAAGGCACTGGAGATCAGATTGTTTTCTAAATATAAAATCCCAAGTAATTTCGACTGACGTGCGATCGGCAAACAAAGTACAGATTTAGGTTGCTTTTGAATTATATACTCGTCTTTTGAAAACAGATTTTGCTCAGTGGCATTCTGCAAAATCACTGTTTCTTGAGTTCGCTGGACATAATTCAGCATTGATTGCGGAATAACCTGTGAAATTTCACCCTTTAATACAGGTAGAGAAACATTTAGCTTTTCTGCTTGGGGATTAACCTTAGCTTCTACTTCAATCACCAGATTTTCCTCATGTTCAAGCAACAAATAACCGCTTTCTGCTCCTGCTTGCTCGATGACAATCTGCATTAATGTTTTCAATAACCGCGAAAAAACAATTTCACTAGATATAGTTTGAGACGCTTTAACTACCGATAATAAGTCTAGATTTTCACCTGTGCTGAAAAAGGTTCCGTTAGAGACAAGCTGTTGTCGTGGTAATAGTTTAGGATAGCATTCTTCGAGGTGCTTGACTTTAGCAAATGCCTCCCAGCGCATATAACAATTTTTAGCTGCTTGCAAGTAGGTTTTGGCAATTAATTCAAACTCCCGCTCCAAGTAAAACTTAGCGCCTAGCTCATTAGCCAAAGCTTCATATTGCACAAATCCCTGCTCACGGGCTAAAGCAATTGATTGCTCATACAGGCGCATTGCTTCCAAGTCCCGACCTTCAATTCGAGCTATTTCAGCAGCCACTAATTGAGACTTGTGTAAGAAGTTTGCAGGGCAGTGTTTAGCCCAGTATTGCAATTGCTGCTGATGGGATTCTAGGGTTTGCAAAAACTGTTCTTGCTCTTGAGAAGATACTGTTGGATAAAGAGCGGTTAAAGTCAGTGAGTAATATAAAACATAATCTGTTTCAATTGGTAATGCCAAGGTTGTAACTGGAAAATTGTCTAATTTTAAGGCATAATTCAGTGCCTCTGCATACTGTTGATATGTAAAAAATATAATTAATTTGATAATGTGGTAAAAAATAATTCCACTAACAAAACCTGCATCTCTAATAACAGAAAATGCGTGTGATTCATCAAAATTATCATCACTTAGAGTCAGATTTTGGTGAGTGAGTCCGCGCAGATTCATCAGTAGCATCTGCTGTAGTCTGATTGTCTGATAAACAGCCTCATGTTTAGACTGACGGGCAAAGGTGGTATATTTTTCTAGAGATTTGTATGTATCTGTAAGTGGAGAGCCTAACTGGATAATTTGCCAAGAGCCTTGATAGCCATTGTAGTTTGCCATCGTCACATCACCTGCTTCCACACAGCCGATAAATCCCCGCTCTAAAAAGGGAATATCGGTGGCAACATGGTTACGCCAAACGTTGATATGACTTCCATGAATGTGTAGAACAACTCCTCTAAGTTTCAAGTCGTGCAACTTTTCATTTAATTTAATTGTCATCTCCGAAAATGCGTAGCCTGTAGGAATATCATGGAAGATGGAAACCAATAACATGGCATACATACTGTAAGCAAAACAGGAATCTTCCGTATTACCAAACTTGAGTGAGTAGTTAACTGCTTTGAGTACGACTAACGGAAAGAGATGAGGTTTACCGAGATAAGTAGGTGGCCCCAATGTCGTCAACAGACTAATCAGTGTCTTAATATTTGGATCTTGGATTACCGGAGCATTAATTAAATCAGAGACTTGTCGATCACCTAAATTTATTAATACCTGATTTTTCTCAATAGCGATTGCACTTTCTACCTGCTCATTTAAATCAGGGAATGTCACCCCAAAAAGTTTTAAACCTGCTAATCCCAATGTCAGCGCTTCTTCATACCTACCTGCAACTTGATAGAGTCTAATTTGCAGTATATAAATATTAGATTTGTCAATAGAAGATTCGGCTTTGAGCAATAGGATATCAAATAATTCTTCCGCTTGCTCTAAATTTCCTGTTAAGAATTCACACTCAGCCAATTCTCTAAATAAAGTAAATGTTTGTTCATATTGTTCAATCCAGGCATTTTCAGCTAAAAGATTCCTGGCAACACTAAAAAAACTTTTAGCAGGAGTGTAGGCTGTAGAAGCTTTCGCCTTATTACCAGCGATTAAATTCAATCGAACCAATTCATCTTTTTCTGTATGTTCAATAATTAGATCCACAGCGAGATTGAGTTGATTGACTAAATTAAAAATTTGCTCATTCACTTCTTCATGACTAGCATTCTTCAGCAAAATTTGCCCAATCTTCAAGTGAACAGCCGACTTTGATTCATCGGCAATTAAGGCATAAGCAGCTTGTTGAACTCGGTCATGGTAGAAACGATAGTTTTTATCAACACTTTCATCTGACTCAATGGAGATAATTAATCCTCTTAAAATTGCTTCAACCAGTGCATTTGCGGTTTCTTCAATAGATTGTTCCCCAACGATCGCTAAAACTTCTAAATCAAAGCGATTACCGATGCAAGAGGCTAACTTCAGCACCTGTTGAGTTGCTTTTGGCAGTTTTTGCATCCGCCCAATCATCAAACTGACAATATTATCTGTAATACCTTGGGCTTCAATCTCAGCTAGATTCCATTGCCAAATACGATGTTGGCGATCAAAATTCAGTAGATTTTCTTGATGCAGTGTTTTCAGAAACTCATTGACAAAAAAAGGATTACCGTCAGTTTTTTGGATAATTAATTTGGCGAGGGGTTCTACTTGTTCTGCTGAACTATGTAAGGTATCAGCAATCAACTGATTTACATAGATAAGATTCAACGGTGCAAGAATAATTTTAGTCGTTCTTGCTCCATGCTGTCGAACCTTCTCCATCATCAAATTAAAGGGATGTACAACATCTACTTCGTTATCTCGATACGCCAAAATGAAGCAGAGATATTGGATACTAGAGCCAGTAATAATAGTTTGAATTAAATTCAAAGTAGCGCTATCTGCCCACTGCATATCATCCAAAAAAACAGTGAGTGGATGCTCTTTTTTAGCAAAGACATTGATAAAATTCTGAAACACCAAGTTGAATCGGTTTTGAGATTCGGCAGGCCCCAACTCTGGTATAGGAGACTGTTCTCCAACGATTAGTTCAACTTCTGGAATTACATCTGTAATTAGTCTACCATTGTTCCCTAATGCTGCTTGTATTCGCTTTTTCCAGGTAGCAAGTTGAGCTTTAGGCTCTGTTAAAATTTGTCGAGCCAGTGTTTGAAAAGCTTGAACAATGGTGGAATAAGGAATATCTCGTTTATACTGATCAAACTTACCACAGATAAAAGCCCCACGTTCTCTGACAATCGGCTTGTGAATCTCCTTCACAATAGAAGATTTACCAACGCCAGCATAACCAGAAACTAACACGATTTCTGGTTTTCCTTGACTAACAACTCGCTCAAATGCTTGTAAAAGCTTAGCAATTTCTGGTTCTCGCCCATACAATTTTTGAGGAATTTGAAAGCGTTCTGAGATATCTTGTTCACCCAAAACAAAGGATTGGATTTCTCCGGTTGTCTCCAATTGCTTTAAGCACCGTTCCAGATCAAATTGCAAACCTAAAGCGCTCTGATACCTCTGTTCTGCAACCTTCGACAGCAATTTCATAATGATGTCACAGAGCATTTGCGGAATATCAGAGTTCAGCTTTGTCGGGGATGGCGGAGATTTGGCGATATGACAATGTACCCACTCTAAGGGGTCTTGACCTTGAAATGGTAGCTGACCTGTGAGCATCTCATAAAAGGTGACTCCCAGTGAATACAAATCGCTGCGATGATCAATTCCTCGATTCATCCGCCCGGTTTGCTCAGGTGACAAATAAGGTAAACTGCCTTCAATGCGACTGGAACTGCTAACTATTTGCTGCTGGTATGGAATGAAGGCAGCAATTCCAAAATCGGCGATTTTAACCTGATTAGTTTCGAGGTTAACTAAGATATTTTGCGGCTTAATATCTTTGTGGACAATGTTACAAGTGTGGATTTGTGCGAGTTTGCTGGTGATTTCAATAGCAATCTTCAGAAATGGAACAGGCTGTTGAAATTGGTCTAGCAACTGGTCGAGCGATCGCCCGCCAAAATCCTCCATAATTAAATAAGGGATTCCCTGGTGCATCTCCAAGGCGTAGGCAATGAGTGCTGCTGTGGTGTTTAACCTTTGAGCGATCGCATACTCATGTTTGAGTTGTTCAATATTATTTGGTGTACACTGTTCTGGACGCAGCCCTTTGATAATTACCGGACACTGATCTTTAACTTTAATTCCACGGTATATGACTGCTTTTACCCCTGCTTTTAACAAAGTGGCAATCTGAAATCCGGGTAATGCAATCATCATGCCAAATACTCCAGGCGTGCTTCTTCAGGAATAATGCGAGATTAGCTGTATTTTAGATACATTTCTTTGGGAAGGTGAAAGAAGAATGCAGAATTCAGAATTCAGAATTCTTTCTTGTTAAATTTCGATGATATCAGGTTCAGATAATTATTTATGCTGACTCTACATCCAAAAATAAGCTACAATTCAAGCAGAGTAAGCATTTCCCGCTCAGAAACTTTCCATGCTTGATAACCTGCAAACCCAAATTTACCAACTAGAACAATTTGCCAACAGCCTTGTTTCTAACCAACTGACACACCTTAGCGTGATGAGTATTGGTATCATCTTTGCAGCTGGCTTGCTCACCAGTCTCACACCCTGCATGCTTTCTATGCTACCAATTACCATTGGTTATATCGGCGGTTATGAAGCTAAAAGCCGTCTGCAAGCAGCAGCCCAATCAACTTGGTTTGCTTTCGGATTAGCAACTACATTGGCAGGACTTGGGATTATAGCAGCTTTTGTGGGAAAAGTCTACGGTCAAGTGGGAATTGGTTTGCCGATTATCGTCAGCATTATCGCCATTCTCATGGGACTGAACTTATTAGAAGCACTACCTCTGCAATTTCCATCCTTGGGTGAAACCAATTGGATTTCGCCAGATTTACCAGCAGGATTGCGTTCCTATTTGCTGGGGCTGACTTTTGGCTTAGTCGCATCCCCTTGTAGTACACCTGTTTTAGCCAGCTTACTAGGTTGGATTGCCAATACACAAGACTTAATTTTAGGCGCTGTTTTGCTACTTTCTTATACAGCTGGTTATGTAGCACCATTGATTTTGGCGGGTACTTTTACAGCTTCAATTAAAAAGTTACTAGAATTGCGTCGCTGGTCTGGTTGGATTAACCCAGTTAGCGGGGCGCTGTTGGTAGGATTCGGTGTATTTTCCTTAATTTCTCGGATTCCCCTTGGCAGTTTTTAATATCAATACTTTTTTAGATTTTACACGTAATGACTTTAGAAGATTCAGCGTCAAAAGAATTAAAATGGTGGGGATTACCTGGGCAGTTCTTACGACAAGAGCTTTTGCCTGTACTGACCAACTTACGACTAGCGATCGCGCTACTGCTATTGATTGCAATCTTTAGCTCTACCGGTACTGTAATTGAACAAGGTCAGTCACCCGCATTCTACCAAGCCAACTATCCAGAACATCCAGCTTTATTTGGTTTCTTAACTTGGAAGGTAATTCAGGTAGTTGGGTTAGACCACGTATATCGTACCTGGTGGTTTCTGGCATTACTCATCTTATTTGGTACTAGCTTAACTGCTTGTTCATTTACCCGTCAGTTACCAGCCTTAAAAGCTGCCCAGCGCTGGAAATATTACGAAGAACCCCGGCAATTTCAAAAGTTAGCTTTGAGTGCAGAACTAGATACTGGTTCTTTGAATTCTCTCAGTCAAATATTACAGAAACGCCGCTATAAAATTTTTCAAGATCAAGAAAAAGAAAATCTCCTTTACGCCCGCAAAGGAATAGTCGGACGCATCGGCCCAATTATCGTTCATATTGGCATCGTCGCTATTCTGCTAGGGGGAATTTGGGGGGCAATGACTGGGTTTCTTGCTCAAGAAATGGTTGCCAGTGGCGATACATTTAAGGTGACAAATATTGTAGATGCTGGCCCCTTAGCAGCAGCCCAAGTCCCGAAAGATTGGTCTGTGCGCGTCAATCGTTTTTGGATTGACTACACACCATCTGGCGGCATTGATCAATTTTATTCAGATTTGTCTGTCTTGAATAATCAGGGAAAGGAAGTTGACCACAAGAAGATTTTTGTCAACCAGCCTCTGCGCTATCATGGCGTAACTTTCTATCAAACAGATTGGGGACTTGCAGCCGTTCGCGTCCAATTTAACAATAGCCCGATTTTTCAGCTACCAATGGCGCAATTGAACACCAACGGTAAGGGGCGAATTTGGGGAACGTGGGTTCCGACTAAACCGGATTTGAGTGAGGGTGTCTCCCTATTAGCCAAAGACTTGCAAGGGATGGTATTAATTTATGATGCCACTGGCAAACTCGTTGATACTGTCCGCGCTGGGATGTCCACCCAAATCAATGGCGTGAAGCTGAAAATTCTGGAAGTAATTGGCAGCACTGGCTTACAAATTAAAGCCGATCCAGGCATACCAATTGTTTACTCAGGGTTTGGCTTACTAATGTTGGGTGTGGTGATGAGTTATTTTTCCCACTCGCAAATATGGGCATTGCAAAAAGGCGATCGCTTGTATGTGGGTGGCAAAACAAATCGCGCCCAAGTTGCTTTTGAACAAGAGGTTTTAGAGATTTTAGATCGGCTGAGTTCACAACCAAAAGGTGAGCAGAAAGAGACAGCGATCGAAGTTTAAACGCCAAGGAACACAAAGGTTAACGCAAACCTCCGCGTTCCTCTGCGGTTTCCTTTGCGCCCCTTTGCGTTTAAAAGTTATTTATTACAATTAATCACGCCCACACGCCTACAAATTGGGAAATCACTAGAGGTACTTATTAAACATTGGAACAAAAGATTTCTATATCTGCTCAACTTCAATTAAATAAACGCGTTTACCTTCTACCCCTAATCGCTATCTTGTTGAGTATCGCTTCTTGCACTACGAATAATCGAAACATCAAACATATTGCCCTCGTTGGTGCCGGCGCAAGTTTTCCCGCACCTTTGTACGAGCGCTGGCTTTCAGATTACAACCAGAAAAATCCCAATGTAGAAATTAACTATCAAGCTATAGGGAGCAGTGCTGGAGTGCAACAGCTCATCGAAGGTACTGTAGACTTTGCAGCTAGTGATGTGGGAATTACAAATGAACAAGCAGCCAAGATAAAACGGGGAGTGATTGCTTTACCTCTAACTGCCGGTTCTATTGTGCTGGCTTATAACCTCACACCAGTTGCACACCAGTCGCCTCAAGTCAATGTGGCAAATACTCTCAGGCTCCCACGCCAAGTTTACGTAGATATCTTTCTCGGAAAAATTACAAATTGGAATCATCCTAGAATCGCCGCAGCTAATCCAGGGGTAAGTTTGCCCGATTTACCAATTCAGGTTGTACACCGAACTGATGGTAGTGGGACTACGAGCGTGTTGACGCAACACCTAAGTGCTATAAGTCCAGAATGGAAAAGCAAAGTTGGGGCTGGTAAATCTGTAGCATGGCAAGTGGGAATTGGTGGAAAGGGTAACGAAGGTGTTACCGCCCTGATTCAACAGATACCAGGGGCTATTGGCTATGTAGAGTATATTTACGCCAAACAAAATAAACTTCCTGTAGCTGCTTTAGAAAATAAATCTGGTAATTATATTACCCCGACAGCAAAATCTGTAGCTCAAACCTTAGAGAAAGTCAAATTACCCGCCAATAACTTGATTGCTTTTATCGCCGATCCTACAGATGCCCAATCTTATCCCATCGTCACTTACACCTGGCTTTTAACTTATCACCAATATCCAAACCGAGTCAAAGGGCAAGCGCTGAAAAAGTTTGTTAATTGGGCTGTGATTGACGGGCAAAAATCTAGTTTGGAACTCGGATATATTCCTTTGTCTAAAAAAGTTGTGCTTCAAGTGCAGACAGCTGCAAAGAAAATTGCTGAATAAAGCCGATTAATGCCGTCTGCGCTAATCAGTGATGATATTACTTTTGGTGCTGGACTTCAACCACAGTATGGACATTACCGCGAGGCGTAAAATCTGCTTTCACCGTGACTTCCAACGGATCACAAGCAGCGACAAAATCATCCAAAATTTGATTAGCAGATTCTTCGTGGGAAATGTAGCGATCGCGGTAACTATTAATATAAAGCTTAAGCGCCTTCAATTCTACTACTCGTTCATCAGGCACATAGGTAACATAAATTGTCGCAAAGTCAGGATAACCGGAAAACGGACATTTACAAGTAAATTCCGGTAAAGTAATGTTAATGTCATATCGCCTCCCCACACGCGGATTCGGAAAAGTAATTAGTTTACCTTCCGCAATGTCGCGTTCGCCATACTTAATTTCTTGGCTTGCCTGGGATACACTTTCAGTTAATTTATCAGTTGTCATTGGTTATTTTACTTGTCTTTACATCTTTTTATTAATTTTATAACTCCTGTACAGACGCGATTAATCGCGTCTCTCCCCACTCCCCACTCAATACTCTTCCTTCTCCCAGTCTGGACAATTTTCATCTTCACAACCGTGGGGATGCATGGCACAAACTAACAAATTACCACTATAAACTTGCCCGTGGTAGTGAGTACAGCCGATACAGGCAGGATTTTTTTCGGCAGTGGGTTCAACTGAATAAGGAAAACCCGGATCTACATCTGCTACAATGTCTTCCAGTTCCCAGTAAGCTTCTAACATTGGTTCAGCCAAATCCTGTAAATACTGATCGACTTCAGTGACAATATTAGGGACTTGCTCAGTCATTTCTTCCGTTATCTCAAAAAAAGCGTCTACCATTTCACTCATTCCCAGGAAGAAACGCTCTACTTCATCAGCCACTGTTTCGACGATTTCTACTAAATCTTTTTGCCACTGTTCCATAAACTTGACGCCCTTACAGGCTATAAACAAGACGGTTTGTGCTATCTGGCTTGAAGCACTAAAGTACACACTAGGCAATGTATCTTATCAAGTTTCTATCTGAAGTGATATTTCGATCAAAGAATGCTTTTTATTAATCACGTTGCAATCGTTTTAACTCGTCTTGCAGCTTTAGCACTTCATCGCGTAATTTATCCACATTCTCATCATTTGATGCCTCTTTCACCGTTGGTTCTTCATCTTCCTCTAAAATCTCAATGCGGCGAGGTTCAGAAGCGGGTGTTTTGTCAGAGGTTTCACCAGATGCTTGGGGCTGTTGGGCTTGCTTCATCATATCTTCAACGAAGCGGCGGGCTTCTTCTGTGTTCATTTCGCCCTTTGCCACCATTTCATCTGCCAGTTTTTGGACTTGCGATCGCACTTCGGCTAATTTTCCCCCTGCTTTCTCACCTGCGTAAGAAGCTAATCCAACACCGAGGTAAAAAGCTTTTTGAACAATATCTCCAAAACCAGGCATGATTGCTGACCGCTCCTAAAAATAGGGCGACCCGGAGACTACGCCTACCACAAGCCTCCCGTGTTGCTGCTACCTTCCGGTTCTGACAAGATTTGGGTGTTGCGATCGCATAGATCCAGGTCTTCTAAAAGCATAACATTAAAAGTCAGTAAGTGTGTGTTATTCCATAACAATTCGCCATTCATAAAGCTGATAGTTGACGCAACCGTGTTGCACCAAGGGGTCATCAGCCACAATCGCTTCTGCTTCATCCATTGAGGCTGCCTCAAACAGCAACATCCCGCCTCTTTGCTTTGCCCAATAGCCTGTTCGAGCTTTATGTCCTTTAGCAATCAAGTCCTGAATGTAGGCTTTATGGGCAGGTACATATTGGTCAAAGGTCGGTTTGTCAACTTTGCCTTCTTCAATCTTTACAAACCACGGCATCAGCTTATTTACTCCAGTTACAACAGACATCCTGCTTAAGTTATTACTATTTTTGAGTAGCATTTGAGTAGCAATATACATGAACTACAGCGATTTCTTGCTCATGGATATGTCGCCTACTATCTGCCAATAGGGGACGCATCTGTGACTATTAGATATCTAGGTGCGATCGCAGATCATCCAGCCGTAACGCACCGCTATATCTATTATCATCTGTAATATCCTTTGGGCATTTGCCGTTCAATACTCAACAGCAATAATCTTATAATCCAAAATCTAAAATCCAAAATCTAAAATGGAATGAGCCGTTTTTTTATCGCCCTTTTACCACCGCAAGACATTCAAGACTACGCCAACGAGATTAAGCGCTACTTTGCCGATCGCTATGCTAGTAGTGGAGCGCTAAAGTCTCCGCCTCATATTACCCTGCAACCGCCCTTTGAATGGGCAGATGCTAACTTGCCACAGTTAGAAGCATCTTTGAAGGAGTTTGCTAGTGGACAACAGCCAGTAGCAATTACACTCATGGGGTTTGATGCCTTTGCGCCTCGTGTTATATACATTAATGTAGTCAAAAGTCAAGAGCTTTTAAGTTTGCAAGCTGATTTAATGGCTTATACAGAAAGCAACTTGGGAATTGTTGATCAGGTTTCTAAAACCCGCCCTTTTGCGCCCCATATAACGGTTGCATTTCGGGATTTAACAAAGCAAAACTTTAAAGCTGCTTGGCCAGAGTTTGAAAAGCGTCAGTTGCATTTTGAATTTACTGCCGATAAATTAACGCTACTGCTTCACGACGGTAAGCGCTGGAATATTAAATCGGAGTTTGGTTTTTTGGCTACTGAGGAATGAGATGCTAAAAACGATCGCTCCAATTTTTGAGTATAAGTCTGCGCTTGCTGATCGAGGTGGGCATTTTTCAGAGCGATCGCACAACTACGGAGAGCCGCTTGCAAGCTGGTGTCAAGGAAACATTGCGTAGTATCATCAATAATTGAGAAGAAGCGATCGCCCACCAAGACTTAAAACCATCTTTCTTTTTCCCGGTGTGTAGTCGCCCACGCCAAACGTCTCCTAGAGAACCAGCTTGTCGTCACACATCGCTTGACTTTTGCAACGCCTTAATAAGACATGTTAGATTTGTTTATTTCTACTTACGTAATCTTTGTAAAACAAGATACAACATTAAATGGTAGTTTAGTAGCAAAGGAACCAAAAAGAATGGCCGTTAGTAGCCCTGAAGTCATCCGTCATATATTGATCGGGCTGGGATATTTAGCTCCTGAGATTGATCCTAAGCCTGATCTCACAAAATTTGCTCCCTGGAAGCGGAATAACAACTCCTTGACAGATGATCCTACTGAAGAAGCGATAAAAAAGTTTCAGAAACAATACTCACAAAAACTTGTGGTTAATGGTAACGCTGATTCCGAGACTCGAACTGTAATGGAAGATACAGTTAAAGGACTTCAGAATAGATTGAAGTTTCACGGTTTTGCAACCAATGCCGAAATTCCTTCAGACTTGCCTTTTTATGGGCCAGCCACTTATACAGCAGTCAAGAAATTTCAGAAATCTCAGGGTTTAACTGAAAATGGCATTGCCACTATTGAACAGCGTCAAATTCTACAGCAACCTAGTTTAACAGATAAGCCACAGCCGCAGCCCCAGTCACAACTTAAGCTGATAGATTTGTGCTTCCAATTCAAAAAGAATCCTCAAAATCCTTCTTACATCGCAGCGTTAAATAACTTACAACAAAATATACCCAAGGACATTTTACACAAAGTTACTAACAAATGGAGGGGGACAAATGATCAAAATCCTGAAATTGTCAAGCTGACGAATGTGTTCACTTATTATGATGACAACAATCAAAACCATCGTGATGCACTAACTTACTTACAAAGTCAGATCACCCCAGCTATCTCTCAAGCATTTTTAAGTCTCTGGAATAAGAAGTAAACTTAGAGCCAGGGCTAATGGTGGAAATCTTTTACTTATAAGCAACTTGGTAAGCAATGTGCAGAACACTGATTGCATTTGAATTGGCAACAATAAAAACCGATCATAGTAAATACCTTTAGAACTGATATCTAGAGGTATTTTTATTTACTCAGATTAATAATAGTTAAATAATTAAGTACTACTTCCCTTTATTCCTATCTAGCTTCTCTTGGACAGCATCCCTGCAAAATTGTGCCGGGTTATCCTGTTTCTGTATCTCTTCTTTCATTTCCTTTGTAGCTCTAAAAGTAACATTTTCTGTCAAATCTCTGCTTGGTTGATTCTCAAAATTTTGAGGATTACCTTTAGGATTGGGCATTGTTTAGAAATGTAAATATAGCTTGTTTCGAGGCAAGCACGGAATTAGAGTGTTTAATCGGTGGTGTTCATAGTCGGTCAAACAAGTTCACCACCGATACCACTTTTACAAATGGATAACTCTATTTTATGTTCACAAGGTCAGAACTCGAAATTAAAACCATTGCTGAGTTGAGAAACTTGTGTAGGCGTTACGGACTAAAGCCTACTGGGAATGGAGGGTACAAAACTAGTTGGATTGTTACCTTGATGGCATTCCCACAGATAGCACTCGCTCAACTCAGGCAAGGAAGAGGATTGAAGTCACCAGGCTTCAGCGTTATTCAATTCGTCGAAGGGGTAGTAGATGAGATGAATTCACCCACTGATGAGCAAGCGGCGCTGATTAAGCTAACGATGGAGGGCAAAGCGATGAGCTATCCTGACAGATACGACCAAGAGAGTTTACTGAACTTGCACAAGGCTAAGATGCACCTTGAGATGGCTATCGGGCTGTTAAACCAGTAAATCAGTTTACGACCCAAAAGCACCTAGTCCACGGCATCATAAACCTGTGGACTTTTTTATGTTTATTTCTCTAGAGAGCATATTTTTTTAACAAATACGGTTTTTGGCAACCATTTTAAATCTAATTGAGATAAGAATTAGACACTACTTTGTCTATGTGTTTAAAAGCCTTGTATTTACTAAGTTATAGCAATATAGGCTAAATTGTAAATAAATGTAATAAAATCCTCAGGCAGGACAGAAGCATCTATGCGTGTAATTTTGATGACCGGTAAAGGCGGCGTGGGCAAAACTTCCGTCGCTGCTGCAACTGGACTCCGTTGTGCGGAACTAGGCTATCAGACATTGGTTTTAAGTACAGATCCCGCTCACTCCCTGGCAGACAGTTTTGATATGGAACTGGGACATGCACCCCAAAAAATTCGCCCAAATCTGTGGGGTGCTGAACTGGATGCACTGCAAGAATTGGAGGGAAACTGGGGGGCTGTGAAACGTTACATTACCCAAGTTTTACAGGCAAGGGGTTTAGACGGCGTACAGGCGGAAGAATTGGCCATCTTACCAGGCATGGATGAGATTTTTGGCTTGGTAAGGATGAAACGCCATTACGATGAAGGTGAGTTTGATGTCTTAATTATCGACTCAGCCCCCACCGGCACAGCACTGCGCTTGCTGAGTTTACCTGAAGTCGGTGGCTGGTATATGCGCCGTTTTTACAAACCATTTCAAAACATCTCCGTAGCACTTCGGCCTTTGGTTGAACCTTTTTTTAGACCAATTGCTGGTTTTTCGCTACCAGATAAAGAAGTGATGGATGCACCTTATGAGTTTTATGAACAAATTGAAGCTCTGGAAAAAGTATTAACAGACAATACTCAAACCTCAGTGCGTCTGGTAACAAATCCCGAAAAGATGGTGATTAAAGAGTCTCTTCGTGCCCATGCTTATCTGAGTTTGTATAATGTTGCAACAGATTTAATAGTAGCTAATCGGATTATTCCTAGTGTTGTCCAAGACCCATTTTTCCAACGTTGGAAGGAAAGTCAGGAGCAATATCGCCAGGAAATCCATGATAATTTCCACCCTCTACCTGTGAAAGAAGTTCCACTATTTTCTGAGGAAATGTGCGGATTGCCTGCCTTAGAACGCCTGAAGGAAACGCTCTATAAAGATGAAGATCCAACTCAGGTTTATTACAAAGAAACGACTATGAGAGTCGTGCAAGAGCAGAACCAATACAGCTTAGAAATTTACTTACCTGGGATTCCTAAAAACCAAGTTCAACTGAGCAAAAATGGGGACGAATTAAACATTACTATTGGCAACCACCGTCGTAACTTAGTTTTGCCCCAAGCCTTAGCAGCACTACAACCAGCAGGGGCAAAGATGGAAGACGACTATCTTAAAATCCGCTTTGCTGACAACATAAGAGTTTGATTTGTTCCTACGGCAATGTTTGACAAAAACTCAACACTAAAAAGCAAGAATATTTTCTTGTAGCTAGTACAGACGCCATTCTTTTAGCGTCTGTTTTTGTGATGTTTTGGTGAATTGTTCTTAAGGGGAAAATAAATATTTTTATTAATGATTTGCCCGTAGTTTTACTGAAGACAAATTGATTAAATAAATCTCAAAATGGCTTTAGATTTAATTATCTTCAGTTTGCAAATTATTAATTTATTTTGCTATAAGCAATGACCTCCAACCCTGAACAAGATTTGTCCTTATGTCGCCATGAAGAAAGTTTACTCCGCCGCATAACAAACCGTATCCGACGAAGCTTAGAGTTGGAAGAAATTATCACTGTAACAACGGCTGAGGTGCGATCGCTACTAAAAACTGACCGAGTGATGATCTACAAATTTCATGCCGATGGCAGTGGTGAAGTGATTGCTGAGTCAATTTACGAAAATCGGTTGCCGTCCCTACTGGGGCTAAATTTCCCTGCTGATGATATTCCACTCGCCGCCCGTGAACTATTTATGAAATCACGGGTGCGTTCTGTTGTGAATGTTGATACTCAAGAGATTGGTCAAAGTCACCTCTATGACTTGGAAAATGGAGAAACTAGATCAGAGGAGATTCATTACCGCCCTGTAGACCCATGTCATATTGAATATTTGACAGCAATGGGGGTAAAGTCCTCTGTAGTAGCGCCTATTCTCTATCAAGATCAACTCTGGGGGCTGCTGGTGTCTCATAATTCCCAAGCGCGTTTGATTTCAGAATATGAACTAGAAGCAGTACAGATGGTAGTGGATCAACTGTCAGTGGCGATCGCTCAAAGTACCCTTCTAACTCAAGTCCGTAAAACAGCCGAACGGGAAGCGATCATTAACCGCGTTGCTACCCTACTACATTCATTACCGACAATTGTACTACAACCAGCCCTAGAAGCTGTTGTTGCTGCCTTTAATGGTGTTGGTGGCAGGCTTTGCATTAGAAATGAAGCTTTTGATTACCACAATGGCAACGTCACCAGCTTAACAGAATGCTTAATACCAGGAAATAGTTGTATCAAGCTTTATATCTGTGGACAGCAACCTGTGATGCCAGAACAAACTATATATCCACTGATCGAGCAGTATAGTGTCTGGCAGGAACACTACAAGTCTAGTGACTACGATGTTTGGGCGATTTTAGATATATATAAAACTTCTAGCTTGCGAACTTTGCAAGTTGCTTTTCAACCAACTAAAATTCGCAGCATCTTGATTATCCCACTCCTATATCGTCAGCAGTTGCTGGGCTACTTAAGTATTTTCCGTGACGAAATAGATACAGAGACTCTCTGGGCGGGGCAGTATGACAGCGATCAAAGGCAACTGTACCCCCGTTTATCCTTTGAGGTTTGGCGTGAATCTAAAAAAGCACAAGCTCAAAAATGGACGGATGAAGAGATTGAACTGGCTAAAGACCTCGGTAAACACTTTGCTTCAGCAGTTCAGCAATATGAACTATACCAACAAGTACAAGTCTTCAATGAAAATTTAGAAAAACAAGTTAAAAGACGCACAGTTGAGTTACAACGGACATCTGAACAAGAACAGGCTGTGTTTCAAGTTATTGCCGAGATTCGGGAATCTCTTGACACAGATACCATTTTTAAAACCACTACTAAAGAAGTTTGTCAATTAATCAAAGCCGATCGCGTTTCTGTTTATCGTTTCGATTCTAATTGGGGTGGTCAATTTGTCGGGGATTTCGAGGCTGCTAGTCCATACTGGTCAAATCAGTCCGAACTAGGTATTAATACAGTTTGGAATGACACATACTTACAAAATACACAGGGAGGACGCTACCGCAACAACGAAACATTTGCAGTCGATGACATCTACAAGATGGGGTTTGCTCAGTGTCATATCGACAATCTAGAGCAATTTCAAATTCACGCTTTTGTGCTTGCTCCGATTTTTGTTGGACAAAAGCTTTGGGGTTTGTTGGCAACTTATCAACACACTGGCTCTCGGCAATGGAAAGCTTCTGAAGTTAACTTTCTCAGTCAGATTGCAGCTCAAATGGGAGTAGCAGTCCAGCAAGCTGATTTACTTACTCAGACCCGGCAGCAAGCGTTAGATTTAGAACAAGCAGCAGAACAACAACGGGCATTGTTTGAAGTTGTTGCCAAAGTTAGGGAATCTCTTAATCTAGATGCGATTTTTCAGACAACCACCCAAGAAATCTGTAAATCACTACAAGTAGATCGAGTTGCAGTCTACCAGTTCCATGCTGATTGGAGTGGTGAATATATCGCCGAATTTGTAGGTGATAGCTGGGTCAAAGTAGTCAGTGACCATACCAAGACAGTTTGGCAAGATAGCTATTTACAGCAAACCCAAGGTGGGCGATATCGTCACAATGAAAGC
This sequence comes from Nostoc sp., assembly GCF_036917755.1. Taxonomy (GTDB): domain Bacteria; phylum Cyanobacteriota; class Cyanobacteriia; order Cyanobacteriales; family Nostocaceae; genus Nostoc. The sequence continues at coordinate 72,698 of NZ_JBALFC010000002.1, forward strand.
TTTGCAGTTGATGACATCTATAAAGCTGGCCACTCTCAATGCCACGTTACGGCTCTAGAGCAAATTCAAGCAAGAGCTTATGCGATCGCACCCATATTTGTCGGGCAACAGCTATGGGGCTTACTAGCAGTTTATCAGAACTCTGCACCCCGCCATTGGGAAAGCTCAGAAGTTCAGTTCATCACTCAAATTGCCAATCAGCTTGGAGTCGCACTTCAACAAGCTCAATTGCATAATCAGACCAAGGAGCAGACCGAAAAATTGACTCTAGCTCTGGATGATTTAAAGCAAACTCAAATCCAACTGATCCAAACTGAGAAAATGTCCTCACTGGGTCAACTGGTAGCTGGTGTTGCTCACGAAATTAATAACCCGGTAAACTTCATTTATGGCAACATCAATCATGTCAACAATTACGCCCAAGATTTACTCAGTCTTCTAGACCTGTATTTGCAAAATGACTCTAACCCCAGCCCTGAGATTCGCGATCGCGCATTCGAGATAGACTTAGAATTTCTGATCGAGGATTTGCCCAAAACTTTATCTTCCATGCAAGTTGGGGTTGAGCGCATCCGTCAGATTGTCTTGAGTTTACGGAATTTCTCTCGCCTTGACGAGGCGGAAATGAAGCCAGTTAATATTCACGAGGGCATTGATAGCACCTTGTTAATTTTGCAGCATCGCTTGAAAGCAAAGCCGGAAAGCCCGGATATTAAAATAGTCAAAGAATACGGCGACCTTCCCTTGATCGAGTGCTATGCTGGTCCATTAAATCAGGTATTTATGAATGTTTTAAGCAATGCGATCGATGCTCTAGAAGATTACAGCGAATCTCAATCAAAATCTCATAGCAATCAAATTACCATCAGTACTGCTCTTGGAGAGATGGAAGGCAATGTCAAGAGCGTAGTAATTCGCATTGCAGATAATGGCCCAGGAATACCGGAGCCTCTAAAAGCAAGAATCTGCGACCCATTTTTCACTACTAAGCCAGTGGGAAAAGGCACTGGTTTGGGGTTGTCAATTAGTTATCAGATTGTCGTGGATAAACACGGTGGTGTGTTTAAATGTGATTCCCAGCCGGGGTTAAGTACAGAATTTTGGATTGAAATTCCGGTGATACAAATCACCAAATCGCACCATCAACTCCCGTAGGTTGGGGAGCCACCGCCCTGACTTTTCCCGTTAAGTCTCTTAAGATCGCTGCCAACCCTCACTCTTGTCGTGCAATTTTAACCCAGTACCGTGGGTTTAAGTCCCCCGGTTCAATAACCGGTAAGTTTTGGGTCTGGGTCTGTCTTGCTTGCGTTGCACAAGAGGGGAGACCCCAAGACCGCAATGCAGCGCTAAATCCCCGTCACAAAACTTAATTACGAACGCGAGTGCGTGCCGGAGGCTCTATTACGAATTACGAATTACGAATTATTTAACCCACCCCGCTACAGTACCTGGATACCAATAGCGGTTTTATGTCGATGTTCTAAGTAACCTCCTAAACAAGCGATGTCTAGCGAAAAGCCGCTCCGCGTCCAATACGCTTGGGTTAAGGCTAAAACTCCTTGTGAAAGTCAATTTTTTTAACGAACCGCAGAGGCGCAGAGAACACAGAGAGAAGGAAGAAATGCTTAACTGAACTGTATTGGCTCCGCGTCTACGCAACCAACTAACTGTTAATATCTTGGGTCGTTTGGGTGATTTAGCGCTCATTATGCGAAGCTGAAGGGGATTGAGGACTTCAATAGCGTCGGCGGTTGACTGGGTGCGTTGTAGATAACGGAACTTAAACAAAAATTAGGCCCAAATGTAACCCAAACTGGCTTTATAAAAAGCAAATAGGTCACGATTTAGAGTTAACCATATGTGCAAAGCACATGCTACGCTAACGGTTCTAAAAGCATCTATTGCTTCAGTAAAGGTGTTCAAAGGTTTGTTAGCCCACCTACCTCTCAAACCACCTGTCAACCCGATTTCAAGATTTTGGATAATTTTCGGTGTTGGGGAGTTAGTGCCGGGTTTCTGCCGCTAAAAGCCCCCAACACCGAAAATGTTGTCAGGTTAGCGATTATACGCTATTTACCACTGTCTGGAAGTGGCAAGGAAATTTGGAGTGCCATTACCACCATTACTACCAACAGCAGGAATTTCCAGTAGACTATCTGTGGCTTTACCAGTACCATCATTGATCACGTATGTAGAATTACCCGGATGTCCATTTGGAACAAACAGTTGTGGGTGATCAAATGGCGCTTTTTCATAGCGGACTCGCTCATCAGTGAGCGATTTGAGGAAGGCTACCAAGTCATTTTTTTCGGGTTCAGTTAGTCCCAACACGGCGAGGGCGCTTTGCTGACGAAAGTCTCCGCCACGATTGTATAAGTCTACCACTTGCTGCAAAGTTAAAGAACCACCATTGTGGAAATAAGGGGCAGTTAATTCGACATTGCGGAGTCCAGGAGTTTTGAAACTGCCATCCGCAAGTATTGTGTCCTTAGAGCTAACTGTGGTATTTGATGGGGAACCGAGAAGTTGCTGGAAAGTTCCCAGTAGAGCCAGTCTCGTTTCAGAAAGCGGATTCCCAAATGGGTCATTACCTCCAACACTAACATCTTCTAATGTCGGTCTGATGCCGATATTGAAAAAGCCATTGTCAAAGACGAATCTCCTCAAATTAGGGATGTTAAGAATCCCAATCCTTTGTTTCTGCACAGAACTCACAGAAGCACTGCTAAGTTCTGCCCCATTATGACAAAGGTTGCATTGAGCTTTACCCTCGAACAGTTGTTTCCCCCGTTGCTGTTGCCCAGTTAGGGCAGTGGTGTTTCCTTCCAAGAAGCGATCAAGTGGGGTATCGTTAGCGATGAGCGTAGATTCGTACATTTGAATTGCCAGCCCAAAAAATAGCGAGAAGTTGTACTCTATTAACCTGTACTCATTGGTTTCCAAAGAGCGATCAGGTTTTTTAACAAAAGTTCTGACACCCTTGGCATCAACTTGAATCAGTTGATTAGACTTCCACCACTCCGGCTTGAAGGCATCTTTAATTAGGCGATCATAGCTTTTATTTCTCAGTCCGGGTTCAGGCCATCTGCTATCTGTACCTAAAACACTGTCTTGTGGATGTACAAGTTGTTTCCCTAGCGGCCTGAGAGGAAATAACTTTTTAGCAAGTTTTCTGGGGAGCTTTTTACCCTTGCCAACGCTGCCGGATTTGTAATCAATTTGTCCAAACTTATCACCTATTTCTTGAAAGTTAAGACCATCAGAAGATTCCTCGAAGGAGCTAAGTGGTGGATCGACTGCTTGAGAAGCTAAAGACGAATTATTTAGGCTGACTTTGACAAATTCTAGCTGATTTGGAGTCTGTGCTTTCACGACAGAAGCATGAGAATCTCTCAAACCAAAGGAATTCACTCCATTAAAGATGTTTTGCGCCCTACCGTCCCAGAAGTTGCGGAAGTTAAATACTGCATTAATCGCAGTTGGCGCATTACGTGGCTCGGCGCGACGTACATTTATACCTCCCACGTTAAACACCGGATCTGGTTTAAGCGTTACTTGGTCTTCTGCATTGCCAGGTATTACATCAACAAACTTGGTATTGATAACTCCTTGAGAGGAGGCGATATCATTCCGGTCAGACACAACAGTTGTCGGATCATTTGGATTCGACAACTTGTGAAAGGGAAAATCTTTTGGCTTGAGCTGGTAGTTCGGCCCACCGCCGACATTAAAAACCGGATCTGGGTTTTCTGTGCGATCGGCGTTGAGCCGCATAAGACCAGGAGATATCTGATTTTTTGATCTGCTGTCGGCTCCGGCATGGAAATGGCAAGTAGCACAGGAGGTTTGTCCATCGCTACCAACTTGCATATCCCAAAAAAGAGCCTTTCCTAACTTAATGGCGGCTACTTTGTCTTTTACAAAGTCTCCAAGATTATCAGGCTCTGGAACCGAAACAGTCTTGAGAGAAGCTAGAGGTGGCAACGCCGTAACCTGAGCAGATACAGTATTTCCAGCTATTACTGCTCCCACAACGATCGCAGCAATTGTTATAGTTTTTGAAAGTCTTGATACTATCCCGTTAGGTTTTGCATAACCAGATTCCCACCTTTTACGCTTTGTATCAACTGGAAATTTAGATGATGCTCCACGAGACTCTCGGTGATTAAAAGACCATAATTTGAGATTTTTTAAACTCCGAATTCTCTGCTTGATCTCCACTACCATCGATTTCAGCAAAAACCGACCTTTGCCGGTTAGCAGCAAAAACATTAGAAAAGTAGCAAAAAGCAATCCCAGACTTATGCGTAGAATTTCCATATTTTCATGTCAGAAAACACTTAAGTGATTCTACGACTTATCTAAAGTTTTTCACACACTCCTTTAGGCTTATCTTATTTGATTGATCAAGTTAAAATTACACCAAGTTAGATGAGCTTACCCTGGTTTTATCCTTTGTCAAAATGTTACAAGTCTGTTTTTACCGATTTTTATAGTCTGAATCGATCAACGCACTGGCAATATTTATATTCTGGCTGGAGAGGAAACGGGTATATTAATCACATGCGATCGCAAATGGAGATATGACGAATGACAAAACCCAATTTTGCGGCGATGAGCAAGTCCCAGTTGAAGGCTTATCTGTTAGAACATCGCAACGATGCTGAAGCTTTTCACGCATTGATGGATAAAATTACGTCTGAACCAAATTAGACGTTTTATACAGTTGAGGAAGTAGGAAAGTTACAGGAATTAATTGAGGATAAACGACGCTTTAAATAAGTGAACAGTTATTAGTTAGCGATGAAGAGGCTGACTACTTATAGCGCAATACGGTTCAGTTAAGGCTTAACTCTTTGTCAAAGTCAATTTTTTTAACGAACCGCAAAGGACGCGTTCGCGTAGCGTCTCGTAGAGAAGGACGCGTTCGCGGAGCGTCTCGAAGAGAAGGAAGAGAAGAAAGAGAAGGAAGAAATGCTTAACTGAACTGTATTGACTTATAGCGATGTCTACGACGGGCGTAGCTGCGGCTCATTTATATGGAATACACTTTTACCTCTCTCCAAACAGGAGAGAGGCTTTGAATCTTACTCCCCTTCCCATAAGGGAAGGGATTGGGGGTTAGGTCTGTATTGAACTCAACTGACAAACGCCATAACTGATAACTGTTAAAAAGCCTTACTCAATTCCCTCCTTTTTTAGGAGGGTGAGACAGGATCAAATCTTAACCCAAGCGTATTGGGTAATAAAGCATTTGTTGGGTTTATAGCATTTTTTTTAACTTCTAAGTTGCACAGGCATAGCTAAATAGGTCATTTTTAAACCACCCAATGGTGTAAAAATCACTGGAGTCAGGCTTTGATTTAAATGTATTTGAATTTCGGAAGATGGTAATTCTTTCAAGCCTTCCATTAAATATTTAATGTTAAAGGCAATCTCAATATTTTCCCCAGAAATCTGTGCTGGCATTGACTCTCTACCACTGCCCACATCTTGAGCTTCACAAGATAAAGTAATTTCTTGAGCTTCACTGTCAATACTTACCTTGACAATATTATTTTTCTGATCAGCTAGCACAGCAATCCGCTCTAAAGTGCTGACGAATTGTCGCCGATCAATTGTCACTTGTCGCTCAAATTGGCGCGGGATTAGTTGTCGATAGGCAGGATATTGCCCTTCTAATGTGCGACTAGTCAAGCGTTGATTTTGCCATGCAAACACAACTTGACCTTGATCGAAATATAAAGCTACAGGTTCATCTGATGAGGCGCTATGAGCTAGCATTCGTTGGAGTTCGCGTAATGCTCTAGCTGGTACTGTCACTTCTAGTTCACTAGTTCCGCCTAAAGGACGCTCGTTGCTAGTTTCTACCACTGCTAGGCGATGTCCATCGGTAGCTGCAAATTCTAGGGTATCTTGTTTAACTGTTAAATGCACTCCGGTAAGTACTTGCTTGGTTTCATCAGCACTGGTAGCAAATAATGAACCGCGTAAGCCCTCAATTAATGAGGCGGTGGTGAGATGGATTACTTCCGTGTTTTCAATTACAGGTAGTTCGGGAAATTCTCCAGGCTCCATTGCTCGTACTTGGTAATGCCCACTCTTGGGTGTGAGTGTGACAATTAAACCTTCCCCACTAGATGTTGCACCTGTGAGGGCTGATTCATCATCGAGAGTGATTTCGCCTTCTGGAAGACGAGAGGTGATGTCTACAAGTAATTTAGCAGGAAGTGCGATCGCGCCTCCTTGCCATACCTCTGCGTTAAAGCTGGTGCGGATTCCCAAGCTGAGATCGAAGGCTGTTAAGCTGACTTGGTTAGTTTCAGCATCCGCTTGTAGCAGCACATTGGCAAGTACCGGATGAGTTGGTCGTGAGGGTACTGCACGACTGACGAGCGAGAGATTTGTACTGAGATCGCTTTGGGAGCAAACTAATTTCATAAGTCAGATTCAGCTGGTGAAAGATATCTTAACATCCTTATTGTTCCCAGGCGAGTAGCGGGTGGGCGTGTTGTTTGTTTGCTTATATCTTGCATCTGCTCAATCTCCCGCCAAGAAATAAATTTATTGGCTAATAGCTTAAGTCCACTTAAGTGGATGCGATCGCTGACAATGTTGCTTAAGGGTAGAAAACTCGTTTAAATGGTTGGTTCCGATAGCGCCGATAAATATCAAAATCTTTATCCAGTGTGGCGATCACAGCGACATTCAGGCGTTCAGAAATTACCACGAGGGACAAATCCGAAAAATCTGCTGGCAAATCAGCGTACTGGGCATTCAGTTCAGCAATCCGAGCAAAATCTTGAGACCTAAGCGATTCACACTCGTAGATGCGATTTGCCAGGTGGGACAGAAACTCGTTTTGCACTTGCCAGTCAGAGGCTAATAGCCACATCACTTCAGTAAGCTAACCCCAGCCCTAAAGGGCGGGGCTTTGTAGTAGCCCTAAGCTATTTATATTGAGAGAACAACATAAACATCTCGAACCTCCGGGCAAGCTTACAGATTGCCCCAATAAAGAAATCATTTTTGCACCATTCAAATCAGCATCACCATGCCAGCCACAATTACCACATTTGAAACGTTTATCAGACCTCAAGCCAATGTGCAAACATTGGTGGCACGTCTGACTTGTGTAGGCAGGTGGCACAGCAATTACTTCTACTCCTTCCTTAATTCCTTTGTACTCAAGGAAAAAGCGCAATTGATAAAAAGACCAAGAATTAGAACGTCTACGCTCAACTTTATTTCTAGGTTGAAAGTTGGTACGTTCTCTAATTCCAGTCAAGTTTTCAATTGCAACAATAGCATTTGTGCAGCGTGCTTTCTTGATAATGCGGTAGCTGATTTGATGGTTGAGCCATTGCTGGAATCTTCTCTCTTTTCCCGACAGCCGTTGCAAAATCCGTCTCGCACGTCGGCGAGTAGACCTTGTGCCTTTCGTGGCCTTTTGTTGCAAAGAAGCTCTAGTTTTGGCGTATCTATCTCGAATATCAGTTATCTGTTTACCGTCCCATTTGTCCCCATTGCTAGTTACAGCAATATCCCGTCTCCCAAAATCTACACCAATAACGTTGGTTGCTTTGAGTGCTTGGGGAACCTCATCTTTGATTTGAATATGAATATAGTAGGAACCATCCCGATGTTTACATAACTGTGCCGATGTTGGTTTTTTACCTTTGAGTTTCCCCAATTGGTAATTACCAATATCCATTTTGATATGTTCCCTATAGGCAAGCAAATTCAAGCTAACAGTCCAATCTTTTTCTCTAAATGCAAAAATCCTCGCGTCGTAATCGGCGCTGGTTGGTTTGATAGATTTAACTTGTTTCCCTTGTTGTTTTGCCGTTTTCCGGTTAGCTCCTACCCTGGCACAAGCTCTGACAGCCAAATTAGCAGACAACCCAAACAACAAGCGCAGGTCTTGATAGACCATGTTCTGAATGGTTGTCTTACTTGTAATTTGGGGTTTAACCTGCTGATTAGCGTAGTTGCAAGCATCTGCAAACGCTGAGAGTGTCGCCTCTATTTTGACAACCTGTTCAGATGTGGGGTTAAGCTTACAAACCAATGTCAGCACTTGCTCCATACTATCTATTGTATCACAAGTGAAAAATATTTTTTGACGGCGTTCGCGTCAGCGTGCCGGAGGCTCTATAAAATCGCCTGCGCCTTACCCCCATACTTGAAAGTAGGGGCTTCCACGGCGCGAGGAACTCGGTGATGATTCCTGTTGGTGGCTCTGCTGTATCCGCGATGCAATAACCGCTCTGCGAACGTCTCGGTCTGACAAATTACCAACACAGAGCAAATGCTGGGGAATTCCTCCCATCCGCTCTAGAATGCTTTTCTCATCATCAGACGTGGAATTTTTCTGAGCCTGTCTACCTTTTATGAATAGCAAGAAGTCTAGCACTTCTTCCACTAAAGAATCTGAAACCTGCTCAATTTCCTGAATAAGTTGCTCTCTGGCTGTCATAAATTATCTGCTTCAATACCAACAGGACTTCACTTATCACGCTAACAGGCTTTGAGAGGCAATTCTATTGTAAGAGTTCAGGCGATCGCGATCGCTGTTTTTTTAGTTAGTGCCGCAGCTACGCCTGCCATAGGCATCGCTCACGAAGTTGCTTAAGGGTAGAAAACTTGTTTAAACGGTTGGTTACAATAACGTGATTCCTGTTGGTGGCTCTGCTGTATCCGCGATGCACTCTATTTTATCTGTTAAAATTTAAACCTTTGCAGCTTATGCTCTGATATATATAAAAAACGCTTAAGCATTTCTGGTAAATCTAGAAGCAGTTGCAGCAAACCCTTGATACTTTGCAGCTTATGCTCTGACATATATAAGAAACGTTTAGGCATTTATTGCAAATGTAGAAGCAGTTTTAGCAAATGTTTGATGCTTTGCCACAATTACTCCTCCATATATAAGAAACGTTTAAGTATTTCTTGTAAACATATAATCAGTTACAACAAACGCTTAATACTTTGCAACAATTACTCCTCCATATATAACAAACGTTTAAGTATTTCCTGCAAACATATAATCAGTTACAGCAAACGCTTAATACTTTGCAACAATTACTTCTCCATGTATAAGAAACGTTTAAGTCATTGCAACAATCGTTGTAACGAGCTAATGAATTGATTTATTACCGGAAATCTCATAATAATCTAAGTGAAATTGACTAAAGTTTTGTAAATGCGATCGCGCCTCTATGCTGTATTTTCCGATGACAATCTAAGATATTTTTGTATAAAACAGTACTATTAACCTAGTAGAAGAGATGCATCATGGCACGTCGTAAAAGAAATTCCAGCGTTTTAGAACGAGCTGATCGCCGGATTGAAAGTTTAGAATCTATCAGCGTAGAACTTGACTTTGGCGAAGGACTGACTATGCAAGCTTACACTATCACAATTAACGATCTCCGGTCTACGCTTGCTGCCTACAACACTGCTTTATCCACCATTGACAAACTCACAGATGACGTGAAGAACGCAGAAAAGATTGTAACAGCAATGTCAGAAAAAATGTTACTAGGAGTTGGTAGCCGTTACGGTAAAACCAGCCAGCAATACCAGATGGCGGGTGGTGTGCGACGGGGTAATAACAAGAATAAGCAACGTACACCGGGAAATATCAAACTCACTAATCTTTTAGCAAGCGATTCTGTTGAGCTTTCTTCTGTAAACGGATCTATGAATGGGGCATTAGGTGCGTAGGCGTAGCCCGTCGTAGACATCGTAAGTTAGCTAGCTAAAATACAATAGGGTTTTAAAAGGGCGGTTAGAAACCGCGTCTACACAGGCAAAACCCACCTCCGTGGGTTAAGACTCTTGATTTTGTATTAGTCCACGGAGGTGGACTTTGTTTGTGTAGCCGCGTACTCCTACGGAGAAGCAAGCTACGCGTCAGCGTGCCGGAGGCTCTATTCCATTCGCTCGGTGTAATAATATCTTACATCTCAAAAAATAGTAAAATTAGAGATACTTTTAACACTACTGAGACGCTTCAAATGGCAACGACATCTAATATTCAGGTGACTATTTCCCTATCCGAACCCGGTTTAAACGATGAGGAGTTGCAAACAGAAGTGCAAAATTTGCTTCCACAGATTAAAGAAGTGGATGGAGTAGAAGATGCAGATTTAGTGGCAGTTACAGAAGTCCCCCAAGGTTCAAAGGCTTTAGGGGGTTTTTTGTTGGCAACATTGAAGGCAGTGGGCAATCCAGCTTTGATAAAGCCTTTGTTTGGGTTTTTGAGTACTAGACTTTCTGGAAAAACCATTGAAATTAAAGTAGAAGTTAATGGCAAGAAACTCGAAGTCAAAGCCAGTAATCAGGAAGAGTTTGAATTTGCCAGACGCCAAGCTGAGGATTTTATAAAAAATACCAAAGATATCTAAGACAGCAAGTATGGCAAAAGTAGCATTACTAATTGGGGTTAGCGAGTATGAACAGGGGTTGAACCCGCTACCTGGTGCTGTCAAAGATGTCGAGGCTATGAGGCGAGTGTTGGTGAACCCAGAAATGGGTGGCTTTGCCGAGGCCGAGGTGCTAAAAAATCCCTTACGGCAGGAAATGGAAGATAAAATTTATGATTTATATACCAGCAATCGTAATCAGGATGATGTCTTGCTGCTCTATTTTTCTGGTCATGGCATAACTGATAGTGGAGGTGAGTTTTACCTATCGACTCGCCAAACTCGTAAAGACCAGCAAGGAAAATTAGTACCAACCACGGCTGTAGCAGCCAGAGAAGTGCATCGTTGGATGAACGCAAGCAAGTCCAAGCGACTCGTTGTAATTTTAGACTGCTGCTTTGGTGCAGCTTTTACCAAAGGTTTGACAGCTAAAGATAGCGGTAGTGTCAATCTGGAACAGCATTTGGGGGGTGAAGGAAGGGCAATTCTTACTGCTTCGACTTCGACACAATATGCATTTGAGCAAGAAGGTCTTGAACTTTCAATTTACACTCAATACCTAGTTGAGGGTATTGAAAAAGGCGCAGCAGATCAAGACGGGGATGGTTTGATATCGGTCGATGAGTTGCATGGGTATGCCAGCAGCAAGGTTCGAGAAGTATCTCCAACAATGACACCAGAGTTCTATCCCGTTAAGCAAGGTTATAAAATTTATCTAGCAAAGTCGCCCAAGGATGACCCCAAACTGAAGTATCGCAAGGAAGCCGAAAGTCGCGGTAAGTCGGGTAAGGGTAAGTTTTCTGTTTTTGCTGAGAGAATACTAGAATCTAAGCGGATTGATTGGGGGCTATCTGAGGATGAGGCAAAGGCAATCCGAGAAGAAGTTCTGCAACCATATCGAGAGTATGAGCGTAAACTAATTCAGTATGAAGAGGCGCTGACTCATGCAGTCGGTGAAGAATATCCTTTTAATGAGGAGGAACTGGAAGAATATCAGCAACATCTAGGATTGAGGGATGAAGATATTGCTTCTATAAAACAACGAGTGCTTGCGCCAAAACAAGCAGAATATGAGCGCCAGCAGGAAATAGAAAGATTACGCTGAGAGCGAGAAAGAGCAGAATATCAAAGGCAGCAAGCGGAATTACCTAAACAGCCAGATAAAGAACCACCTAAAACTGTTCCTCAACCGCCATCTCCCCCAGGCATTCAAACTCAGTCGTTTGAGTTTGACACCGCCACCATCAATGTAAAAAAATCAGGAATGTTTGGCTTAGGAAAAACCTATGAAATTAATCGTAGTCGCAAACGAGCCGAGTTTTTCTCAGAAAATTTGGGTAATGGTGTAGTTCTGGAAATGGTTGCAATTCCTGGTGGTAAATTCTTAATGGGTTCCCCAGAGAATGAGCCAAAACAATACGATTCTGAAAGTCCACAGCACACTGTCACCGTTCAATCCTTTTTTATGGGTAAATTTCCAGTTACACAAAGCCAATGGGCTGTTGTAGCGGCGCTGAAAAAGGTAAATATTGATTTAAATCCCGACCCATCCAACTTTAAAGGTGCTAATCGACCTGTTGAACAAGTATCTTGGGATGATGCAATTGAATTTTGTGCCAGATTGTCTAATAAGACTGGGAAACCCTATCGCTTACCTAGTGAGGCAGAGTGGGAATATGCCTGTCGTGCGGGAACGACTACCCCATTTTATTTTGGTGAGACGATTACGACTGATTTAGCTAATTATCGGGGGACAGATTGGAATTATGAAGGGACATTGTACCCAGGTAATTATGGTCAAGGCCCCAAAGGTGAATTTCGTGAGCAAACAACAGATGTCGGAAAATTTCCACCAAACCCCTTTGCTTTATTTGATATGCATGGTAATATATGGGAATGGTGTCAGGATGCTTGGCACGAAAATTATAACGGAGCGCCAGCAGACGGTAGCGCTTGGATGAGTGATAATGATGATCGGGTGCTGCGCGGTGGTTCGTGGTGCAACGTTCCGAGGTTCTGCCGTTCGGCGAATCGCTGCTGGGTCGCGCGTGACGGTAGGAACAGCAACGTGGGTTTTCGGGTTGTGGTTGCGGCTCCCCCCAGGACTTAGTAGCTCTTTACACTCTTGCCCTTTTGCCTTCTTCGCTTTTTTCTTTTCCCTTCTTCTTCTCTGTTTTGTCTCGCGCTCTGCGCGATCAAATTTTTTTAGCTAAATTCTGAATGAGTGATTTACCGATAATACAGAAAACATACGATTTAATCAAGTGGTATGTGCCAATTTTAAATCGTCTGCCTAGAGATCATAAATTCTTGCTAGGAAATCGGATAATTACAGAATTATATGATGTATTAGATGGTTTAATCGTAGCAAGGTATGCAAACCAAAAATTAGCTCAGTTAGAAGCGTTGATTACTCGCCTGGGCGACTAGAAGTCGCGGCTACACAGACAAAACCCACCTCCGTGGGTTAAAAGCCTTTGAATTTGTATTAGTCCACGGAGGTGGACTTTGCTTGTGTAGCCGCGAATTCCATTCGCCTTGGCTCTAGGTGATTTATCGCTTTGTTATGTAAATCATCATGAGGATTAAGCAACGCTACCCAGTACCCCGTATCTGCAAACACAACCCGCATTAATCTTTTCCTTGCTTCTGTTTCTTGTAGTAATCAAATCTCCTAGCTAAGTCTGTGGGTAGTTTTTGCCATTCTTCATCAGGGACTTGGCCAGAGATTTCAGCTACCAATTCCCAAATAGGTAAAGCGTCTGGGTCAAAGGAAAGTTCGCTTAATTTGCATATCTCGCTGAACTTGATGGTAGTTGAGAGGTTCTCAGACCCATCTAACGGAGGTATCGGCGTATGTTCCGGTTGAAAATTTTGTTTTACCATTCTACTAATTTTACAAGTATTAGAGCAGAAAGCTCACTAAGAGATCCAGAAACTAAAACATAGTTATGTGCTTGCAACCTTTAAAGGATGGGATATATCCAAGAGTAAAGACGCTAAAATTTACAGCAGTTGATCAGGGTTAGGTTGATGAGTCCGTCACTTGAAAAAATTTTAAGCGAGATTGAGCAATTAACTCCAGAGGAGCAATTGACGGTGATGGGGCATTTGGTGGAGCGCATGAAGAAACATATCACTCAAGCGCAACCAAAACGCAAGTGGAGCAATTTGAAGGGTATGGCATCTTATCCGCTATTGGGTGAGGATGCTCAGGAATGGGTTTCGCGCACTCGACGGGAAGGAGATGAGCATCGAGAACGCTTGTTGCGAGGAGAGGAATGAAGATTAGTGATGCATTAGCAAATGTTTCTCGCTTGTTTCTCGATACAGCACCCGTAATTTATTTTGTAGAACGCAATCCGCAGTTTGTGGATTTAGTCGATCCAATTTTTGATCGGTTAGAAGCTGACATTACAGCAGTAGCATCTGCAATAACATTATCAGAGTGTTTGGTGGGTGCTATAGTTCCAAATCACATAGTCAAATATAGTCAGACTTATGCAACTCGGTTTTAAGCGACTCTACTTTCAGCATGGACACGCTTAAATAGTGGAGTTATCCGCCTTGGATGTACTACCTGACATCCCCTATCCCTTAGAATGGACTTGATAGAGTCAAACCCTTCAGGATTACTTTTTCTGCCGATATTGAAAGAAGCGTTCACATCGGCATGAATCTTCAAACCATTTTTACTGACATACCACGCTCGTTCAACACGTCTCCCTGAGAAAATGTGCCTCACCTTATTGTTAGGGTCATAAGTTGGGATAATGTCCCAATTAATAAAAGATGCCTTGCTTGTGTAAGATTCTTCTCCAACCTTAACGGTGATGCCGACTCGTTCTAGTTTATAAGTCAACATCTTGATAAATAAGAGGTGTGGTATCTGAGTAAAATTCTGGTTTGTACGTTTACCTAAGTTAAGATGTGTTTTCCATTGTTCGTTTTTCCCGATTGCTACGTGAGTTACACCAAGAGACAGAAATTCATCCACAATCATTTTTGTGGACTGATGTAAATATGAATCTACAAATTGATTCCGATTCCGAACGATGTTTGCAATTCGTCTTGACGAGCCTTTACCCTTGGGAGCCACTCCCTTGCGGGGGTTCCCCCCGTTGTGGGAAGTGGCGTGCAGAAAACCCCGAAACTTGGCAATCTGCTTGTTGTCAAATTGGTTTGCTGATTTTAATGGTTTCCCATTTACAATAATCGGCTGTATTGTTAAGTCGTTAAAAACAATCGTCGCTAGATTATCTAAACCAATGTCTATCGCCGCATTCAAACCAGGATTTAAGCGACAATTGTAGTCTGATGTTTTGGGAATTTCATAAACTACTTCGATAATAAAGCATCCCGTTTTTGGGATAATTCGCACTTCGCACAAGTCATCAAACTTTAGTCCAGGTTTAACCGGAATCTTGATTGGTGACATTGATGGGACAACTGTACCCTTACTAAATTCTCTTTTACCAATTGCTTGATTATTGAACTTAACTAGGTTTTTATCGTCTACATAATTAGGTGGCTTTGGTCTACCTGTAAACTTAGTTGAATCAAGTTTATAAGCTGCCAATGCTTTGTAGTAAGCAATCCACGCGTCTGCATTCTGTTTTAATACGAGTTGAGCTACTTTTGCGGGTAAGGCTTTGTAGTTCTCGTTTTGCTTAAATAAACTATCTAAGCTAGCTTGTGATTGAGTCCCCCAACCATAGAATAAACCTTGGCGTTGGGTGAATTGAGCAGTGTTATAAAGCTGTCGGGAAATAGTAGTTATATCAGTGCAGTAATCAAACCATTCATGTCCTTCTTTGATTACGTGCTTTTCTACTTGACGCATATTATTGATTTGTCGGACAAGATTATTCTACCATTCAATGAGGACATGAAAGACTATATCTGAGTAGGTTAGACTATATTTTGCTTGAAGTTTTATAATACGTCTGGGGTTAGTGGATTTAGAGCAGGCTTTTGTCGATGTCTTGCAACAAGATGAAGTAGTTTTTGTGGAGATTAATGCTAATATTGCGCGAGAAGCTGCGAGAATTCGGGTACGTTATAACCTTCAGTTACCCGATGCGTTGCAGGTGGCGGCGGCAATAATTGCTGGTTGTGAGACGTTTTTGACCAATGATACAGCTTTGAAGCGGGTGATGGAGTTGAGGATTTTGGTGGTGGGTGAGTTGTCGGTGGAGTGAGCAGAGTATTTGCAATAGCGATGCCAGTAAATTGCGGAAAACCTGCCACAATTTCTGTTGCAATCATACATTAGGCAACTTTACATCTGTGGAAAACTTGTGGAAAAACTCAAGTACTTTTCCACAAGGTAATTATACTTAATTAAGTTTTACTAGAAAATATCAAGTTTTCCCCAGTTTTTTCCACAAAAAGTAATGTTTTTTCCCTAATTTAAGTTAATTTTAATCAATTTTTATACATTACTTAATATTTTCGACGTCAGGATTCAGCCGTCAATGCTAATTATCAGAGTGCTGGTTGTGGAAAACTTAAAATAAATCTTCACGATGGTTTTTGGGAACGGCTAGTCATATTGATGCGATCGCTCAGTTGGCGTAGAGTTTGTGATAAGGTGCGATCGCTCTGGTGAAGTTGGGTAATTTTATCGCAACTGTAGATCACCGTCGTATGGTCTTTACCACCAAACTCCTCGCCAATTCTCGGCAAACTCAGGGATGTATGTTGACGCATTAGATACATTCCTATTTGACGCGCCCAGCTAATCTCTCTTCGACGTGAGTTACTTTTGAGGTCGTCTATTGAAAGATCAAAATTCCCAGCTACAACCTTTAAAATTGCTTCTGGGGTAGCTGCCATTATTTCGTTAGGCGGTTCTAAAACTGGTGTGATATTTTCCACCGTCATCGGTAAGCCCCAAATAGAAATATAAGCCACCGCCCGAATTAAAGCTCCTTCTAATTCTCTAATATTAGAAGTATAGTTAGAAGCAATATACTCAATCACATCGCGGGGAAGACTAATATTTTCATCCTCGGCTTTTTTTTGCAAAATTGCCATTCTAGTTTCTAAATCCGGCTTTTGGATATCTGCAATTAACCCCATAGAAAACCGAGAACAAAGACGTTCTTGCAAACTAGGAATCTGGTTAGGAGGACGGTCGGAAGCAATCACAACTTGTTTACCAGCTTCATGTAAAGTATTAAAAGTATAAAAAAATTCTTCTTGTGTGTACTCTTTTCCTTCAAGAAACTGAATATCATCAACTAATAAAACATCAGCAGCTCGGTAATGTTCTCTGAAACTTTGCATACTATCCTTGCGGATTGCTGTAATTAAATCATTAGTAAACTGCTCAGTTGAAACATAAAATATGTTACAATCAGGAGAAATTGTCCAGCGATAATGACCAATAGCTTGCATAAGATGAGTTTTACCTAAACCTACGCCACCGCATAAAAATAAAGGATTAAACTCTTTACCTGGAGATTCTGCAACTGCCAAAGAAGCAGCGTGAGCCATCCGATTGTTAGCACCAACTACAAATCTCGAAAAGACATATTTAGAGTTCAATTCAGTAGTTTTTTGATTGTGATTAGGGACAGCTTCAGAAATACTGCTGGGATTTGGTGATTCCCAAGAAACCTCTCGTTCACTAAAATGAGAAACTTCATCACCTTGAGCAACGGTAATGTAAATTCCCACAGGATGACCCAGAATATCTTGTACTACATGAGCAATAGTGTTGATGTAATACTTCTGTAACCAATTACGAGCAAATGGGTTAGGAGTGCGGATAACCAAGCAATTATTTTCTAATCGCTCTGCACTAGCAGTTTTGATCCAAGTTTCAAAGGTGGGTCGGGATAGTTCAAGCTGTAGGCGCTCTAGTACCTGACTCCACAGACTTTCTATGGGAATTTCCATTATCCACCACCTTTGCTGCTAATTGTCACAATAGAAGAGAAAGCACCAATTTAGCATTCAGACACGCTAGACCTAGAATAAGCTTTTAAGTTGTAATCATTTTGGGACATACTCGGTAGGCAAGATCCTAACACCCACCGACCAAACTGAGTGCTGAGTGCTGAGTACTAAGTGCTGAGTAAAGTAAAAATTTCTCAGAGCTTTCCTACCCAGTATATGCCTCGTCCCTTATGAGCGGTCTTTTAACTCAGCATGGGCTAAACCTTAGCTACCGCTAACAGCATTGTTAACTCAGCACTCTTCACTGACACGGAGAAGCAACGACACATGAAGACAACAAACCATCACTCAGCGTCCAAAAAGATAGATACCAGGGGTTTACCCTACAAATTGTGGATGCTCTCATATGGGGTAGCAGTGGTGTTCTTGGGGAGCTGCTCTCTTGTACCAGCCAAGACCTTTGAGACTCAGCCAAGTGATACTCAAGCTCAAAAGAGAATAGAACCCAACCCGGTAATTGTCCCCCCGCCAATTATTTCGTCGTCTGGAGATCCTAACTTTGTGGTAAAAGTAGTGCAACAGGTGGGGCCTGCGGTAGTTCGCATTGATTCTTCCCGAACAATCACTTCTCGCGTACCAGACGAATTTAACGATCCATTTTTCCGGCGGTTTTTTGGAGACAGTGCGCCACAAGCTAGACAACGGGTAGAGCGGGGTAGTGGCTCTGGATTTATCATTAATTCCTCTGGTCAAATTGTGACTAATTCCCATGTGGTAGATGGTGCTGATCGAGTGACTGTCACACTCAAAGATGGCCGGACTTTTGATGGTAAAGTGTTAGGTGAAGACCCAGTAACAGATGTGGCTACGATTAAAATTGATGCTAATAATCTGCCAACTCTATCTGTGGGTAACTCCGATTCTTTGCAACCAGGAGAGGCTGTAATTGCCATCGGTAATCCATTAGGCTTGAATAATACCGTCACTTCTGGAATTATTAGTGCTACAGGTCGTTCTAGTAGCGATATCGGTGCTAGCGACAAGCGAGTTGATTACATTCAAACGGATGCTGCGATTAACCCTGGTAACTCTGGTGGGCCGCTGTTAAATACGCGTGGTCAAGTGATTGCGATGAACACAGCGATTATCCAAGGCGCTCAAGGTTTGGGATTTGCTATTCCCATCAACACTGTGCAAAAAATTGCCCAAGAATTAATTGCTACAGGCAAGGTCGATCATCCTTATTTGGGTGTTCAGATGGTGACATTGACACCAGAAAATAAAGAAAGAATCAAAAATATAGCAGGCGATCGCTTCAATCTTACAGCAGATGAGGGGGTTTTGCTGGTTGAGATTGTGCCGCGATCGCCTGCATCTGTGGCTGGACTACGAGTTGGTGATGTGATTAAAAGCATTAATAACCAGCCTGTTAGTAAAATTGAACAAGTACAAAAGCTAGTAGAAAATAGCAAAATCGGTACTAAGTTACCAATAGAAGTGGAACGCAATGGGCAAATTGTCCAAGTAGGTGTTCAACCTGCTGCTTTGCCTATGAGACGGGAAGAATGATGTTTGTCATTTGTCATTTGTCATTAGAAAAACAACTGACATACTCCCTAGTCCCAATGCCCAATGCCCAATGCCCAATGCCCCATGCCCAATGCCCCATTATCTAAAGGAGTTTTATCATGAGTGAATTAGCGCCAATCATTCAATTAGGCAATCCAACATTGCGCCAAAAAGCTGCTTGGGTTGAGAATATTCAAGATGAGCATATCCAAAAACTAATTGAAGACTTAATCGCCACTGTTGCCAAGGCTAACGGGGTGGGAATTGCTGCGCCTCAAGTAGCACAATCCTATCGTTTGTTTATTGTGGCTTCTCATCCTAATGCTAGGTATCCCAACGCCCCGGAAATGGAACCTACTGCAATGATTAATCCCAAAATCATTGCTCATTCAACTGAAGTTATCAAAGATTGGGAAGGTTGTTTAAGTGTTCCAGGGATTAGGGGGTTAGTTCCTCGGTATAAAGCTATTGAAGTGGAATACACTGACTCTCAAGGCAACTTACAAAAGCAAGAATTAACCGATTTTATCGCTCGGATTTTTCAACACGAGTACGATCATCTCGACGGTATTGTATTTGTAGATCGTTTAGAGAACACTCTCGATATGATCACTGAGCAGGAATACCAAGAACGAGTAGTTAAAAATTAATAAATGGGAGTGGGGAGTGGTGTAGTTTAATTACAGCGTTTCCTAATCATATAAGAGGATGTTTGAAAAGTCGTAAAGTATACTATAAACCCCGCTTCCAAACCTCTCCCCTTTGGCGTCAGCCGCTTCGTGAGATTCGCAAGTTAACGAGATCGCTTCTACTCCGGCACTAATCGTCGCACCCCATCCTGATGATGAAACGTTAGGTTGTGGGGGTGCGATCGCTCTGTTCTTAACAAAAAGGTAACAGCATTATGATAAACGTTGCTGTTTATTTAGAAGAATTGAAAAAATAATCAAAGTAGTCAAAGTTAGTAATGAGTCATTATTAAATTTCTGCGGCAGAATCAGATTGTTGTCCACAGTTACACGCTCAAGGAAGGTGCTAAAGCTAAAGTTTTCTTTTGATCAGCAAGGAGAAAGCGATCGCAGAGGTTAAACAGTTCTACCTCGGTTTGGGTCTGTCGCATCAGCCGCAAGAAATCACCTTCAGCGTCAACATTCAGGGCAATGTAGTTGAGGAACATTTTGAGGTAGCCTACGCGCGATCGCTCTGGCATGGTTGCTGCTGTGGGGGTTTGCCATAAACGATCAATATAGTTCCGTACCTCTACTAAAGGAACGGGTGCGATCGTCTCGAAGCGCAAAGCCTGCCGAATTTGATTAAAAAGCCAAGGATTGCCGATCGCCCAGCGTCCCACCATCACACCCGCCGCCCCCGTTTGAGAAAGCACTTTAACAGCAGTTGTCGCAGAGTCGATATTACCATTGGCAAGCACTGGACAATCGACTCGTCTTACCGCTTCAGCAATCAAATCATATTTCACTGCCCCGTGGTACATATCTTTGACAGTGCGACCATGCAAAGAGAGCAAATCAATGCTGTGGCGATTGATTATATCTAGAATTTCGTAAAAGTTATCTGTATTTTCAAACCCTACGCGCATCTTGACGGTCAAAGGTCGATCGTTGACAGCAGAACGCAGTTCTCCCAAAATCCGATCCACTTTTTCTGGTAAGAGTAGCAATCCACCCCCAACATTTTTGCGATAGATTCTAGGTGCTGGACAGCCCATGTTCAAGTCAACTCCAGCGATATTATAGTTGCAGAGTTCCTTTGCTGTTCTTACTAAGTCTGGAATGCTTTCGCCAATCATTTGAGCAAAAACGGGGCGACCCGTGTCGTTTTCGGTGATTGCTGCCAGAATGCTACGATTGAGCCGTGAGGTTTCATTGACGCGGAAATACTCGGTGAAAAAGTAGTCAGGACTGCCGTAGTGGGCAATCACCTTCATAAACCAGAGGTTTGTTACATCCTGCATCGGCGCAAGAGCCGTGAGGGGTAGGTCTGGATGCTGCGATTGGGGGAGCGATACCTGGGGCATAAAGATATTGATTTTACTCAAACAGGACTGACTTTGGCTCTGTAAAGCAGCTTCTCACCTTGAAGGTAGCCAGTGTAGCGCACCTTGACTATTTCACCTAGTTGTGCAGTTCCATCAATCAATTGGTGCAGTTGGGGGTTATAAGGTAATTCTGCTCCCACGGGTGCGATCGCTTCCACTCCCCACGCCTCTAAAAGTTTTTCTAGGGGTTTCTGCACCAACGGTACTATTTTGACTGCTGCTAGCTGGGGATTTTCTTGCGCTTTCTGTGCTGCTGTTGGCCATTGCAATAATAAAGACTCCAGCAGTTGCAAATTCGACTGCTGGAATTCTTGTAGTAATATCTCTCGCTGCTGTTCTAGTTGCAGCTGCGATCGCTGGTACTCTTTTCTTAAATCTGCAATTTCTTCTAATAATTCCTGAGTAGGTGCTGCTTTCTGTTGTAACAACTCTACGGTTGAAAAAGTTGCGATTAATTCATTCAAAGGCATCTGTAGCACTGGCGACAGCTTGAGCAGCACATCTAACCGCATCTGCTCTAGTTTTCCTTGGCGTAACCGCAAAACTTGACGCTCTGAGACGCCAGCAGCGCGACTCAGCCCTTTAAAACTAGAAATACCCACCTGTTGCATTAAATCTTGCAACTTTTGGGTGAAATCAATATTGGGCATTGATGATTCTCAGTTATTTTCTACCATGCTACATAGCACGTAATCCGAGCGATCGCTACGTCACAGATTATCGTTGAAATCTAAAAAGTAAAGCTACCGTCCCACAAAGGTTTTAGCGTCAGCTAGAGCGTTGCCAAAAAATGGATAAAGTCGAGCTTAGATGCTTTTGTTCCAATACTCTAAACCAGTTACAAGCACATCTTCCAACCACTGCTTAAAACGCTCTGTAAGATTGCTCTCCTCATCAGCATAGGAAAACTGAAATGGAGAATCAGTTAATGCTTGGATCTCGCTAATATTTCGTTCACCCTCTTCTGCATTATCTCTATGGTATGCACAGGCAGAACATACAAGTATACCACGATACTCATGTCCAAGAACATGAAAAGATAATAGGATTGTTGTTGTTGATTCTATATCGATACCTAATTGTATCCAACTGTGATATGGACGAAGATTTGCAAAGTACCCTAGCTGTTTAGCTGTTTCTACAACTTGGTAGCGATGATAGTAGGATTTTGGATCACCAGCCGGAGCTGAGACTCTAAAAACGCGAGGATCATTTATTAGATTTTGAACAGATAATCTGATCTCATTAGCAATATCTTGTAAACGTTCAGATGCAATTTCAAACAAGTTTGCAGCAAAACTCTCAACCTTTCGACAACGATCCTGAATAGTTGCCGATTTATTTTGCTTCAGCTTGTCAGCTATAGAAGCAATAACAACTTGAGCGCGTCGCCCTTCTGACAAGATTTGTTCAGATAAACCAAGACTACGAATAAATGCTTGCTTTTGACTCCTAGAAAACAAGCTAATCAAATTTGATAAATCACCTTGATCTGCTTGCTCTGAAGCCGCAATATAGACTCCTCGGTCGTCACGAGTTAGAACTAAAGGGAACCATCCAGCTTGGATGAAAACTAAACTAGCGAGGCAGCGAGCAACTCGACCATTGCCATCTTGAAATGGATGAATTTGTGTGAAGCGATGATGCAGCCATGCGGCTTCAACTTCAGGAGGAATTTGTCTTGCTTGATGTTGATGATGCCATTGAATCAAATTATCCATTTCAGAGGCGGCCTGTTCTGGAGGACAATATTCGTGCATGGAGCCATCAGGTCTTTCAGGGTTATTAGGTAGTTTTTTCCAGTCACCTTTTATAAGAGGAACGCGAGTAATTTGTCCTGTTGATGTTTTAGCTTCTGTAGTATCTTGATTCTGGGTTAGAAGTTGATGTAACTCTTTAATATAGAAAGTCGTTAGAGTTCTTTGTCCACCTACAAAATCAAACAGCCCTTCAATTGCTGCTTCTTGATCTTGGATTAGAGATACAACAAAATTAACTGGGCGATCTGTAGCTCCATGAGGAATTAGAGCCTCATTGATTCCTTCTTCAATCAACAAGCGAGTAATTCCTCGCTCTAGCGTGTACAATCGTTCAATTATTCCAGTTTCTATGGCGATCTCTCGGCGTAACCTTTCCATAAAAGTTTTGAACTCGCCAGAGGAACGAAGACGCTGTGCTTGTTCATTCCAAACAGTAAGTAAAGGTGGGAACTCAGTATTAGCCAATTTTTCCCAGTTGGATGGTAAATCTTCTATTGGTTGCCATTGCATAAAAAACCATCAGATAATGTGCATGAATACCCTAACACTCGTTAACCTCTTAAGCGATCTGTTTAATCAGGCGAGATAAACCCTCGGCAATTTTAGCCCTACTCGCCTCGTTAATGCCGATATTTATATTTTTAACTGTTACTTTCGATGACATAATTTTCTCCTAATTAGGTTATATGTAATTTGAGGATTGGGCATGGGGCATGGGGCATGGGACATTGGGCATTGGGCATTGGGCATGAGTTATCCCCCTCATCCCCCTCATCCCCCTCATCCCCCTCATCCCCCTCATCCCCCCACTCCCCACTCCCCACTCCCTATGCCAAGTGCATCTTCAAAACGCTCCGGGGTGCTTTACGGACTCTGGCTAAAACGGTTTCTTTGCCTAAACGCTGGCAAGCTTCATACCGATGGCAACCAGAAAAACCATAATATTGTCCATCTACTTCTAGGACATCTATAGGTTCTTGCTGCCCAATCTCCGCAATCGATTCCATTAAGGCTTGCACTTTATTTGGATCGTTTACACGGGGCAATGGCCGTTTTATCTGATTTAATGGAATTTCTTGGACTCTAACCATAAGGAGTTTATCCAACTAGTTCTGTTTTCTGTCTCTAAATAAATCATAGTCATTATGACTTCGTTTTGCAAGTACTTTGGGCAAAACTGGTAATGGTATCATTGGAGCACTCATGGGACAAAAAAACCGCGCTATAAAGCAATTGGAAAATCAGCTCCAACGCCGCATTCAGGGGCAGAATCAGGTAGCCATGAAATTTTCGTTTTGGCGTTTTTCCCACACTCTGCTGACAACATTTTGTCTATTGGGACTAACTGCTGCATCAGGACCTGAGAGCAACATCCAGGATATGGAACTGAAAATTGGGATTGTGCAGCGATTTGGCGATAAACCCACAGCCAAGCTGCAACTGGAACCCACAAAAGGCGATCGCTTAAAGCTAAAATTTAAAACGGGCAACAATCAGCAAATCCTAGTTACCAAGAACCCTGTAAAGCTGGAAACAGTAATACAAGCTTTACCCCAGTCAGCAGTCGAAGAAGTGGTAGTTTTAGGCACATATCGCACCTTTGAAACTGCCGAAGACAGTGCTAATAAATGGCGTTCTCAGGGAATAGAAGTGGAAATAGCCCAGCCAGAACGCTGGCAGGTTTGGGCAAAACGAGATGTTTACGGCACTCCTTTACTGCGACGCTTGCTATTGCAGAACATCCAAGCTTCTACCAAAGAAAAAGTATATCTTGATACTAAAATTTTGAAGCAAGTGCCGCGAGTGAGTTGGGTGGTGGATGGTAAACGCTACAGCCCGAATGATTTAGAAATTAGCACTGATAAAAATTTGATTCGGGTGAATAAAAGCGAAAAGCCAGAAAATGCTCGTCTTTATGCCGGGCGACTGAATTTGCAGCCAAATGCCTACGGTACATACACTCTAGTTAATCAAGTACCTTTAGAAACTTATTTGCGTGGGGTTTTGCCTTACGAAATCGGCACGGATGCACCAACAGCGTCCCTGCAAGCTCAAGCAATTCTCGCGCGAACTTATGCCTTGAGAAATTTACGCAGGTTTGCCGCAGATAACTATCAGTTGTGTGCTGATACTCACTGCCAAGTTTATTATGGACTGAATGGAGCGGCTGCCAAAACAGACCTGGCGATCGCCTCAACCAGGGGTAAGGTACTAACATATAAAAATGAACTAGTAGACGCCCTGTATTCTTCCACGACTGGTGGCGTCACCGCCTCCTTCAGCGATGTCTGGAATGGCGATGATCGTCCTTATCTGCGCCCTGTACTGGATGCTGCGACTAATTTTTGGAACTTGTCTAAGCAGAGTTTAGCAGATGAAAAGAACTTCCAAAAATTTATTAATACGCAACAAGGATTTAATGAAAGCAAGTGGGATATGTTTCGTTGGCACAAGGAAACTCCTTTAAAGGATATTACCAAGGACTTGCAGAAATTTTTGCAGGTGAAAAACAGTCCCGATGCCAAATTTAAGACAATTCAGGCGATGGCAGTAGTGAAGCGAAGCCAGAGTGGACGCATCCTTGAACTCGCGGTTAAAACTGATCACAGCACCTTTGTTCTCCACAAAGATGAAGTTCGTAGTGCCTTTGCTGCTCCTAAGAGTACGCTATTTTACATAGAACCTCTGAACAAAGGCAAACCCGAACTGTGGGGCTACGCTTTTATTGGTGGTGGATTAGGACATGGAGTTGGCTTGAGTCAAACTGGCGCTCAAAATTTAGCTAAATTAGGTTGGTCAAGTGCAAAAATTCTCCAATTCTACTATCCTGGCACTCAGATTCAAATTCTCAGCAAAGAGACTAAACTTTAAGCATACTTAAAAAATTAAGCAGGAACACAAAATTTACTGTGTTCCTGCTCAACACAAAATTAGGCTTTTTGTCAAAGTCGCTTTAAGAGGTACACACGGCATTGAAAGGGTGTTGACCCTAAATGCCCTGCTTCTATTTTGTCAACATCATTAACTCTTGCAAGAGGTTTATTGTTGAGGGGACTAACTCTTAGTAGAGTTCTTCTTCTTTGTGAGTTTCGATTGTCACGTCAGAGGTTGGGTAAGCGACACAGGTCAGTACATATCCAGCTTCTATTTGATCGTCATCTAAGAAAGACTGATCACCCTGATCTACGGTACCCTTTATGAGTTTACCTGCACAGGTCGAGCAAGCACCAGCGCGGCAAGAGTAAGGCAGGTCAAGACCAGCTTCTTCAGCAGCGTCTAGAATATAGGTATCGTCATCAACATCAAGTGTTTGGTTCAGTCCTTCGGCTTCGTTGATTAGTGTGACTTTAAAACTTGCCATTGAGTAATCCTCTCTTTTGCAAAGGGCAGTATAAGTTATCTTAAGGCAAAGGTCACGGCTATTCTGTGGGATTAGCCGCTCGTTAAAATTTGCTTCAATTCTGATACTACGAGAAAAATTAAACGATGTAACTGGAAATTGAACCCGATTAGTAATGAAATTTAGTTGCTTAATCCTGATAAGTTTTATTTATATTATTTCCTGCCCTAGTCAGGCTGTGATTAAAAAAAACTATCTTAGGGATGAAAAAACATGAATAGGATTAATGCCATTAACTCATCCCCCGGCTTGAAGCCGGGGGCAAATCGAAGTCATTAGTCATTGGTCATTGGTCATTAGTACCAATGACCAATGACTTTTGACTAATGACTAAATCGGCGGGCGGCTATCCCTCCCACCCCTTGAAGGGATGGTATTCCCGCCGATTTTTGTTGATATTTTGTCGGACTTACGCAGAAGAGATCCTCAACTTCCCTTAAAAAGCAGAGATGTTTCATTCGAGCAGGTAGAGATTTTGTCAATATTATTATGAGCGAGAAATAAGCTTTAAGTTGGTAATCGAAAAAATTACCGCAAGGACTCCGTAAATTTACAGCAGAATTCCGAATTCAGGGGTCAGAATTCAGAAGTAAAACAGCTTTTACACCAGGGTTTGAGACTTTGGTTGTGTACCTCACCTTCCTTGAAATGCGCTGTAAGTGCTTTCTGCGCTTCTCTACAAGACGCTCTGCGATCGCTATGATAATTATTGGATCAGATTTTTTAATCACCTGATTTTTTGGGGTTAGACGCTTGTAAATTAGCGCCTTTTAGGAAACTGGCAGGATGAAAAACAGAACTAGTGAAGATCATGTATAATCCAGAAGCAGCTTTGGAAAAAGCAAGAGTGCGTGTAGGTTTGGTAGGTACTGGCTATGCGGCAAAGTTTCGGGCTAAGGCATTTCTTGACGATCAGCGATCGCATTTAGTCGCAGTTGTTGGTCATTGGGCAGAAAAAACAGAAACCTTTGCCAAACAATATCAGATTGAAGCGTTGAGTTCTTGGCAAGAGCTAGTAGAGCGTGAAGATATAGACCTAGTAGTGATTTGCACTATTAATCGAGATCATGGTGCGATCGCTCGTGCAGCCCTTACCAACGGCAAACACGTAATTGTAGAGTATCCCCTTTCATTGGATGTAGTCGAAGCTGAAGAACTGATTGCCTTAGCCAAAGCCCAACAAAAACTTCTGCACGTTGAACATCTAGAAATTTTGGGTGGTTTACATCAAGCCTTGAAGGAAAACTTAGCCAAAATTGGTGAGGTGTTTTATGTTCGCTACAGCACTATCAATGCCCAGAATCCTGCACCCCGCAAATGGACTTATAACCACGAGTTGTTCGGCTTTCCGTTAATTGGTGCCCTGTCTCGCCTACATCGTCTCACTGATTTGTTTGGTAAAGTATTTACAGTTAACTGTCACCAGCGATATTGGGAAATAGAACCGGAATATTACCAAACCTGTTTCTGCACTAGTGACCTTTGCTTTAACAGTGGACTTTTAGCCCAAGTAGTTTATGGCAAAGGCGAAAGTATTTGGCAATCAGAACGCAAGTTTGAAGTTCACGGGGAAAAAGGTGGTTTAATTTTTGATGGCGACACAGGATTTCTGATCCAGCCAGGGGAAACAATACCTATAGAGGTTGGACCTCGCCGGGGTTTGTTCGCCAAAGACACGAGTATGGTGTTAGACCATCTTTTTGATGGCACTCCTTTGTACGTTACCCCAGAGGAGAGCTTGTATACCCTAAAGGTTGCTGATGCTGCACAAAGAGCTGCACAGACAGGGATAACTATATTTATGAAAGATACTTTAGTTAAAGAAGTCGGAAGTCGGAAGTCGGAAGTCGGAAGTACAATTTTGTAACGGGAATTTAGCGCTGTATTGTGGTCTTGGGGTATCCCCAAGAGGAGCAACTTTGCAAGACAGAACAAGACTTACATACTAACGGCTTCTCTTGTAGCCGGGGATTTAAACCAAACCGTTGTTTGTTGACAAAAGGGACTGAGTTTTACCCTTACCAAGTGTTTCTATAAAAGTTGATGAAAAAAGTTGATGAAAACTGAACTAATTGTTATTTTATCCCAACGCGAATTAGACAAAATGCGTCAAGCTGGACGTTTAGCAGCCAAGCTTCTCCAGCATCTGGAACCGTTCGTGAAGCCAGGGGTTAGCACTCTCGAACTCAATGATGAAGCCGAACGTTGGACGCAAGCGCATGGAGCAAAAAGCGCACCCCTTGGCTATAAGGGTTATCCTAAGTCGATTTGCACCAGTGTAAATGAGGTAATCTGTCACGGCATTCCCAACGCCAAGCAAATTCTCAAGGAAGGTGACATCATTAATATTGATGTCACGCCGATTGTTGAGGGTTATCACGGCGATACATCCAAGACATTTTTTGTTGGGACTCCTTCCCCAAAAACCAGAAAGCTGGTAGAGGTGACAGAAGAGTGTTTGCGCCTGGGTATTGCTGAAGTTAAACCAGGGGGACGCATTGGAGACATTGGTGCAGCCATTCAAGAGTATGCTGAAGCCCAAGGCTTTTCTGTGGTGCGAGATTTCGTGGGACACGGCATCAGTAACATTTTCCACACTGCGCCGGATGTTCCCCACTATGGCACACGCGGTAAAGGCAAGCGCCTCAGACCAGGGATGGTTTTTACCATTGAGCCAATGATTAATGAAGGTACTTACGAAGTCGAGGTTTTGGGCGATAAATGGACTGCTGTGACGCGCGATCGCAAACTTTCTGCTCAATGTGAGCATACCTTAGCTGTAACTGAAGATGGCGTTGAAATCCTCACCCTACCTGAAGGCGAGAATTACTGGGCTAGTTGATTTTTCTACTACTTGATTAACATAATGGTTCAAACTCTTGCTGCGGAAAACGTCACACTTGAGCAACTAATATTGCTCTATGGATTAGAGTTAGTTGATTCGGAAGAATTCTTTCGAGAGTGGCAAGATGACCTACCAGAACTGACAAGTTTAGAAAAGCAGCTATTAGATCAAATAAAGGCAGGTTACATAAATTTACGAAACTATCCGCCTTTATTAGAAAATACAGTCAACACGATTGTTTTATCCCCACTGCTATTCATTGGCAAGTTTTATTTACCTCCTTTTCACCTCAAATTAGAGAAATCTATCGAGATTGAAACCCAAGACAACCAAACTATCATCAAAGGACGAATTGACTTCTTACTTCTCAATCAAAAATTCTGGGTAACAGTTATTGAGTCTAAACAGGTTGCTTATTCGGTAGAAGCAGGACTTGACCAAATTCTGGCATATATGCTAGCTGCTCCCCAGTCACAAGATGTAGTATTTGGCATGATTACTTCTGGTGGCAGTTTTATGTTCATTAAACTGCTCAAAGATCATCCTCCTCGCTATGCCACTTCAGATATTTTTGATGTCCGTAACCGTGGCAATGAGTTATATAATGTACTCCAGATTTTGAAGCGCATTAGTCAATTGACTTTTGCCTGATCAAAGGTAGTTAGAATAATTAAGAGCAGCAATATCTGCTCTAGTTCTGAACCTGGAAGCATAAATCTCTATGGTATCAGCCACTATTAATACAGGTACTCTTAGTTCTGAGAAATTCGTTGCTGGCTATCTGGATGATCTACGCTACGAGTTAATCGATGGAGAACTAATCGACTTGGAACCCACTGGACTTCATCAACAGGTAACTGGGTTAATTAATCGTAAGCTCAATGTAGCAATTGATCTGCTTAACTTGCCTTGGTTTATTCCGATGAAATGCCTGATTAAACCATTAGGTCAAAATTCAGCCTTTAGACCTGATATTGTGATTCTTGATCAGACAGCTTTGGCGAATGAGCCATTATGGAAAACTGAGCCAGTTATTACACTAGGCAAATCTGTTAAATTAGTAGTGGAGGTTGTCAGTAGCAATTGGCAAAATGACTATGCCCGGAAAGTGGAAGACTACGAAACATTAGGCATTGGGGAGTATTGGATCGCAGATTATCTAGGGCTAGGAGGCAAACGCTACATCGGCTCGTCTAAACAACCTGTGATCACGATTTATCACTTAGTCAATGGAACTTATGAAGGACAACAGTTTAGGGGAACAGAACGCCTCATCTCCCAAACATTTCCAGACCTGAATTTGACCGCAGAACAGATATTTGTCGCGGGTCGCTAGGCGCTCTCTGGGGAGAAATATTTAAACTGCTGAAATCCAATTTCACAAATGTCTGACTATATTTGACTATGTGATTTGGAACTATAATTATCGTCCCAACTTATTAGGAATACCTTCACAACCACCAGGAATAGTACCTCTGGTTTTTTGGCCACCCCAAGTGCAACAGTAGCAACGTGTAGACTCAGACATCCGTTGCACATTCGTGAAATCGGCATTTTCTACCACAGCGCCAGTGTGTTCGCCGGTTTGATAATCTGGTCGTTCAGTGCGACTGCGGGGTGATGCTTTGTCCACTACACCGTAAAATAGGCGAACTCCATTCATGTCAGCACCACTGAGATTAGCATTATATAAAATTGTGCGGGACAGATTGGCTTTTACTAAATCACAACTGGACAGATTAGCGCGGACAAGATTAGCTTCGCTGAGGTCAGTCCAACGCAAATCAGTACCAGAAAGGTCTGCTGCGGCTAGCGTTACGCCTAAATCAATGACACGCACACCTTCCAGACGGTCTTCTGCATATCCGCCACTTCCGTCGAGAATGGGGCGACCTAATCGTTGATCGCGTTTTAGGGGTGACAGCAACTTGGAACGTGAGAGAAAGCGGAGAATTTTCGCTTTACCACTGCCATCAACACTACTTAAAATTGCCGCAGTACGTCCTTCAGCGATCGCTCTCTCTTGAGGCCAATCTTCTAATAATCCTTCTTCATCTAATACTAAGTCTGAAACGCCTTGGAAATAGGAATCAATCGTCTGTTGCTGAGTAATAATATTTTGCTGAACTGTTAGCAGGTTTTGCTGAATTGTCAAGTCTTTGGAAATAACATATTGTCGCCATGCTACGTAAACGGCAATGATCGCGATGAAAATTTGCCCCAAAGCGCCAAACCATTCTGCAAGAGTTCCAGCAATTTCCCAGTTAATTTGGCGTCCCCAAAGTAGCAAGCGATCGCCGACACCGGTGAACCTGATCAAGCCGATAATCGCTACTATTAGTCCCAAAAAGGCCACAAATAGCGTGCGTTCTTGGGGTGAAAACCACTCGTTTAAAACTTCTAGGAACCAAGGTAATAATATCGCTAGGGATAACAGCAAAGTCATCAGCGTTCCGATAATGCCGATGAGCCAGTTATTCAGGATAACTCCAATAAAGGTGATAGCGATCGCTATTAGAGTAATCAGCAATGCCCTCGGCTTAACTGCAAATTGATTGCTAGTGGGTTGCTTGAAGTCAGAACGGGCTTCTTTGAGAGCAGTTGTATGTTGGGGAGATTGTAAAGATGCGATCGCTGCTAGAGCTTGTTGTGTCGCCAGTACTTCTGAGCTTAGGTTCTTCTCAGTTGCACTACCGTCAAAGTCATCTGGTTGCAAATCGTTTTGGGGGACTGGTTCTGGGGTTGGTAGATTTGAAGAATTGGATTCAATCGTCATGTTTTCTATTTTGCCGCTCGGTTAAACCTACCCAAAACTACCTAAGTCTAGACAAAACTAGCCAAAAGTAGTTTTGGAGTTAACTTCCTGTTTCACAGTGGTCTTAGGATGATTCCTAAGAGGTTTGTCCACTCCGCAGGCTATCCCGGTAGAGCTTACCGTTTCTGACCGTTCAGGAATAAAAATATTCTCAAACCATCGGTCTATGTTTTTGGCAGCGTTTAAGTCTCTATCCTCAATGTGACCGCAGTCAGGACAGATATAAACGCGGTTCTTAAGTGGCATCTTATGTCGATGATTACCGCAGTTAGAGCAAATTTGAGAGCTAGGAAACATCCTATCAACCAAAACCAATTGGCTAGAGAATTTCTCAGTTTTGTATGCTAACTGACGGCGAAACTCGTACATACCACAATCAGCAATTGCGCCTGCTAATTTATGGTTTTTGAGGAATGCTTTGATTGACAAGTCTTCTATCTTTATGACGCTGTGGTTTTTAGCTAAATACTGAGTCAATTTGTGGATAGCATCCTTGCGGATATTTGACACTTTAGCGTGTAACTTGCCAAGCTTTTTAACAGCTTTAGCACGATTCTTAGAACCAATAAATTTCTTGCTTACACGACGCTGTGAGCGCTTTAAACGCTTATTGAGCCGACGGTAAGCTTTGGGGTTAGAGAATACAATACCTGTGCTAGTAACAGCTAATTCTTTGATACCTATGTCAACGCCCACAGTAGGGCGTTCAGCATTGATAATAGGCTGTTCTATTTCGTATTTGATGGCTATAAACCATCTATCAGCTTGCCGACTAATAACGCAATTATGAATAGCTGTAACTGGTAATGGTTCGGCTAATCTCACCCATCCAATAGTAGGAAGTTTTACACGCAATTCATCATTTTTTATTGCTGGTTTAGCTTTAGTCCCAGATTCCAAATAAAAAGAATCACGCTGACCTTTTTTCTTGAATCTGGGTTGTTTAGACACTTTTTTAAAGCATCTATCCCACGCTTGGCGTAAGTCGGTTATTGCTTTTTGTGGGATATTCTTATTAACTTCGTAATACCAATCATGTTGAGATTTCACCTCTGCAACTAATCTCTTATGCAAGTCAATTGCAGACGGAATCTTGACAGATTTATCATTTTCCCGCACTTTTAAAATCTCTATGATTGCAGCATTAGCCCAGTTATAGGCGTGTCGTGCAGTGCCAGAAGCTTTACGGAAAGCTGTTATCTGCTTGTTGTTAGGTATTAATGCTGTTCTAAAACTGAGTAACATCGTAATACCATTCAATGTTTTGCTGACTTCTCTAATATATCCCCATATCTATATCCCCATATCTACCCAACATCAACATATTTAGCTAGATTCTTGTACGACTTTAGCCACATTATCCAGTAGATTTTTGTTTTTGCCACTAGGTGAGCCATATAGACGTGCTGAGAATACGGTGATTAGTTCAATCATGTCTGTGACTAGCTCTTGCTCAACCGAACACTTCCTTACCCCAGCAGAGTCAGATCAACGAAAATCGGCTATTCCTCCCATCCCTTCAAGGGATGGGAGGAATAGCCGCCCGCCGATTTAGTCATTAGTTATTAGTCATTGGTACTAACAACTAATGACTAATGACTTCGATTTGCCCCTGGCTTCAAGCCGGGGGATGAGTTAACATCTGTTTTATCAGAAATTGCCAGAAGCTCAAAGTTGCACCAGAATACAGCTTGTGACAGCAGGTCAGACCAAATGTATCGAACTCAGGTTAATTTTAGCTGTCAGCCGGATGCAGGAAAGAGTATTATGGTGTTTCAGTTCTGATACAATAAAAAGGCTCCTATTTCTGGCTATGACGCTACAATTGCGCGTTTATGTTCCACCCCATCCTCTGATCAAACACTGGCTGGCAGTTGCCCGTGATGCAGGCACACCTTCAGTATTATTTCGGAGTGCCATGACCGAGTTGGGAAGATGGCTGACTTATGAAGCTGTGCGAGACTGGTTGCCGACCCAAGAAATATCGGTGCAGAGTCCTTTGGATATCTGTCCAGCAACGGTGATTGATCCGCAGGTGCCTATAGCAGTAGTACCGATTCTGCGGGCTGGACTAGGATTACTTGAGGGAGCGCAGACTTTATTACCTTTAGCATCGATTTATCATCTGGGCTTGGCACGAGACGAAGAGACACTGCAACCTCATTGTTATCTGAACAAGTTACCAGAAAAATTTGACCCCCAAACACGAGTGTTAATTACCGATCCAATGTTGGCAACAGGAGGGTCGATCATGGCGGCAATGGCAGAATTAACACAACGGGGTGCTGATCCAGCCCTGAGCCGGATTGTTTGTGTAGTGGCGGCTGCACCAGCTTTGCAAAAACTGAGTGCAGCTTATCCAGGTTTAATAATTTACACGGCGACTATTGACGAAAAACTGAACAACAAGGGATATATTGTACCGGGATTGGGAGATGCTGGCGATCGCATCTTTGGGACTTAAGCTAGTATGCAGCTAGGGCAGGAAAATAGCATAACTACTGTAAAAGTTGCAAGGTTTGTTGAAGGCGGTAAAGATATGAGTCAGCGAGATGGTTTTGGTAGTGGTTTTTTAGCCGGGGCGTTTGTTGGTGGCGTATTTGGCGGTGTTATCGGGGCACTAATTGCTTCTCGACGCGAGCCAGAATTGCTCACAGAGGAGGAGACAGAACTGACAGATAGCCAAGCCGAAGCTAAGAAAATAGCAGCAAAGCGACGTCAGATGAAAGCCTCAGAAAGTCAGAATATTGGTATAGAAACAGCCCGGCGATCGCTAGAAGATAAAATTGCCCAGCTAAATACCACAATTGATGAAGTGCGGAACCAACTGGGAAATGTCAATGGCAGTTCACCCGAAACAACCCATGATCGCTCCCTCACTAAAGACTCCTGAGATTTGGTCAGGCGTGGTGAAAGTGTCAAGTGTGATAAATGTGGAATCCGCAGACACGATGACATGGACTAAATTAAAATTAAAAGATAAGACCGCGTTTGAAACTTAAGTAGGAAACCAATAAATCTATGTACCTTCTGATTACCACTCTGGCTACTTTCATCCAGATTTATACTGTTTTGCTAATTATTCGGGTTTTATTGACCTGGTTCCCCAATATCAACTGGTACAACCAACCATTTGCCGCTTTGAGCCAGATAACCGACCCTTATCTGAATCTGTTCCGCTCAATCATTCCCCCATTAGGCGGTATGGATTTTTCGCCAATGTTAGCTATTATACTGCTTCAAGTAGTAGGTGGTGGTCTACAAGCCGTCTAGTAACACAGAACTTGCATTTTCCTCCACTTCAAGTAAAGAATTTTAGGTCTGGGCTAATTAGTCCAGACTTTTTAAAGTATCTATAGCAGTCTGCTTTGATTTTTGTTCGCGCAGCGTGGCGTAGCCATAATTATTTGCGTAGACAGGGAGTAGGGAGTAGGGAGTAGGGAGTGGGGAGTGGGGAGTGGAGAAGAAGCCTTTTCGGGGTGTACTGATTTTTTTCAAAAATCAAATACGAGTCCTATCTTAACAAAGTTTGGGGGTTTAAGTCCCCTGCTATCAATTGCCAGCGCGAATTGAAGCCTAATTGAAATCCCCGTCACAAAACTTAATTACGTTCGCGTAGCGTGCCGGAGGCTCTATTACGAATTACGAATTACGAATTATTTTAACGCCGGACTTGACCGCTAAATCCGGCTGCTTTAAATTGCTTTAGCTTCAAAGGTAACGGCTGATTCGCAGGTACAGAAATTCTCAATTCAAAATCGCTAATGCCTGGTGGTACCTCAGCAATAGAACCTAAGCGAGTGCGGTTTTGCATCACCGAGTCATTGTTGGCATCATAGATGCGTCCAAAAATATCTGCGTCGTAGACTGTTTTGTAAGTGCCATTTTCGGCTTTGCCAATGACCATAAAACAATTGGCAGCTGCGCTACCACTACTGATAACAGCCCCTTGTGCTAGTTCTGGTGGGCAATCTTTATAAGAAACATCAAATAGTTTAATCTGTGTCAGGGCTACAACTGGGGGAGCGATCGCCCACGATAGAAAGGTGATCAGACAGGAAATAAAAACGACCGTGAGTGAGCGCAACCGCATAAAATACCCCGTGACTTAATTTAACAAACAATAACATCTCCAGAAATTAAATATGCGTTATCCAGAACCCTTGTAGAGACGTAGCAGTGCTACTTCTCTACATTTATTTTTGAAGATGCTATATAACTTACAACCTCAGCTTACCTGAATTTAGCTACAGGGGGATTGGAGACTTTAATTTAACATTTGTAATAATTAGGGAAATAAACCCTCAATTCCTATTAACTTATGACTCCAGATGAGATTGAAGCAGCTATGCTTGCAGCCTTTAATCGTTGTGATGCAGTAAGCTGTCCTCTCACTGACACGCAAAAGCAGATATTACTGCAAGTGATAGAGCAAATTCAGGGAAATTCTCCCTCTGGGGCATCAGGTATTGCTAATCCCTTAGACGAACTTACCGCAGAGGAGTTAGAAGCATTTTTACAATTTGTTAAGGATGAAGAACAACGCAACCGCACTTGGAAAGTGCAACTACTCAACGACTGGCTGCTGGAAAATGACTCTGGAACAGTACAATTTATTCGCAAACGCTATGGTTTACAGTGGCTCAATCGTGTTGAGTCATGTCATTTTGATAAGTATTCTTATTTTGAGGATGCACTAAAGCTGAGAGTAGGCGATCGCATTGAAGTTTCCAATGCACTATGGGAATGGGTGCAAGAGGATGGGCCTTGTAAGCGCGAATGGTTTCCCTGTATGGTGATTCAGATCGAGGAAATTAGCGATGTCTACGACGGGCTACGCCTACGCGATGATTCCTCTACTAATTGTGTCGTCCGCTTCTTCAATGGTGCTGAGTATGAAATTCAAGGAATCTACGAATGGAATCGCTACAATTGGCGTTGGCCTCAAAAGTAGTGCTGAGTATTGAGTGCTGAGTGCTGAGTGCTGAGTGCTGAGTAAATCTAATTGAGTCTCAGAACTCCGTTCATCCACATCGGAACTCCGTTCATCCACATCGGAACTCCGTTCATCCACATCGGAACTCCGTTCATCCACATCAGAACTCCGTTAATGAGTCTTTGATACTCGTTGATGAGTCTTTATACTCTGACTGCTGCTGTATGTTAATAAAATCATTGCTTGAACAACGCCCAAGCCAAAAACCTCTCGGTATGATACAACGCTAATTGATTGCTCACACCGTTGAAAACGGCATCAAAAGCGTGTTCTGCCCAAGGAATTTCTAGAAAAACCGCAGTATTACCAGAGTCATGTAAACGTTTATACATTTGTCTGCCAAATCGCGCTTCTACCAAATGGTCACGACTACCGTAAATTAATAAAGTTGGCGGTAAAGGGTGCGTCATGTAATTTATCGGTGAAGCAATTTTATATTGATTAGGCAATTCTTCTAAAGAACCACCAATAAATGCTTTTAAAACAGCGCGAGTGTTGATGGGATCGGGATTTGGCGGTGTTTTGTATCCTTCAGTTAAGTTAACAGGCCCGTAATAGTTCACCACACCACGAATCGGTGGTGCATCTGTTTGATAAGCCGCTAACATTGCTAAATGCGCTCCCGCAGAACGTCCTAAAAGTACCATACGTTCAGAATCAGCTTCATATTCGGCTGCATGTTTACGAATAAAATTTAGAGATGTACGCACGTCATCTAACTGAGATGGAAACCGATATTTAGGTGCGTGTCGATAGTCGATCGCAAATACCGTATATCCATGATTAGCAAGATATTGATTAAACTCGGCATTTGCATGAGGATTGCCATATTGCCAAGCTCCACCATAAATTACTACCACTGTTGGATATTTCCCCACTTTTGAGGGTTGGTAAACTTCCATTTTTAAAGGCACTCCCGCAGGAGAAGCAAAGAGAATATCTTTTTGATGACGCGTTTTACCTAATGGAATACCGCGAAATAAATTAACTAAGTTAAAGGGATGGGTTTGCATCTTAGCACTTACTTGGACTGGAATTTGCTCTAGATAATCTGCTCCCAACCCTTGTTTCATTGCTTTAGCCATCTGTATTTGAGTTAGTGGGATATTCACTAGCACCCATCCACAAATTAGCAATCCTATTAAACTGAAAATACAAGCTAGGCGTTGTAGTTGACGGCGACGAATGTAGAACAAAGAAAGTAATAAAGAGAGCAAATTTAATAATAATAACCAAGGACTGACTTCTGGCGCTCCCACTGCTAGGGTGAGTAAAAACATATTTGGAGCCGGAAGAATAATCCAAGAACTAAGAAATAGACTTGCAAAACTGAGTAATAATGCAAGCCATGATAAAAGTATTTTTGGTTTAGCAAACATAAATTAAAGTGCGGTAATAACGACTTAAAGAAGTACAATTTATTCGCAAATGCTCAGGTTGGCAATAGTTACAGCTATTTTCAGTTAAATAGACGATGCTGTAGCCCTGGCGAATAGAATGAGACTGTTGGCGAATAAGTGAGGGGTTAAACCCCCCAGCCCTAAAACCTCGGCTTTGCGTTGCTTTCCCGCCCTGCAATAAATTGCGGGCTAATAGCTAAAGTACGTTGAAACGCACTGAAATTAAAGAAATTAAGATGGATTGGGGCTGATGGGTTAGACCTCCGATCAATTCGCCAACAGTCTCATAGAATTCGCGGCTACACAAACTCTCGTCCGCCTTCGCGGACTAATACCAATTCTGTATGAAGATGCGCTAAACCATATTTAAGTACAAGAAAGAAAAACGAACCGCAAAGGACGCAAAGGACGCAAAGGAAGAAGTTAAAAGGGTTTGGCGCAGCCTCACAAAGAAATGGTATAAGAAAAAATTGAGGGTTTGTAACCCACGGAGATGAGTAATATCATATCCGCTTGATTACTTATTAAACCCGAAGAACCCCACCCCGCCAAAGCTACGCTTCGTCAGGGGATTAAGGGGAGCCAGGCGGTAAGAGCGGGTTTCCCGACTTGAGGCGACTGGCGCCCGGCGAGCCACTCTTGTTGCATCTGGCACGCGGTTTCTAACCGCCCTTTGAAATTATTTCTTTATCAATCTAAGCCCAAATCCTCTCTCAACGCTTGGCGCATCACTTCTACAGGTATAGTTTCCTGCTGCAACCAGATTTTTAAGGCTGCTACTCCTTGTTGGACTAGCATTTCTAATCCATCGATCGCAATTGCGCCTTGTTTTTCTGCTTGCTCTAGAAATAGCGTCGGTTTCGGAATATATATTAAATCGTAGGCGATCGCACCCGTTGGTAAATTCGCTATTTCCTCAACACTCAAAGGCGACTCATCAACTTTGGGATACATCCCGATAGGGGTTGTGTTTACTAGCAAATCTGCTTGAGGAATCAATTTTGCTAGTTCATCCCATGTACCGACTTGCAAATTCTCTTCTATAGGTGAATTACTCCAACTATCGCAAAATGCTTGTAATTTCTGCACATTGCGCCCCAACACATAAATTTTGGCAAAACCTAGTTGATGACAACCTGCGACAACCGCTCTAGCCGCGCCACCATTACCCAAAATTACCGCTACTTTCTGGCTCCAATCCTGCTTATAGGTTGTTTGCAAAGGGGCGATAAATCCTTCTATATCTGTGTTTGTCCCCACCCATTTATTATTTTGGCGACTAACTGTATTAACTGCGCCTATAGCTTGAGCGAGGGGTGTAATTTCTGATAGAAGGGGTATGATTGCCTGTTTATGAGGTATTGTCACATTAAAACCGACAACACCAATAGCGGCGAAACCTGCGATCGCTATCTCTAGATTCTGTGGTTCGATAGGAAAGGGAAGATAAACGTAATCTAATTTTAAATGTGCGATGTCTTCTCTACGAGAGGCTTCGCCAACGACGAGCTGCGCTAACGCGGCATTATGCATCAGTGGCGATCGCGAATGTTCCACTGGATGTCCAATTACCCCTAGCAGTT
The DNA here is from genome assembly GCF_036917755.1 of Nostoc sp. Taxonomy (GTDB): domain Bacteria; phylum Cyanobacteriota; class Cyanobacteriia; order Cyanobacteriales; family Nostocaceae; genus Nostoc. Next base: position 112,458 of record NZ_JBALFC010000002.1, read on the forward strand.
TAGTTTTGCCTGTAATCAATCTTTCTTTAGTCATTTGTCATTTGTCATTTGTCATTTGTTATTGGGCATGAGTTATTCCCCTCATCTCCCTCATCCCCCTCATCCCCCTCATCCCCCTCATCTCCCCCATCCCCACTCCCCACTAGCCTACAATTATTAAAAGCTACTTAACATTTCTTTTGATTATGCAGGCAACTACAGCCCCAACTCCTGGTAAATATTGGCAGTGGCGAGGGTACAACGTTTACTATGTGCGTGCGGGAGAAAAACAATCGCAACGTCCGCCCTTGCTTTTGGTACATGGATTTGGTGCTTCCACAGACCACTGGCGCAAGAATATCACAGGATTGTGTCAAAATTTTGAAGTATTTGCGATCGACCTTTTGGGATTTGGGCGATCGGCAAAACCGAAATTACAGTATAGTGGCGACTTATGGCGTGACCAACTCCATGATTTTATTAGTGAAGTAATTGGTCAAAAAGCAGTATTAGCGGGTAATTCTCTTGGTGGGTATGCTGGCTTGTGTGTGGCAGCACAGCGTCCTGACAGTGCGGCTGGTTTAGTTTTGCTCAATAGTGCCGGTCCTTTTAGCGAAAGCCAACCGACATCTGAGCCTGAAGCTTTACAATCAGAAATTCAGCCACCTAAACAAACCTCTTCTTTACAGAAACTTCTGGGTGAGAGTGTTAAGTGGATTCTTCAACAACCTTTAGCCCAGTTTTTGTTATTTCAATACGTGCGACAACGTTGGGTGATCCGCCAAACTCTAGAAAAAGTTTATCTTGATAAGAGTGCGATTACAGACCAGTTGATAGAAGAAATTTATCGCCCTGCTTACGACGCTGGTGCGTTGGATGTATTTGTGTCAGTCTTTAGCACTCCTCAAGGGGAAAAAGTTGATGTGCTACTAAAGCAATTAACTTGTCCAGTTTTGATGTTGTGGGGAGAAGCTGACCCTTGGATGAATCCTAGAGAACGTTCCCAAAAATTTCGTCAATATTATCCTGAACTCACAGAACATTTCTTAACAGCAGGTCATTGTCCCCATGATGAAGTACCAGATAGAGTAAACCAACTTTTAGGCGATTGGGTTTTGTCTATTACCAAGTGAATAAGCTTTAGACATCTCCAAAATTTAAATATGTTTTATCCAGAACCCTTGTAGAGAGGTAGCAGTGTTCATTGGTGTCAACTTAACGTGAAAGCCAGTCTAGAAGCAGCTTTTAGAGATTATCTCATTCCCAGTCAGAGACTGGGAATACCTAATGGGAGGGCTGCCGCCTCTGGAGTTGCGACAGAGCCGCAATTGAAGAGCATTTCTAGCCAGAGGCTAGAAACGAGGTTTTAAAAGGGTTTTGGCTTAAGTTGACACGCATGAGCAGTGCTACGTCTCGATATTTTTTTCACCAGATGCCTTTTTTATAACAATCCTTCCAATTCGGCGAATTTACGCAAACGTGGTAAACACTGGCGCTGATAAAAACTGCTTAATGTCGGAATTGACAGCCCAAATTCCTCAGATAATTCTCTCCAGCTAACTTCCGGGGGTAGGCGTTTGAGAATTAACACCTGACAATTCACATCTGGATGCCCTTTAATGCAAGTACCACGCAATTCTCCTTGAGAATCTGTCTTAACCCATATCTCCAAGTCTTCCAGAATCGGAGGTGCTTGGGGGATAGCTGGGAGGTTATCTACAGGATCAATAGTTTCACTTATTCCACCCGATGTAGACTGACGAACCCGAAGAGGGACTGTTGTGGCATGTTCCCGGTTCTGGTTAATGTAAAAGTCTTGTAATCTCCGTTTTAAGTAAGCATTCAGCCAGGTGATGACACTGCCATAGGTGGGGTCATAGGTTTGACCTGTCAAACCTTCACAAACATTGCGGCAGAAATATAACCAAGTTTGTTGTAGTGCATCTTGATAGTAGGGAGTACTTTCCCTCCAGAGTCTACTTGCTGTCAAGCGAATAATTTGCGTGAGCAGCTTCTGACGCTGAGGACTTCCAGACGGGTGTCCACAGGCTTCGGTAACTAAGCGGCGTAGCTGTTCATCGAATTGAACCATGACAATCTTGGGGCAGAAAGCAAGAATATCTTAGTATTGCGTATAACAACGCCCTAAAAAATACCTTTCGTCAAGATGTTGGGGAATGGGGAATGGGGAATGGGGAATGGGGATTTTGAGTCTTTGAACTGGATGAACAAGTCTCTAAATTTTCCCTACTCCCTACTCCCTACTCCCTACTCCCTACTCCCTACTCCCCTCAATATAATCCCAGCCAGGACAGGAAATTTTCCCACCAAGAATATCTCAGATTACCTACACTCAGCTTCATTTTGTTGCGAATGTCTTGAATATTCCAGTTGGTTAGTTTAGCCAGAGTTTGCGCCTCTTGTTCAAAACGCTTGGGCAAAGACCGTTTATATTCTCTACCCGCCTGACATTTGAGTTCCCCTTGGAACGGATGTTGCAAAACATAACGCCCTTGGAAAGATTCACTATTAGCAGTTTGTTGAAATATCAAGTCTTCAGGGAATTTGTCGCGGGTGTAGCGGACGTGCAGCCGGGAGATGAAGACGTTACTGCTAGGAGAGGAACGACGAAAGCTGGGGCGTACTGGTACATCACTTGCAGAATCATCTAACCAAAATACGCCTGCTTGCTTGAGTTCTTCTGGGGTTAAGGGATCGGCAGAACAAGGATCGCAACTACCCATGTCCCAAGCGTATTCCAAAAAACCAACTTTACGATCTTCTTTGGTGTAGGCAGTTTGAAACATGGATTTGTAGAATTCACCAAATTCACCTTTGACAAACAAGGGAATATTTGCGTTGGAGGGAATTTTCACTGTCCGGTAGTTAGTGATTTCTACCTCTCCTTGGGGCGAGAGGATGTAGACAATCAAATCCTGCTCTGTCGTAGCATTGATCATGCCCAAACGAATTGGCAGCATGAATTTAGGTGACTGGTAGGAAATTTGTAGGGGACGCAGGAACTGATAGCCAGATTTCTCAAATTTATCCAAGTTTACTTTGGCAACAAAGAATTTCATTGAGGAGCGGATGTAGGGCTGAAGTAGCTGTTTCGCTCCTCTAGGGATTTTGTAGCCATTGCGTTTAAGCCAAGTTTCCAGTCCGCCAGATTCTTTAGCGCTGAGGATCAAAATGTCGTATTCGCCGACGTTGAAACGTGCTTCAACTGTCACACCCAAACTGCGATCGCTTGTCTTTTTAGCTTCCTCATTGACTGCGCCTGCTCTAGATGCTGGAGCAGGTCGATCTACCGAATCACTTACAGCACAAGGATCTGAGTCAAAATATTCTACCAATCGCGGCGCACTAAAAGCATCTAAGCGCTGGATAATCTTAGGTTCAGTCACACGAACTTGCTCTTTTTGCAGCACCGTTGGCACAGGTATTACTATTGCAAAATCTTTCACCTCGCCTTGAAAGTCGTTTGCCATTGTCATAACAGTGCGATCGCCATCCCGTGCGATCGCCACCTGAGAAGCTTTGTTATACAGCTTCGTATCAGCTTTAGCTACATAAAATCCACAAAATGCCCAAGCTGCCGGTGCAAAGCACAAAATAGCGACAATTGCCAACAATAATGGCGTTAAAAGTCGAAAAATCTTCATTTTATACCTCTACTTTTTTAGTGCTGAGTTAGAGACGCGATTAATCGCGTCTGTACAGGAGTTAGGAGTGCTGAGTAAGAAGTTCTTCCCCTGCTCCCTCATCTCCCTCATCTCTCTCATCTCCCTCATCTCCCGTTTGCCAAGCGAAGATTGGGGATTTGCTCTTTCTCTATTACCCATGACAATATCCATTGGGTTGCTAGACTTGTGGTGATCGCTACCCCAATTAACTCTGGTCGCAACGTCCAGTCTCGTGTAGCGATTCCCAAGACTAGGAACAAGCCCAGAAATAGAATTTGATCATCTCGTATATCTTTTTTGAGCAACATTACCCTTTCATTCAGGGATTCCCCGTAGATTTGTCATCAATCTAGACGAGTGCTAACTCAAATAGTATTTATGTTACAGATTTTGTTACAAAATAGATTTACCCATATCTTTTTAATCTCTGGCTTCGTTGCCAACCCGCCTTAGAATAAATTCCCTCTCTTATAGGTTAAGTCCTCTCAAGAGGACTTAATACAAGGTTTTAAGTCATGTAGATGGTTGGACTCTGTGTGTTAGGGAAAATTTCAGTCCACTTAAGTGGACTTGAGCTATTAGCCCTGAACTTAAGTTCTGGGCGGGATTGCCTGTCTACGCGATACTTTGACTGTTACAAAAATGTGGGTAATGACAAGACCTTAGACAGTCGGGAATTACCCGAAAAAGTCAATATAATCAAAACCAGGATAAGAAACTTTCCCACAAGGAATATGTGAGATTTCCGACACTCAGCTTCATTTTCTTGCGAATATCTTGGATATCCCAGTTGGTTAACTTAGCCAGAGTCTGCGCCTCTTGTTCAAAACGCTTGGGCAAAGACCGTTTGTATTCTTTACCTGCTTGACACTTAAGTTCCCCTTGAAAGGGATATTGCAAAATATAACGCCCTTGGAAAAATTCACGGTTGGCAGTTTGCAGGAAAATCAAGTCTTCTGGGAATGTGTCGCGGGTGTAGCGGACATGCAGACGGGAGATGAAGACGTTACTGCTAACAAAGGGAATACCAAAATTGGGGAATGCTGGTACATTAGTTGAAGAATTATTAATTAGCCAAAATACACCTGCTTCCTTGAGTTCGTCTGGGGTCAGGGGATCGGCAGAACAAGGATCGCAACTACCCATATCCCAAGCGTATTCCAAAAAACCGACTCTTTTGCCTTCTTTGGTGTAAGCGGTTTGGAACAGGGATTTGTAGAATTCATTAAATTCATTTTTGACATACACCGGAATATTGGCGTCGGTGGGGATTTTCACCGTCCGATAGTTAGTGATTTCTGCCCCTCCTTCGGGCGAGAGGATATAGACAATTAAATCCTGCTCTGTCGTGGCATTGAGCATGCCTAAACGAATTGGCAGCATGAACTTGGGTGATTGATAAGAAATTTGTAGCGGACGCAGTAACTGGTAGCCAGATTGCTCGAATTTATCTAAGTTGACTTTGGCAACAAAGAATTTCATTGAGGAACGGATGTAAGGCTGAAGTAACTGTTTCGCCCCTTGAGGGATTTTGTAGCCATTGCTTCTGAGCCAAGTTTCCAGTCCGCCAGATTCTTTAGCACTGAGGATCACGATGTCGTATTCGCCGACGTTGAAACTCGCTTCGACTGTCACACCTAAACTGCGATCGCTACTCACAGATCCCGCATTACCTCCATTAGCTGATATTGCGCTCTGTGCTAGTGAGTTTTTGAAATATATTGGGGCACAAGGATCTGGATCAAAATATTCTACCAATCGTGGCGCACTAAAAGCATCTAGGCGCTCGATAATCTGGGGTTTGGCAACGCGAACTTGCTCTTTTTTCAGCACTGTTGGCACAGGTACTACTATTGCAAAATCTTTGACTTCACCTTGAAAGTCGTTTGCCATTGTTAGGACAGTGCGATTGCCATCTCGCGCGATCACCACCTGAGAAGCTTTGTTGTACAGCTTCGTATCAGCTTTAGCTACATAGAATCCACAAAATGCCCAAGCTGCCGGTGCAAAGCACAAAACAGCTACAATTGCTAATAGTAATGGCGTTAAAAGTCGAAAAATCTTCATTTTTTATACCTCAAGATTTTTAATGCTGAGTGCTGAGAGACGCGATTAATCGCGTCTGTACAGGAATTAGGAGTGCTGAGTAAGAAGTTCTTCCCCTGCTCCCTCATCTCCCTCATCTCCCTCGTCTCCCTCATCTCCCTCTTGCCAAGCAAACCTGGGGGCTAACCAGAGGACATCTATCAGAATGGTCAATGGCGCAAGGGCAAACAATGCCCAGAAAACTGCGGTGGAAACAAAGAAATAATTCCGCAGAATGAAAGTTAATCCGGCGATGCAAACTGCCCAAACTACCCGCCCAATTCGGGAATTGGGGATCGATCGCGGATCTGTAATCATAAATAGGGCGAACAACAACAAAGAGCCGCTCATCAACCGGTGCCAGTAAACATCCCAAGTCCAACCCAGCCAGAGATTGCGAATGGCTTCTAACAAAGAGTAGGCACCCAAAAAAGCTGCTGTGGTGTCCCAGCGACCAATGCGTTGTAAAGTCATGCCGCCAGTTCCGGCGAATAAGAGCGCATACCACCACTCTTCACCCCATTGTCCCGGCGAAACCCAGGCATCGGAGGTCAGAACCAAGGCGGAAATGATGCCAAAATTACCAGGGTTGAAGAAATGCTTATCACCAAATTTGAAGAGAAATTTGCTAGCGATCGCACTTGCTGCGGCTATTGCCATTGTCGTCCAGTGGTCAGCCCGCAACAATAAACTGAGTCCCAGTGAGGTAATTAAAGCACTACGAAGACTCGTAATTTGTCCTTTGTCATTAGTCATTTGTCCCTTGTTGTTTGCCAATGACCAATGACTAATGACTAATGACAATATCCATTGGGTTGCTAGACTTGTGGCAATCAATACTCCAATTAACTCTGGTCGCAACGTCCAGTCTCGTGTACCGATTCCCACGACTAGGAACAAGCCCAGAAATGAAATTTGATAATCTCGTATATCTTTGAACAACATTAGCTTTTTATGCAGTGTTTCTTCGTAGATTGATCATCAATTTAGGTGAGTTTTAGGTCAAATAGTATTGCTCTGACAGATTTTTTACAAAATAGAGCATTGACATTTTCCAGACGACCTTTCCCAATTGACTTTGGGGTGGTGATTGACATGTCAAAGCGATCGCTCTGATGTTTGAACCTATAAGCAGCGCTCATTCATAGAACTCTCTATTTGTATAGTGCGTAAGTTTTAGATATAAGCTAGGTAAGCAGTGATTCGCACGCTCAACAGCCTCATATTAAGTAATCAGTGTACTTATGCAAGATTACGGAAAAAATAAAAACTTTATGCAGTTAGCTCCCCTATTCCCAATTTTCTACCGCATTCTCCAGCCGAGTTTTCCCAACTGCCTTTGGGGTGGAAATCCCGATTCTAAAGCGATCGCCCTCACATTCGATGATGGACCCCATCCGCAATACACACCCGAAGTCTTAGCAGTATTAGACCGTTACAACATTACAGCGAGTTTTTTTTGGTTGGGTGTTTGCGTCAACCGTTCACCAGACATTGCTGCATCTGTTAGCGATCGCGGACACTGGATCGGATTGCATGGCTACGATCATCGCTCTTTTCCCATGCTTTCCCCAAATGACCTGAAGGACAGTTTAGAAAAAACCCAAACTGCCATCTACAATGCCTGCAATCTGCAACCTGAACAAGTGCGAGATGTTCGCCCCCCCAATGGTTTATTTACACCTGCGACTTTAAAATTGTTCTTTCAGTGGAATTACCGCCCAGTTATGTGGAGTGTTGTACCAGAAGACTGGGTGCGGCCAGGCGTTACCACTGTAGTACAGCGAGTTATGCAGCAAGTCAAAAATGGTTCGCTGATTGTTTTGCATGATGGTGCTTGCGGTGGAGAAGATGTTGCTGCCATAATTCAAATTCTGATTCCGCAACTGCTACAACAAGGCTATGAGTTTGTGACCGTTGATACTCTGTGGCAGCAAGTTAAGAAAAACCATTGATTGTTACACATTTTAAAAATAGGTGAACTTAATAATTTGCTCTAAATCAGACTTTCCCATAAATTATGCCAGAGCAGTTTCAGATCATTGACGTTCCCCTAGATGCCCCAGAGGCTGATGCTTTAGTTAATTTGCCTATCAATTGGAAACCACCAGAGGGAATTAGTCATCCGACGGAAACTTTTGTTGGGTATTTACTCTTGGATGCTTGGATTGGGAATAGCGATCGACACCATGAAAATTGGGCATTCATGAGTTTGGAAGAGAAGATTTATTTAGCACCAACCTATGACCATGCCTCCTGTCTTGGTAGGAACGAGTCTGATTCTAAAAGGAAAAGCAGGCTAATCACAAAAGACGCTGGCTTTTCTGTCCAAGCGTATGTGGAAAAATGCAATTCTGCGTTGTATGCTAGAGTTGGCGATCAAAAAACTCTCAAGACTTTTAATGCATTTTGTGAAGCGCAAAAACGGTATCCAGATGCAGCGAGGATATGGTTGAATAATTTAGCAAGGGTGTCAAGCAATGATACGTTAGAGCTTTTTGAGCGTATTCCATCTAATCGCATATCGCAAACAGCAATTGAATTTGCACAGAAGATATTGGAATTAAATCAAAGTAAGCTGCTGGACACCCTACTATGAAAACACTTTTTTTAGCTTGGCAAGATCCTAATAGTCGTGTTTGGCTTCCCATTGGTCGCTTAACATTTGACGGGAAAAAATATCAATTTGTATATACGCAAGGTGCTGTAAAAGCTCAAACTGAACATAATTTTCAGCTATTGTATTCCTTCCCAGACTTAAACAAAGAATACACATCAGTTGAACTGTTCCCCTTGTTTTCTAATCGATTAATGCGACGCTCTCGCCCCGATTACAAAAATTATATTGAATCGCTAAATATTCCCGAAGGTGAAGACGATCCAGTTAGCATTCTTTCTCGGAGTGGTGGACGCAAGGTAACAGATTATTTTGAAGTTTTCCCCTGCCCAGAACCAGATAAAAATGGTTTATACCAGATCCATTTTTTTGCACATGGACTGCGACACCTTCCTACTTGTGCAACTGAACGAATTAATCAATTACAAACAGGTGAACTGTTACATTTAGCTAACGAATTTAAAAATCCCTATGACCCGCGTGCATTGCTCTTATGCACTGAGGATCATCACATCGTAGGTTATTGCCCTCGGTATATTGTGGATGATGTTTTTAAACTCAAGAACAAAAATTCAGAACTTCTAAAAGTAAAAGTTGAGCGGATTAATCCAGTACCCACACCACTCCAACTACGTTTATTGTGCAATATGACCGCAGAATGGCATGAGGATTTTCGTCCATTTTCTAGTCGGGAGTATCAGCCTTTGGTGGCTGATATCCCAGAGGCTTATGCTAGTTCCTAGAGTTAATGTGCAGCTAGAAAAGCTTCGACTTCAGCAGCAGTAGGTTGAGATGCGATCGCACCTGCTTTAATGGTAGTCAGCGCTCCAACAGCACTGGCATAAGTGACAATGCGTTTTGCTGTTTCTGCATCCCGCAAGCTGTGGATGCCGTGCTGACTCAGTTGGTGGATGAATCCTGCCAAAAAGCTATCTCCTGCACCAGTTGTATCAACTACGGGGATGGAAAACGCAGGTAATTTGCCTTCGTTCTCACCCAGACAGTAGGTGCAACCGTTTTCCCCATCTGTTACTAATACTCCTTCAATTGAAGCCAGACGGTAAGTTATGGCTCCGGGATCTGCGGTTTCAAATAGCCATTCAGCTTCTTCTTTGGAAAGTTTCAGGAAATCGACTCGCTTAAATAATTCTGGAATTTTTTGATGAGCGATGTTTGGTTCATCCCAAAATACAGGACGCCAGTTGACATCCAGCACAATCTTCAAATCGTAATGTTCTGCTAACTCTAGAGCGCGGTGAATTGCCTCTCCACTTTCAGGATAGGCTAATTCCAAAGTACCCAAAACCAGAAAATCTGCCTCTTGAAACAGCGAATTTGGCAATTGTTTAGCTTGCAGGCGAGTATCGGCAAATTCTGCGGTATCGTATTGACCAAATCCGGCAAAGGTGCGATCGCCAGCCAGATCCCGTGTAACATAAACTTGCCGCGTTGGTGCTGTGGGATGGCGTTGTACTCCCGTCGTCTCTACACCTACATCTTGTAATAGTTTCACCAGCGCATTCCCTGGTTCGTCTTCACCAACGGCTCCGATAAATCCGGCTGATGTCCCCAGCTTGACTAAAGCACAGGCTACGTTAGCTGGTGCCCCTCCTGGGTAGGGAGTCCAAGATTTCACTTCTTCCAGCTTTAGCCCCAATTGATCGGCTAAACAATCAAACAAAATTTCACCAAGGCACAAAACACGGGGATTGCTCATCTCATTTTCAATTTTAGATTTCGATTTGGGATTAGGAATTTACAGTATAAAATCTACAATAATTTTTGCTAATCTGTCGCCAGTCCTTCATAGAATTAAATAGCAATTTTAACTACTCCCATAACATATATATGCTTCTAATACTCTCCAAAATTATCCTAGTGAATATACTAACTCTCTGTAGATATAAGGTATACTCTGATATAGTAATATTTTAAGAGTTTATATTTCTGTCAACTTGAAATCCAAAGAAAATATTGACAATAGTATTACTGCTAACACTTGAAAGCCCTACCAACAAAAGAATCCTCTAGAATTAGAAAGAGCGATTAAGTACATATACCAACAGAGGATAGAAATAGTCATGGCTGGTGGCAAGTCTGAGACCCCCGTTAGTCTATCAGACAGAGAACTGCAAATTATCGACTTAGTGGCCACTGGCTTAACTAACCAAGAGATTGCAGGAAAACTGGAGATTAGCAAGCGTACAGTTGATAACCATATCAGTAATATTCTCACCAAAACCGAGACAGAAAATCGAGTAGCTCTTGTCCGCTGGGCTTTACAGTGGGGCAAAGTCTGTTTGAATGATGTCAATTGCTGTCTTCTGCCTAACCAGATCGAATAAACAATTTACTAGTAGCAACGTAATTGCTCTGGTCTGGTACACTAAAGAGCCAATGAATCAGGTTTACTGATTGTTCCCCTCCTCACATCTTTATTTCAGTGTGAACACTCTACCAAAAGTTCCGAGTCCTTTACTCAGCCGGAGTTTATGTTAGTGGAGCCAGCTGACCCTCGGACTCGGAAACTATAAAGATCAGAATTACTTTCCAAATTCAGCAGAACAGATGTAGGACTTACGCATCAGCAACGAAAAATTAAGGGTTTGGGCAAGGGACTGGGGACTTTTAAGAAGCAGGGGAGCAGGGGGAGCAGGGGGAGAATAAATAACCAATGCCCAATGCCCAATGCCCAATGCCCAATGCCCAATGCCCAATGCCCAATGCCCAATGCCCAATGCCCAATGCCCAATGCCCAATG
>NZ_JBALFC010000003.1:0-60214 GCF_036917755.1 Nostoc sp.
CTTTAGGATCTTTACTTGTTCGTAGGTCATTAATGCTACCCAACTCTAACTTATTTGTCCCACGCATCTGGGACTTTTGCAAGAGGTCTAATGTAGATCCACCAGTTCTCGCCCAAGTTGTTGAACACTTAGAAGCTCTTTCACTAGATCGCACGGAACTGGATACAAAAGGGGTAGCTTTTGAGGAGTTCATGGGTGGGTTCTTTAAGGGGGATTTTGGGCAATATTTTACTCCCCGTGAACTAATTGCTTTTGCTGTTGAAGTTCTGAATCCAGAGCGCAAACAGCTAGTTCTTGATCCTGCTTGTGGTTCTGGGGGATTTCTTCTCTATGCGCTTGATCATGTTCGTAAGGAAGCTGATCGGTGTTATCCAAAATACAAAACTGATGTGCGTCACAGTAGAGATCATTGGAACTATTGGCATGATTTTGCACAAAAGAACCTATTTGGAATTGAAATTAATGAGGAATTAGCCCGTGTCGCTAAGATGAATATGATTATCCATGATGATGGTCATACTAATATTGTTGGTTACGATGCTCTTGAGTTCCTAACTAAGCTAACTGCGATCAAATCCGAACTTGTACCCGATAAATTTGATTTAATCTTGACCAACCCGCCTTTTGGGTCGGTGGTTAAAAGCACTGAAAAAGAAAAAGGCTATCTCGATCAGTTTGAGCTACGCCATTATCTGAATAAATCAACGACTGGCACAGAACCGGATGAGTCAGCACAAAGTGAGAGAAATGCCAAGCGAGGGGCAAAGGCGGTAAAAGCTCGTACTAACATCAAAACAGAAATTCTGTTTATAGAGCGAATTCATTCCTATCTGAAACCAGGTACAGGTCGGGCAGCGATCATACTTCCTGATGGCATTCTTACCAATTCTTCGCTGCAAGGGGTAAGGGATTGGATGCTGTCCCATTTCCAAATTCTTGCTGTGGTTGGTTTGCCTCAATTTGCCTTTGCTTATTATGATGCAGGGGTCAAGGCAAGTATTGTTTTTCTCCGTCGCTTAAAGAATGGTGAAATAGTCTCGGATGATGTCCCTATTTTCATGGCACTAGCTGAAAATATTGGCTATGACGCGACAGGAAGAAAAACCTTTAATGTAAAGGTTGAGGAAGAAGTTATAGGAAAAGAAAAGATAGAGCGTCACAGTTGCGATCTTTTTGATTATCGAGTTTATTTTGAGTGGAGTACGGTTAATCCGAAAGAACCAGGTTGGAGTGAACATCACCGTGAAATTATTCCTGATACTGGATTGGTTGCCCAATGGTGGGAGTTTCAAAGAAATGCAAAATCTTTTTTCGTTTAACCCCTGTTCGAGTTGGTAATTCCAAGGCTTTTGCTATCGAACAGGGGAAAATTAAAGGTAGTTTTGGTGTTTCAAGTGCAATGTTTGAAACATTTGAACGGCCTTTATTAATGAATAGATCACTATTTCCAATTCAAAATCTACGCCAACTTGTTTCGGAAGATTTCTTGAATGGAATATTCAAAAAAAAAGATGATTATGGCGAAGGTACTTTGCTAGTCAATGTATGGGATTTATATCGTGACGAAGTTGTAATAGAGGAGAATCTTGAACGAATAAAGACTACAGCAGAAGAAAATGAACGCTTTCAGGTTGCTGAAGGAGATGTTTTTTTCTGTCGTTCTTCGCTAAAACCAGAAGGTGTAGGTTGGTCTTGCTTAATAGGTGAGCTAAGTGAACCTGCTGTTTTTGAGTGTCATTTAATTCGTGCAAGGGTAGATTATCGCAAAGTTTTACCCGCCTTTCTTAATTACTTTGTTCGTTCTCGTTTTGGGACATCGTATGTACGGGCTAAATCTGTAGTGACGACTATGGCTACGATTGACCAAGGAACTCTTTATAATCTTCCGGTAATTTGTCCACCGATACAAACACAAATTAAAATTGTATCTGTCATGGATAAAGCGCGATCGCAACGACGACAAAAACTAGCAGAAGCTGATAATCTTCTTGCTAGTCTTGATGATTACTTACTCAATGCCATTGGACTTGATCGCCCTGCTGAGGATAATCGCAAGGTGTTTGCTATGCGTGTTCAAGATATTCGCTTACAGGGTCGGCTAAATTCAGACTACTTTCATCCTGAACGTATCCTTGCTTTACGAGCTATGACTACTGCTGCAAAAAAGATTAACTGTCAGCAACTTCAAAATATAGCGACTTTTGAGCGTAACCAAATCAAAACACCGGAGGCAAATTATCTAGGTCTTGCTCATGTTCAGACTCACACAGGTGAACTTACAAATGCAAGTGATACGGCTACTGGGAATTGTTTTACTTTCCAACGTGGAGATGTATTATTTGCAAGGCTTCGCCCCTATCTTAATAAAGTATATTGTGCTGAAATAGATGGCTGTTGTTCTCCTGAGTTTCACGTTCTCCGTATTCGTGATACTAGTTCGCTCCTTCCTGATTACTTAGCAGTTATCTTACGCAGCAAACTAATTCTTGCTCAAACTATACATATGATGACTGGAAACACTCACCCCCGTTTAGCAAATGAAGATGTAATAAGTCTTGTAATTCCTATACCTGGTTGGGAAGTTCAGAAACAAATTGCAGCAGAAGTACAACACCGTAGTGAAGAAGCCCGACGCTTAAGAACTGAAGCAGAAAGAGGTTGGCAAGATGCAAAAAAATGGTTTGAAGAACAACTTCTTGGATCTGCCCTGCTATGATGTTTGAATTTCTGCTTTCTTACCGCCATACACCCAGCATCGAAATTCTTAAAGGTCAATTTTTTTAATTGGAAGTCCCTTATTTCTCAACAAATTCTTTCACCACTGCGATCGCGTCAGGAGGAATCTGCCTAACTAGACGAAATGGAAATGCCGGAGTCGAAGCAAACTGGGCATAATCTGAGGTCAGAAAGACAGCGTAGTTTTTAGCTTCTGGAGTCATCTGTGCAGCAAAAGCCAAAGCTATAGCTTTAACGTACTTGCGAACATCTGCTGCTTGTTCACCCACAACTTCACCACCACTAATCGGTGTATTTGGTTGTCCTGCCTGATCCAAAGTGGTACTAGGGTCTTTTACACTCAGATGAGTACCCCCAACTATACCAACTAGCCATTTTGGGGATGGGATTTTTTCAAATCCGGCAATCTGTTCAGTTAAAGCTGGAGTGGTTTTATCTGCGGAACTTGCTAACACTAGGGTAGGAATTTGCACCTTAGTTAACCCAGTTTCGCCAAACATCAGAGAAGTTGTCGGATTGAGAGCGATCGCCTGTTTTATTCTAGTATCCCGTAGTTGATAGCTATTTTCTGGTAGTTCTTGAGCGATGCACTGCATAACTTCACCCTCACTAAAGCTAGTCAAGTTCTTTTTACAGCGTTGTTTGAGTCGTTCCAGTTGTAACTCGGCTCCAGCAATTTCTAAAGCTGTACCACCACCAAAAGAATGTCCAATAACCATCGCGTTCGTGGTTGCGAGTTTCCCTTGTAGCGGATGATTAGGCGTTTGGTTGAGCTTTTCTAATTCGTCGAGGACAAAACTAATATCTTGAGGGCGATCCAAAAACTCATGAGGCTTCATAACTCTGGTTTTGCCTTGTAATGCTGAGTTAGTATTTGCCTGGTTACTACCGGGATGTTCTAAAGCTGCTACTACATAACCGTGGGATGCTAAATGTTCTGCTAGGTAACGCAAGTCCGTGCGGACTGACGCAAAGCCGTGAGAAAGGACAATTACGGGTTTGTCGAGAGTTGCAGCAGTTGACCAATAAATATCAACTGGAATTTGGCGTTGGCGCTTTTGGTCATTCAGGCTTAAGCTGAGTATTTTTACTTGAGCGTTTCCTGGTTGGCTGGGATCAAAAGGAAAAGCAATCTGCGGTGTTCTGGGGTCGATTTGAGGAGCGATCGCTAACATAAATTGCTGGGTACGCCAAAAAGCTGTATTCAAACTCCTTGCAACTATAAAAGCCTGTGGCAAATCAATTTCTAAGCGTTTACTCGGATAAGCGGCGATAAAACTCAATATAGAAAGACCCTGCGGTGCAGTAGAGCCTAATACCAATCCTGCTCTCAGTGCTTGTACCCCAGCTTTGTCCTTTCGGGCTAAGACCGTAGCGAAGTCATTGAGAATGCTTGTAGCAATTTGAGTATTAATTAACTTATTAACGGTAACAACATTTATCGGTACATTCATGCCCAGCGCCCCCAAGAGAAAGCGGCGTTGTTCTTCAGATAATCCTTTAGTGTAAGACTTCAAACTGCCAGACAATTCCCCAGTTTTTGCAGCATTTTGCAACTCAGTAAGAGAGATAGATTCTGTAAATAAACCCAAACGCACAACAACTGTGTCAGCCGCGATCGCCGAAGTATTTGCCCCAAACTGTGTAAGTGCAATCGCGCTAAAGATACCTGCAACTGTCTTAAGACTTCCCCAACTTCTTCCCATAACTTTTATACCAACTATTACTTACGGGAATATAACTAATATTTGTGTATTTGACTACCGATTAATTGCCTAGAAATCAAAGGAGATTTTTTCTTGAACTTGATGGCGCTCGCTCTGATTTGTTCAAAACACCTGCTGATGGGAACAAAGCATAACAAAAGCAACGAATTGTAGGATTCATCACAGCTAAAAAATTGAGCATAAATCAGTGTTAACAGCCACAAAAGCCTGATGGTTTCTCAGCTAGGTTTAATACTGTAACGAAGCTACTAAAACAGGGTAAGCGATGCCTGCGGCGGTAAACTACGCATCTACAATCTGCACTTTTTGTAGGCTGATATCTTGACGGCAATTTTTTTTGGCAGGAAAGTTTAATCGACTGCTTAATGTTTTGTCTTTGGCCTTTAGAACGTATTGCAGGTAGATAGTCTTACTGCTGTAGCTGCACTATCATTACTCATCAAATTCTACCAGCCGCTTCAACAATTTTTCTTGGCTTTATGCGTCGCAGACTCCGCTATATTTTAATTTTGCTGCTCTCCCTGAGTATTATTACACTGTGGTGGCCTGTGAATGATTCTGATTGCAATTTCGAGACTTTTCTCGCATCAAAAACTCCAAAATTCCAAGTACATGCTACTAAGGTTATTGTTCAGCCGTGGCGTGGTCGTCACCATGTATATGGAATTTTTATGATTCCTGATGAATACAAACAAGCTCCATTTTTTGTGTTAACAGTTCAAGGTGCTGGCAGTTATTGTTCAAAACAATTTGGTTATAAACAAAACTTTGATGATATCTTTGCTGAAGCAGGAACTTATCTGGTAAAGAAGCCTATTAGAACTCGAAAAACTCTGCGGCTCATTCTCCAAGGTTTGTACTTTCAGGTGAATGATAAAAATAATTGGACGTTGACTTTCCCGGAATCAAAAGTTGGTCAACATAATTTGTAATTATCAAAAAATTAGGTTTAAAACCCCGTCCTTGTAGGACGGCTTTAAGTTTTGATGCCTAAGCTAAATCCCCGTCACAAAACGTAATTGCGAACGCGAGTGCGTGCCGGAGGCTCTATTACAGCTATTTTCAGGTAAATAGACCATGCGGTAGGGGCACAGCATTGCTGTGCCCCTACAACAGATGTGGTTCAAATACATGAAAACTGCTGTAAGAAAAAGCGAATTGCGAATTGGTTTAAGACCCATAAGCCCAATCGCGTATCACAACAATTTTGAACTGACGTTCTTGGGGCAAAATGTAATCCAGTGAACCGTAGCGTTGCAAAGCCCACTCCCGCAAGTCTTGAATGGCACGAGCAAATATCTGATCGGGAATACTCCAAGCTGCACTTTGGATTTTGTTTTCTTGGTTTTCTAGCAATTTACCCACAGTATCTTCAACTCGCCATTGAGCAGCGATTTCGGTGGACAAAGTAGCACCTTGTGCTTGCAACTCTGTTAACACCTCTTCTTCGGTCGCACCGTAGCGCGGTAAAGGATGATTGTAGCCATCCAATATAGCTCTCCAACGCTCAGTAAATTCCCGTCTCTGTGAATTGACATCCTCATCAGCGCTAATAGAGGTAGCCTGACCGTGAGTGTAGAGCAAAATACCACCAGGTTTGAGAACGCGACGGATTTCTGCTAAAGCTTGCTTCCAAGCAGAAATCAAGTGAAACACATGAACCGTTAGAACCACATCGAAGGAATTATCATCAAACGGTAAAGCAGTAGCATCTCCTTTGATTGCTGTTAATCGGTGGGACACACCCTCTAATTTTTGGTGCAGTTCAGCCAACATCTTTTCTGAAACATCTACACCAGTGTATGAATAACCTCTTCTAGCAATTGGAACAGCAATTCTACCAGTGCCGATACCCGTTTCATAGAATTTAGTCTCTGCTGTTGGTGAAACTAGATTGAGGATAAAGTCCGTCACTTGCTCAGAAACCCCTGGTGGAAATCCCCTTGTCGCATCGTAAATATCAGACACTCGGTCAAAAGAAATTGTGCTAGTCATATCGGTTTTTAATGTATGGAAAAGTGATTCGTAGTAGTACAGCTACCCAAAAGCAAGCTACGTAATTAGAATTCTCAAAAATTTAGAATTACTTGTGCTAACTATGGCTAATTCAAATGAAAAATGCAGTATGTTATTAAAACTACTGTAAGCGTATCGCTAAACCGTAGTTTATAATCGAAATCTAGAGTATCATGGAAAATCATCCCAAATCAAGTTGTATTCAATTCCAATGGCATGATAAAACGAGAAACGCTTTTGTAAGCTTTCGCTACTTGCAATAGCAGTAAATCTCTATATCTTATTAATGAAGCGTTTAAGCATCAGCTTGGTGGTTGAGTTTCCAAAACCTCGTTTTTCTCTAACAAGGCAGTAGTAGTATTGACTACAATCTGTGCTGCTCCTGTGAAAAACGATCGCTCGATGGTCGCTGGAACATCACTAGGTTTATGATAGTGCGGAGTACGTAAATTTGCGGTATCTGTCACCAGGACAGCACCCACACCATGATACCAAAATGGTGCATGGTCGCTGCGTAGGGTGTCTGGTGTCAGTAAACCTTTAAAAGGAATTGGTACTGTTAGGGTTGGCGGCAGATTTGATTCTTGTTTATTCCGGGCGGTTGAAGGGAGCATTTGTGAGTTTTGAAAGGCATTCAGCAAAGGCAAATGTTCTGTATCACCAACTACTGCCAAAAAGTCGCCCTTGTCGCTAGGTGGGGTAACAGGCAATCCGGTAGGGTATTTTTGACACCCAGCAGTGTAACAGGCATAACCTACCATATCCATAACGATCGCTCCGCCCAAGTTTTGCAAGCGTGTTGTCTTACTAACGAAAGCCCGACTACCCAAAAGTCCTGCTTCCTCTTTGTCAAAAAAAGCTAGCTGTAACGTCCGTGGTGTGGGATGGGAACCGAGCAACCGCGCTACTTCCAGCACCACAGCTACACCACTGGCGTTATCATCGGCACCAGGAGATAAGGCAACAGTGTCGTAATGCGCTGCTACGAGAATTGCTTTAGCTGCTTTGTTAGTTCCTGGGCGTTCGGCAAAAATATTCACACCGTCAGAGAACTTTTCCAATTTGGGCTTCCAGCCTAATTTTCTCAGTTCAGTTGTGATATAAGTGCGAGTTAGCGATCGCTCTGTTGTTGTGTAGCGCTGAAAATTTAACTTTTGGATATGGTTTAACAGCTTGTCAGTAGACACTTCCGGGGCAATGTTAACTTTTTTTAACTCTGCCTGTGGTTCGGGTGTTTCCAGTGGAATGCTCTGAACAATTGCTGGTGAGGAACGCTGTTCAAAAAACGTGCTGCCCTGACTACCCACCACCGCAACTGCCACCAACACCAACAGCATCAGCCAAATCCATTTTCTCATGTTCTTGCCAAAATTTTGACTGAATCGATGCTCTAGATGATTATCGGCTCAAGTTCACGATTATGCCATTGCCTTTGATGCCATTCGGCAACCAAAGGACGGACAATAAACTTAGGATGGCGATCGCCCTTGGCGTTGGCAAAGCCATCGCCTTTAACATCAATAGTGTAGTCAGGATTTCTTAGCTTTTGATAAATTGGGTTTGTAAGAATTGGTCGTAACCCATGACAGAATAAAAGCCCTTAGTTATTACCAAAGAAATTTAAGTACAAGAAAGATAAACGAACCGCAAAGGACGCAAAGGACACAAAGTAAAGAAAGAAAGAAGTTAAAAGGGTTTGGCGCAGCCTCACAAAGAAATGGTATTAGCGGGACTTAAACATTTTTTCGGGATAAACAAGCCTCAAACCCATGCAGGGTAAGGGAAATACACCAAATGCTCAAAAACGGCTCAAACCCAGATATATCAATCAACCAAGCAAAACGATGTCAAAGTCTCTCTGTATATAGATTTGAGGCTTTTTTATGGGTGTTTTTTGTCTAAGTCCCATTAGGCATCAAAACGTTCTGTCTGTAGAGGCTCTTTACTTAAACCCCCAAACTTGGTTAAATAATTAACGGTTCAAGTTCACGATTATGCCATTGCCTCTGATGCCATTCGGCAACCAAGGGACGGACAATAAACTTAGGATAGTGATCGCCTTTAACGTCAATACGTAAACTTGAATAAGGTCGTCGTTTCTGAAAACCTTGGCCGTTGCGACCGATGAAGAGATGCGATCGCGCCACTAATCTATTTTCATTTCCAAAAGTCTCCATCAAATCTGCTCCCTCAATTCGCTGGCGTCGCAAACTAAACCCGCTACCGCCACAAACAATCCAGTGGATATGCGAATCAGCGTGTCCGGTATCCATTGTCTCCAGGTGTTCCAAGCAGTGCGCGTGACCGTTTAATACCAAATCGACTAAAGGACGCCCCTGAGTTAGGGAACCTATTTCTTTAGCTACCGCATCGAACACACCACGGAGGCGATCGCGAATGATTAAAGTTTGGGCTTGCTGCCACTTTGTCGCTTCAGTTACATAGGGAGGATGATGGAAATAAATCACCCTTCCTCGAACTTCAGAATTATTCCAAGATTCAATTAATCTTTGCTTGAGCCACTCCAGTTGTTCAATATCAGTCAGCAGTGTTTTATTAGTGGCTAGTTGCTTATCAATATCAACAATAATTTCTTCAATTTGTGATAGCTTGGCGTGGAAGTCGTCTAATTGATCGGCTTCGCTGGGGTTTTCGGGACGAAGCTTGGCTGAGGTTTCAATAATTTCCAGCTTTTCTTGCTCTAAATCTTCACGACGTTTTTCTAAGACTTTGCGATCAGCGTCACCTTCTTTTGTTTTAGGTAGCGGTGGTGGATCGTTAAATGTATTAGAATCCAAGGCAAAGAAATCAATCCCGCCATAGCGAAAAGTGTAGTAGCGATTGGGAAGCCGGGTGAAGTGCCCAGGTTCATAGGAAAGACAACGACCTGTATCTGTCTTGGCTGTGTAGTATTTATCTAAATGATCATTTAACTCTCCGGGAAGCTGAAACGCCTTCAGATAGTCCAGAAATGCCCGTGCGTAGGCTTCACCAGTTCCTGAGCCATGTAAGCCCACATCTAAATCTAACCGCGATCGCAACAGGCGACGAATGGGTAATGTTGTTAAAGATGCCAAGCTCAATAAAATCGGCAAGTTATAGTAATCGTGATTTCCCGGTACTGGTAAAATGGGCAGCTTAAAAATCATCTGGTCAAAGGCAATCTGTTTGGGATGTTCTCCGCCCAAGAGAAACTCTCGGTAAGGCTCGATGAAGTTCTGCTGGTAGTATTCACTCGACCCCACTAAATAGATCACGTCCCCCGTGTGTAGCATAAAACGGCATTCGTTGTGATGAGGCAGCATGAGTTCAGCTACCTGTCGCTGGGGATTGTGACCCCGGTGCCTGCCCGAACCACTATCACCGACAACTAAAAATGAGAACTCAGAATTGTCTGTTTGACCATCCTCCAACACCAGCCGAGTTTGGTCGATGTCCCGTTCCACAATTAATGGATCTTGCCACCGGACTCGCTGATTCATTTTACGAATTTTGTTAGCGATCGCTGGATCAGATACAAGTTTCAATACAAGTTACTCCTGAATCTTCAATTAAAAGACAGCAAGGTTACAGCAAGTCTTTCCCCTCTGCCCCATGCCCAATGCCCCATGCCCAATGCCCCATCCCCTCATTCTTCTACTGTGTTTTTCATCTCAATAGTCAGATTAGGAAGTCCCTCTAGTTTTTCGATAGGCTCAACTTCTTCTACTAATGGCACAAAAATTCTCAAACCTGCTGGTACACACTTAATTTCTACTGGTGTTGTGCCCACTAATTCACCATCTAGAACAACCTTTTGCGGTGGGTTAGTCGTAATTTTAAATTGTTTGGCTCGCAGAAAGCCAATATCATCCCGTTCTACGGCGTTACCTGTAGAAGCGGTTTGAAATAGATGAAATGTCGCTGCGATCGCTCCTGCCTTATTAGCTGGAGCTACAATTGTTAAATCTAGTAACCCATCATCATAAATCAGACCTGCTGGCCCCTGAGCTAAAACGGAAGTGGGAGGCGCGGCATTTGCGACTGTTACTGCACAGGCACTAGTTTTAATTATTTTGTCTTCAGTTTCAATTTCAACATCAAAATTTTTTAAGCTTCTGAGTTGCTGGAATCCTGCCAAAACGTAGGCCATCATCCCAAAGCGATTTTTTGCATCCCGGTCTGCCAATTCTACAGTTTCAGCTTCAAAGCCAATACCTGCTAAGAGTACCATTGGGCGATCGTTGCAATAGGCTACGTCTACACTGCGGATTCCTCCCTGTAAAATTGTCTGACATGCAGATGCGATCGTGTCAGGAATTCCTAAAGCTGTGGCAAAAGCGTTTGCTGTTCCTCTAGAAATGATCCCAAATGGAATCTCAGTACCCACTACAGCCGCCGCCGCCGCCGAGAGGGTGCCATCTCCCCCCGAAGCAATGATTGCATCTACCCCCCTCGCTACGGCTGCATAAGCCAGTTCGTCAGCGTCGATTTCTTCAGTTGTCAGATAAATATCTAGGTCAATATCTGGCTCTAATATTCCCCGAATTTGTGCCAGTTCTAGGTCTGGATCACCCTGACCAGCAACTGGATTGAAAATGAGGCAGGCGGAACGATTCATAAAAATATAAAAGCTAAACTTAGATCACTAAAATAGCAGATTATTTTTAGCATTCTTGGAAAATTTTGACTTCCTTCTGACGGCTGGTTTATCTTTTGTCAGCAGTTTAGAAGTCTTCTGCGTCGGAACATCCCAATGGTGATGCCTATTTTGGTATCTTTTGTCCAATACTTAAACAATAAAATTTTGCCATGCGTAAATTCTTACTAGTTTTGGCAAGTATGCTAACTCTCAGCACTTTAGATGCTCCTACCATAACAATAGCAGGCACAACGCCCGATTTACCAGAGATGCTTTTAGCTCAAAAGCTCAACTGCAATAATTCTCAAACTCAAATAGCAATTAATGAATGCAGGAAGTTATCTTATCAGAATGCAGATAAAAAACTGAATCGAGTTTATCAACAATTGCTATCTACCTTAGAAAGCTCTAGCAAACAGAAATTGATTGCTGCACAGGTAACATGGATCAAGTTTCGAGATACAAATTGTGAGTTTGAAAGAAGCAGATATGAGGGAGGAAGTATTACTCCTACCATTTATTTTGGTTGTCTGGAAAATACGACAAAACTGCGTACCCAACAATTACAGGAATATCTCAAATCCGACCCTTAATTTTTTTGATATCTAGCGATTTCTATGCTTGCGTTACGATGTGAGGTAAAATACGATAAAAAAGTGTATCTATGACCATAGCTACAACAAAGTGGACAACAGATGAATATCACCGCATGATCGCGGCAGGTATCCTAGATGATCGGCGAGTGGAACTACTAAAGGGAGAAATAGTAGAAATGTCACCGGAAGGAGAACCTCATGCCTACTTCAGTAGTGAAGCCGGGGAGTACCTGATTCAACTTTTAGGTACTCGCGCTACAGTTCGCCCCAGTAAACCGATTACCCTTCCTAACAACTCTGAACCTGAGCCTGATATTGCTGTTGTACAAAGATTGGGACGTGAATATTTAGAACATCATCCCTACCCTGAAAATATCTTCTGGCTAATCGAATATTCAGATTCCAGCTTAGATAAAGACTTACAAATAAAAACCAAACTCTATGCTGAAGTAGAAATTCTTGAATATTGGGTAGTTAATCTTAAGAAGCGGCAACTTGTAGTATTTCGAGATCCTCAAGATGGAGAGTATGCCTCAAAAACCACATTAACTGGAGGTACAATTTACCCACAAGCATTTCCAGATTTGGCTATATCAGTAGTTTCCATCGTGAGCATTTAGAAGTAGAAACGAAAAAAGCAATTACCCCGTTAGTCTGATTCAGGAACTTCCTTCTCTTCCTTCCTTCCTTCCTTTGCGTCCTTTGCGTCCTTTGCGGTTCATTAAAAAAATTGACTTAGACAAAGAGTTAAGCCTTAACCCAAGCATATTATTCCATAACCTTGAAAGAATAAAAGGGGAAGGGATTCAAAATTATTCCCTTTCCCTTTCTTAATAGTGGGACTTAGACAAAAAACACCCAGAAAAAAGCCTCAAACCTATATACAGATAGACTTTGACATCGTTTTGCTTGGTTTATTCATATATCTTGGTTTGAGTCATTTTTGAGCATTTGGTGTATTTCCCTTACCCTGCATGGGTTTGAGGCTTGTTTATTCCTCAAAAATGTTTAAGTCCCGATAGCTACTTTCTTTCTGGATGCGCTGCATCCTCTGGTGAAGGAGTACCCATCTGGTTAATTCTGGCAATCATCTGATACAAGCGCCCCAAGTCGCGTTGATTGAAGTACAAAGTGAGACGGGGTAGTCCAACAGTTTCATCTTGTGCTTCTTGAGGTAATGCCTGACTTTTTTCAATCCGTCCTTGAATAATAATCTTGCTGAAATCAACATTGAGTTGCTCTACCAGAGCGTCTGATATATCTGTCTTCAGGCGGATGACTAATTTATCGCCTACATATCGACAGGAGTGATAAACCTGGTAAAAACGGGTGATAGCGTCGCAAGCCACATCCAAGTTGTCTGTCACCGTGTAAAGGCTGGGGTCTTCAGGACTGACAAGACCATTTTGCACGAGTTGCTTATCAATATATTCGCTCCAAGAGCGCCAGTAATCACCACCAGGGCGATCGATTAAAACTAAAGGTACTGGGCCAAATTTACCGTTTTGGGTTAATGTCATACATTCAAAAGCTTCATCTTGAGTGCCAAAGCCTCCCGGAAACAAGGCTACAGCATCACTTTCTTTGAGGAGAAACAACTTGCGGGTAAAGAAATATTTGAAGTGAATTAGCTTGGGATCTCCCTCTATAAAAGGGTTTGCTTGCTGTTCAAAGGGTAACTGAATGTTTAATCCAAAGGAATTTTCTCGCCCAGCACCTTCCTGACCTGCCTGCATGATTCCACCGCCGCCGCCGGTCATCACCATAAATCCTAATTGAGAAACAGCGCGAGCAAACTCAAGCGCCATTTGGTATTCTGGTGTATCTGTAGCTAGACGAGCAGAACCGAAGATGGTGACTTTGCGAACGTGTCGGTAATCATAAAAAAGCTGAAAACCGCGCTCCATATCTGCTAACGCAGCCGATAAGATTTTCCAATCGAGACGCTCAATTTCGGTATCAGCTAGACGAACAATAGTAGCAAGTGCTTGTTGAATAAATTGCCGATTTTTTAATGTCGGTAAACGAGCGATCAATTCAGCGATATCCGCCTGTAAAGACTCTAATGTGTCAAACGACGCAGATGAGGTCATGAGAACTGCTGCAACAATGGCATTATATTTTACGTGAACGACTCACACTCTAGCAAGCAGGATATAGCCCTCTGATGTAGAGTTAGCATTCTCAGAACTGGTTTTGAGGTAATGTTGGTCATTAGTCAAGCTCAGATCCCCATCTTTTGAGATTGGAACTCGGAAGATGGTGTTCAGTGTCAACTTAAGTCTTGGGGAATAGAATTTGCTGAGGGGTTAACAGACAGACAAGCGGCATGCAGTCAGGAGTCGGATTGATTGAAAATACCATTGGGACTAGAAATCAGTGATAGCGGTTTTGATTACTCAGTATTAAAGTCTCATACAATTCGCTACTACACAAAGCTTAGTCCACGGAGGTGGACTAAGAGAAAATCAACGGTTTTTAACGCACAGAGGTGGGTTTTGTCTGTATAGCCGCGATTTCCAATCGCCAGGGCTAGTATTAATTGAGACTCCTCAATTTATTTTCGAGCGCGAACAAAGAATTTTGTAGTATCTTCCCAAATACCTTGATCAGTTGCTAGTTTCTCAATTTCTGCTTTGTATTCAACTTGCAACTGATTTAATTGTTCTGGTGATAATGTTGACAATAGAGGATTACCTTTAAAATTTATATTAATTGCTGTCTCAGATAATCTGTTATTCCTAAGAGGGCGATAACGTCCTGATGGCTCAATCTTAATTTCAATATCTCTAAAACCCGCCTGATTAAGCAAATTACGACATTTTTCTGGAGTTCCAAGTGGTTCAAGGATATATGGTAGCGATACGCCCAAAACTTTAGCGCAGATCCTCTGCTGAAGAGATGCCATATAAGCTGTTTCTGGAGGACAGGTAAATGCCACAAACCCTTCAGTTTTCAAGATGCGATACCACTTTTGTAAAATAGCAAGGATATCAGGAAAAAGTACAATTGCCTCACAGCAAAAGACAACATCAAAACTACTATCACTAAAGTGGAAATATTCTGCATCTGCCTCAATTAACTCGATGTTTTGTAATTTTGCTGCTGCAATCTTAAGTCTTGCTTGATCCAACATTCCAGGGGTCATGTCAATCCCAATCACATAGCCCTCTGAACCAACTTTTTCAGCTGCGGGTATCGCTACTAAACCTGTTCCAGTCGCCACGTCAAGAATTTTCTGTCCCGAATGTAGCGTTACAAATTCAAGTAGAATCTTGGCTTCTAGAGGATGGCGAGTACCTTCCTCATGGTCATAAATAGTTCTACTACCATAAAATTCTCTTAGTTGCTGCTTATAACTATCCTGATCAGTCATAACCAAATGTCAAATTTTCTACACTTTATAATAACTCTTGTTGTGATGTTGAGTTGCTCGTTGCTGAATCCAACTCTGACAGCACAAGCTGCGACTTCATCCACTACGATTTACGAACAACGGATAATCCACAGTCCAGATGGGATCGGCAAATATTACATGGGGCGAGAAATTGCCAAAGTTATGGGATATACGGGCGCTGGCTGGCTAGAACGTCCCAGCCGAGAAGGAGAGGAACAGCCAAGTAAGGTAGTCAACGCCCTGAATCTGAAACCTAACGATGTAGTGGCGGATATTGGCGCTGGTACAGGTTACTTAAGCTTTCGCATCGCGCCGCTATTAACAGCAGGTAAGGTGTTGGCTGTAGATGTTCAGCCAGAAATGTTGGAAATTATTGAGTTGTTCAAAAAAGAGAAAAATATTACCAATGTTAAGCCTGTTTTAGCAACCCTTACTAACCCCAACTTACCATTTGAAAGTATCGATTTGGCGTTGATGGTGGATGCTTACCATGAACTTGAGTATCCCCAAGAAGTGATGCAAGGAATTGTCAAAGCACTTAAACCAGGTGGTCGGGTAGTGCTAGTTGAGTATCGGGGTGAAAATCCCTTTATTATGATTAAAGGTCTGCACAAGATGACTCAAAAGCAAGTCCGCAAGGAAATGCAAGCTGTTGGTTTGGTTTGGCGTGAAACTAAAAACTTGTTACCTCGACAGCATTTAATGGTGTTTGAGAAACCTGATTCTAGCGATTTTCGTTTGCATGCAATATAATCTGACCTCACTTCCATTCCTCTCTCCTAAAAGGCGAGAGGCTTTGATGTCAATGTTAGATTTACTTGCTGGGAATATGCAGCAAGTATTGGCTGTGTTGCAGTTGGGATTAAATTCACCAGAACATCAAATATTTGTGCAGCAGTTGTCTAGTCAGAATTCAGGAGTCAGAATTCAGGAGTCAGAATAGTTAAAGAATCAGGAAAACATTTGATGAATATTTGGGCATCAGTTTATTTTTTTGGGAATGAGACTGGCGCTTTTGGTTGCACTATCCCAAACAATCCAGCTAAGAGAATTATCTAAATCATCGGGGCTATTTGAAACTTTAAAATACAGCTTTTCTGCACCTTTCCTTTCAATGGCAAAGTCAGCATTTTGAGCATAAACGACTATAAAACCTTTGTCTCGTAAACAATACATCGCCCAAGCTTTCAATGATTGCTTGTATGGTTCGTGTGGAATTGATGGTTTTACGATCGCATCTTCGATTACTTGAAATATTTGCATGAGTTTCCCGCTCATAGTAGATTAACTAGCCTCTGGATCGCAACGAATTTCAATCATAAAGCCATCTGGATCGTAAAAATACACCCCTCTACCAGTAGGACGAGTGACTGGGCCATGTGCGATCGCTATTTTATTTTCTCTGATCACTGTCAGCGCGCGATCGAATAACTGCGGATCGATGTCAAAGGCGAGATGGTACGCTCTAGTGAAAGTCTTCTCTGGGTCTGGATTTGGTGGTGATAATTCTGGTTCCCCAAATAAATCCAAAATTGTCCCGTCGGGGGTGATGAAGTTGGCTACTTTGCCAGATGCGACAAGTTCCAGCAGAGTTGCGGGTACTTCGTCGCCGGTGAGTTCATGCAAACCCAGGATTGTGCCATAAAAGTAGCGGGAAGCTTGCATATCTTGGACGTTGAGGGCAATGTGATGCACTTTACGCAGATTTCCGGGCGCAAGGACACTGTTTACAGATTGGGTGCTAGATAGCATAGTAGAACAAAATCTCTTTACTAGGATAGAAGTTGAACTTTTTTCTTAAAGTTTATTATTCATAATAAAAATCTATCATGCCATTTGATTATTCTTTAGACTTTAAAAATATCGATTTTCGACAACATCCTGAACTGTATCGTGTTGGCAAGGGTGAGCAGGGTGTACTTTTGGTAGAACCATATAAATCAGAAATCCTTCCCTACTGGCGGTTTAAAACTGCTGAGATTGCTAGAGAGTCAAGTGAGAAAATTTACGAGCTTTTTCTTGTATATCTAGAACAAGATGATTTTGTCGGCGCAGATATGGCACGGAAGTTTATCCAAATGGGTTATACTCGCTCTCGCCGCTATGCTAATCATAAAAGCGGCAGGAAATATAAACAAAATTCGGAAACTTCAAGCTCTAAAAAAGAGATTCTTCCCTACGAAGTAGACCCAGTTAAAGCGGAATCAGCAGCAATATTTAAAGCCAAGTGGGTACAAGCAAAGACAAATGAGAAATATCAAGAGCTTTTAGCCAAGCATAAACAGATGTATGAGCTAGAGTAAGACACTATTAACTTTCAACTGAGCGACTTTCGGAGGGTGGGTTATGCGGATGAACCTCTGAGCTTCGTGAATGAACCTCTGAGCTTCGTGAATGAACCTCAAAGCTTCGTGAATGAACCTCTGAGCTTCGTGAATGAACCTCTGAGCTTCGTGAATGAACCTCTGAGCTTTGTGAATGAACCTCTGAGCTTTGTGAATGAACCTCTGAGCTTCGTGAATGAACCTCTGAGCTTTGTGAATGAACCTCTGAGCTTCGTGAATCAACCTCTGAGCTTCGTGAATCAACCTTGGGGACTCATTGCAGAAACTCGTGACATTGTGACTAATTAATCAAGAGTAACGCGATCGCATCTCCCCTTCACCAAGCCGACAAAAATCATCCTGTGCAACAATAGCTGTAGCTTAGTCGGAGTAAAAACTATGGACTGGCAACACTACATTCATTCAGACCCAAAAATTCTGCTGGGTAAACCGACTGTGAAAGGAACTCGTTTATCTGTAGAGTTCTTATTAGGTTTGTTTGCTGCGGGATGGACAGAACAACAAGTGCTAGAAAACTATCCTACTCTTACCTCAGAAGCACTAAGAGCGGTGTTCGCTTTTACGGCAGAGTGTATGCGTGAAGAATCTTTGTACACCCTACCGCTTTTGTCTGGGGCGGGATGATGCGGTTTCTAGCAAATGAAAATTTTCCTCTGATGAGTGTTAGATATTTGCGCTCTGCTGGTTACGATGTAGCCTATGGAAGTGAAGACGCACCAGGTGCAGAAGATTCTGAGGTTCTGACGCGTGCAGTTCGTGAGGGGCGAATCATTCTGACATTTGACCGAGATTATGGTGAGTTAATTTACCGCCTACGAATGCCATCGCCAGTCGGTGTTGTTTATTTCCGTTATTTTACTGCTACACCAGAGGAGCCTGCTGAAGACTTGCTACGCCTGCTGAGTATTGAAGGTATATCTTTAGAAGGCAGTTTTACTGTTGTAGAGCGTACACAGCTACGTCAGCGCCCACTGCCCTAATTTACCTTATTTGTCAATCAGTCTCCTTTTACTATCCTTGTATCTCCTCTGATGCCACCATCTAAACTTGACTGGCATCAAACAACCACCCATCCCCGACTATTTCCTCTAGGCGTTGATTGAGTCGGGGGAGGAAATATTCTGAATCGTTCAGCCGTTGCTGAGTAAACCAAGTATTAAACTTTTCCTCTGTTTCAATTCCTTGGGTATCCGCCGCCCCTGATATCATCTCGAAACTACGCTCTTGGAGTTCTTCTAACTGCGGATCACCTTCACCTCGGTAGTTGCAAATGAATATTGCCGTTGCTCCTAGCAAAGCTTCTAATTCATCACCTTGAGGCACTTTATTATATAAAACATTGATTAACTCAATAGTATCTGCTAAGGGAGCTTGAATCTTCAGTGTCAGCCAGATTGCTTGAGCTAGGTAAACCAAACCGTTACTTTCGTCTTCTACACCTAAGTTAGTGAGAACCGTCACCAAATTAATGTATGCACGTATTTGTGCAAGTGTGACAACAGCTTGCAAATTGTAATCTAACTGCCTAGCTTTATCTCCAGTTTCACCCGCCCAGTAAGACTGATTTACTAGCGTCGCGGCTTTCTCTAGATCATCATTGATATCTTCTTCGATTTGCAAAGATTCTTCATAGAAAGCGATCGCTCCTGAGATGTCTCCTTGTTCGGCTTTTAACCCGGCGATTTTGTGTAGCGTTGCGGCTTTCCCTAGTACATCGTTGATATCTTCTTCGATTTGCAAAGACTGTTTATAGAAAGCGATCGCTCCTACTATATCTCCTTGTTGGACTTTTAACCCTGCCATTTCGTGTAGCGTCGCGGCTTGTGCTTGCAACTTCTCTTCAGGGCAAAGGTCTAAGGCTTGCTGAAAATGGACAACAGCCTCTTGCAAAAAACCCAAAACCTCTTCGGCACGGGCAATGGTTCCCAAGATGCGGTAGTCTGAAAAAACTGCCAAGATTTGCTCACATAAATCAAAAGCTTCTACAAAGCGGGAATTATTCACCCAACCGCTTGCAATCCTATCTCCAACGCTCACAGCAATTTCTTGCTCTCTTGCCAGCAGTCCCAAACGGACAATTTCCAGTCCTTCTGCTTCTGTACGTTGCTTAGAGTCCTGCCACCAAACTTGATAGACTTTCCTCGCTGCTTGTTGTCGGGTTGCTTGCCACTCTGACTCACTCAACACAGATTCTAGCAATGGTTCTAAAATTGTCGTCACTCGGTAATTAGCTAGCTGGGTGGGGTTAGCGGTGGCAGACTCGACTAGGTTAAGGCTGACGGGAGCATCCCAAATGTGCAAAATGCCCTCCCTCAAGCACACACTACGCGAACAGTCTGGAAGGTTGGTGGGGCGAAAACAAAGTCTGCCTAGCTTTTTCCTGACGGAAACGCGGCTCTTAGCTCGTTTCCCCAAAGGGGTATGGCTTCTGCGAAGCAATGCGGAGACTAGGATTAGTCCGCGCACAGATAAGTTTGAGGGACGGGAACCGACGTGAGCGTAGTCCAACGCAGGCATCAGAACTTCTTTGCTGGTGGCCGCGCCAGGGACGGAGTGGACTTGGTTTGTGTAGTGGCGAATTCTATTCGCCAGGTATTTGTGCAAAATTGGGATACTTGCAAGGCTGACAAGCTTGGGTAAGTCTGGACTAACTCCCCCCTCTCCTACAAGGAATGTGGCAGATTGTAGCCCCTCTTTTTGTCGGAGGACGGTTGGGGAGAGGTTCTGCATGAACACACTAATTATCTCCTCTGTCACAGGCAGATGAAACACACTCAACTGGGCGAGAAACTTTTGTTCTTCCGGTTGCAAGGCATCCAGCAGAGTTTGTGCCAAAATATTTTCACGAAACTTCGGCTCAGTCTTCTCCAGCCGATTCAGTAGTTCATCGACCGCCAGTACTGGTTGCCCAATCACCTGCAACAGCCACTTCAGCAAACCAGGGTTGCCATTGGCAATGTTAATAATCCTCTGAGTTTTTAACTGTTGCCTAACTTCTTTATCTAAGGAAAAGCAGATTTTATCAATATTACTGCTGCTCATCTCTGCCAAAGATTCCAAGTGCAGGCGGTGGGGTGGCAAGGTGTCTGACTTCAAATAGCGACAGGTGACAATCAGCCGACTTTCTGCCCCGGTTTCTACCAATGCGGCACAAATCGCCCCGAAAGTTTCGTAAGCTTCTGCCGTCATTCGCAATGAGCCATCTTGAATATTCGGGTTGGGGATGTTTTGCTCAAAGTCATCCAGCACCAGCAGCAAGGGTTGGTTGTGGATTTTTTCTATTGCTTTAAAAAAGTTTTGCAACCGCCCTTTGAGAGTCACCTTTGGTTCGTTCAAAAATGCGGGTATATCTGCAAACTGCTCATACTTATGGGAAAGCTGATTCAGCAAACCCCACTCATCGAGAGAGCCAACCAACACGACTCGCGCAAAATTAGGACGCTGCGCCTGCACCCTGCTACATAACCGCGCCGCCAAGCTACTTTTACCTAGTCCGTCCATCCCGGCAATAAACACACCGATTTGGTT
Source organism: Nostoc sp. (assembly GCF_036917755.1). Lineage (GTDB taxonomy): Bacteria > Cyanobacteriota > Cyanobacteriia > Cyanobacteriales > Nostocaceae > Nostoc. The sequence goes on from NZ_JBALFC010000003.1 coordinate 20,967, forward strand.
GCTGTTTTCCCGCAATGCCTTGAGACACCGTTGCAAATGTCGCCTGCGTCCAATAAATTCAAACCGACTGGTAACTTTAATTTGATTATTCTCATCCAGAAATTCTGGCTCTGGTGCTGTAAAATTTAACCTTTCACGATTTCTTGTTCTCAGTGGTGTCACCAGTTCTGCGATCGGGTGCGTATCCCGATAGATCCGCAACCGATGCCAGTCGGTGCATTCCTTGTCAATCATCTCTTGCTGCGCCGCTTTGATTGCTGCTTCAACAGTTGCCCCCGTGGCCAAAGCTCCATAGAGCGCCTGCGCCGCGACAATACCCGTGCAGGGAAACACTGGACACGCCCAGCCTAAAACTATACCTGCCCCTGCCTTTACTAATGCCTGTGCGATCGCGGGTACTGTCTCTTTGTTAGAAACCTGTCCCGGATGACAACCAGAGAGAAAAGTTACAGGAGGCCAGCGATCGCTAAAAGCTTTACCTAACTCATTGACGGTAGTAAGTTGCAAATTCCCCACCTCATCCTCAGTGATCAAGCAAGGAGTATTGTCTGGTAAGAGAGTACCTGGTGGCAGCAAATAGCCGTAATCTTTTTTGGTATAAATTATCCCGTGTGCGGTGAGGTGAAAGACATCAAAATAATCTTCTGGGTAGGATTGCACCAAATTAGCTAACTCTGCAACAGAGCCAGTTTCCTCAATAATCAACGCCAAAGGCTGCTCTTTAGTTGCTTGCAAAATGTTTGCTTCTTCCTGCTCAAACCCTAGTGGTGGAACTCTGGGATCTTCAGGTGAAGTCGCCATGAACAGCAACCGCAATGGGCGATTTTGCACGCCAATCACTTGAGCTTGACGCTGCTTTCCAGAACGCACTGGCAAGACTGAAATATCCCGACGTTCGATTAAAAACCCTGCACCATCATGTAGTAACTCCCAAGGCAAATGTGCCAATCCCAATGCTACTCTTTCTGTTTCTGGGTTCAACCCCTGTGCTTCGCTGGCTTGAATCAAATCCAGATAAATTGTTTGCTGATCTGCTTCATCTAGCGACCTTCTCAGCCATCCCTCATTACCATCCAGCCATTGATAAAGTTGTCGTCCCAACTGGGTGAGTTCGGGTAAGGCTACTGTTTGTTGAGTATAGTAATTTTGCTCACACAAATCAATCAGCGCTGCCAACTCTGCTTTATTCAAGTGACGTGAAACATTGTTAAAGCGCAGTTCAAAAGTTTGCTGTTGACTAAGCGCGAAGGTGAGGTTTAGAGGCATAGCCTGTAGGGGTAGTTTCCACAATAACCTTGACCGTATGATCACTCAATTACTAAAACCTTACACTGTTGCGAAAGGCTTAGCCTATTCCTAAAGGCTTAGTTATTATCGCCGATATTCGTCACCACAATCACCGATCAGCTGATATAAATCCCGTGATTGCCGAGATACTGCATTGATGCGATCGCGATCGTCAGCATCTAAACTAAAACTAAATACTTTGGCATTATCTTCTATATGTTCTGATACACCAAGCCTTGCACCAACTATCACACCTCCGACAGTTGGCTGATCTAAGATGTAACGCACTGCCACGTTAGAAATACTTACCCCATGCTTATTAGCAATTTCCTTCAGGATCGCCAGCAACTCTTGAAATAATTGCCAACCACCCCAACCATCGATCATATTTTTATATTTTTTCAAACTAGCTGTAGTTAGATCAAATCCTCGCGGTTCCGGTTTGCCCAAATAGTTTTCTGATAACAAACCGCCGCACAGTGTCCCGTAAGTAAAAAGTTTTATATCATGCTGTTGACAAAACTTCACCATATTCACTTCGGGGCGGCGGTCAACAAGGGAAAATTGCACTTGGTTAGAAACAATTTTGATGCCTGCTTCGGTAATAATCTTCAAGTGTTCCGTGTCAAAATTAGTTAAACCTAGATGCTTAATTTTACCCTCAGTCTGAAGTTCTGCCAGATATTTCAGCGCATCCAGGTAATTTTTATCCTGATATTCCCACCAATGGAATTGCATTAAATCTAACGATTGCACATTCATTCTTCTCAGGGAAATATCAATATTTTCCTCGACGAGTTTTTTCGTCATTTTACCTGGACGAGGCACCCATTTTGTAAAGGCTTGCACCTGAGATAAAGCATCTTTGCCACGAGTATCAATTAGTTCGCAGCGAAACTCGCCAATAAAATCTTCTGCTGGGCCATAATGGTCTGCTAAATCCCAAGTGGTAAAGCCTGCATCTAAATATTTGAACATAGTCTCAATGGCGGCTTGGGGATTTATCTGTCCGTGTGCGCCGGAGACTTGCCACATACCATTTAAAATGCGGCAGATGTTTAAATCGGGAGTGAATTGGAGACGACTAGCTGCGGGTAAGTTCATTTTCAAGTTTAGGAGTGAGGAGTGGGGAGAGACGCGATTAATCGTGTCTGGGGAGAGACGCGATTAATCGCGTCTGTACAGGAGTTAGGAGAGTAGTTTTTCACTCCACCTCTTCCGATTTTGACATACTAATTGCAGGCAGAAGTGTCTGAAGCAATACTACAGGGATTCAAAGTCAGTTGTAAATCCAGCAAAATTTGCACAATCTTCTTGAAAGGCTTCTGCATCGCTAACATCCTCAATTTTATAGGACATGATGCGGATACCATCTGGCATTTTTTTGGAACCAATCAATTCACCTTGATATTTCTCTGCGATCGCTTTAAATTCAGTACCATAAAGCTTCCAGGCATCGCCTGAACAAGTAATATTTACTCGCCACATATTTCACTCCCAATGACTACCACTAAATCTTGATCATCTCATAAATGGGCATACAGATTACACATCACCTCCTTGGGGCTGTAATTTTCTATCTAAAGGAAGTGCCTAGTCCAATTAGACTACGCCATAATGTGGGTATAGGAACGCGTCTAGAAAATTTTATCCCAATTAGTTAAATCCCCAGAGTTAAAAATGCCTAACAATATCAAACAACAAATTCAAGCAGACCTGCAACAAGCGAAAGAAACCGGACAATTAAGAACTGATCGGATTCGAGAAATTGTGAAATCGGCAGTTTCTCAAGTTGCTTCTGAGTTTAAACAAGGCTCTGGTGAACTTCGTAGCCTTGTTAGAGATGCTGTTTCTGCTGTAATTGAAAACTTCCAAGAAAAAGGTGGCGAACTCAAAGATGAAGTGACAGCTTCCATTGAAGGAGCGCTGGAAGGAATTAATAGTCAAAGACACGAAAACATTGCTAAAACTCAGATAGATATCAAGCGACTACAGGCTCAACTTGATGGTGAAGAAGAACAACTCCAACAAGAAGTTGATGTGATTTTGGCAGAGATTGAAGAGACGGGTAAGGAAAAATCTGCTACTACCAAAACTGCCATTGATTCTGCTGTCAATGCTATTAAAGATAGTGAAGAAGTAGGATTGTTAAAGAAACGTTACGCGCAACTGCAAGCGCAGCTAGCGATTGTCCGAGCTAACTTAGCTGCACGCTATGGCGGACGTACTATGGAGGTTCAAGATTATCTAGACGAGGCTAAACACTGGTATGATAAAGCTCGTCCTCAAGCAGAGGCTGTCGCTCTACAGGTAGGAGAGAAGCGATCGCAACTAGAGGATCAATTAGGTGAAGCTGGCACATCTCTAGCGAGAAAAGAGCGCCAAATCAAACAAACGTTGAGACAGTTACTCTTAACGGCGGCTGACTTATTCAAAGATAAGGAACCTGCTGATAAAGAGCGGGAGACTATTCATAAATAGACTGTTTTGGTATTTAATTGATTTAGAAAAGTAGGGTGGGCAATTTCCACCCTATTTTGTTGGAAAAGAAAAATTTCATTACAGCAGTTTTCATTTAATTGAACCACATATGTTGTAGGGGCACAGCATTGCTGTGCCCCTACCAAATCCTTGCATTCCCGCAGTAATTATAAAAATCATAAATGGGTAATGGTTGCACACAATTACCATTACCCATTACCAGAATTAATCTTACGTATTAGTAAATACGTCCTCCTTCATTAAGTTGTTCTTCATGCTTGGCAATAACCCAAATTGCATGAATACTACCGGGTAGCCAACCTAGAACTGTCAGCAAAATGTTAATAAACAAAGTGGGGCCAACTCCAACTGTCAGGAAAACGCCTAAAGGAGGCAATAACAAACCTAGAAGAAAACGAACTATTTTCATGATGTTACAACTTTGTGATTTTGTTTAATTTGAAGATGCCGAATGAGGAAATCCACCTTCGGATATTTTATTTGGAGTAGAGACGTGATTAAGATGAGTATTTCTACTCCCTCTAATACTTATCTTGAAGGTAATTCACCTTGGCTTTTTGCATCACTACTGCTGGTTAAAAGGTTTCTTTCAAGAAAGTAGTTGTTAATGAAGGTGTTAGCAAAAGATAGAATTACTGGACCTAGAAGAAAACCAATAATTCCATGAACTGAGAACCCAGGAATTAGCGCTGATGCTAACCAGAAACAAAAACCGTTGACGATCAGCGAAAATCCTCCAAATGTCACAAAGTTAAGTGGTAGAGAAAGAGTAGACAGAACTGGTTTAAATGAACCGTTAATTAGACCAATTCCTAACCCGGCAATCAAAGCTGCGGGAAAATTAGCAATATTAACGCCTGGAACAATTAAATCAACAATCAACAGGCTCAAAGCTGTAGCTAGCGCGGTTAATAATGGTGTCAACATTGTTTTTTCCTAATAAGATATTTTTTGTTTGAGACTTCTTATCTCATCTTTAACTATCTGCTAGGTTTTAACCTCTCTTGCAAGATAGAATTTAGTTCTACCATTAGGTCTATCATTGAGAAAACTATAGCGGTTATAATATAGCTGCAATGTTTTTAAGGTTGCGTTATGGCGCTTCTCTGTTGAGTCCAATATAGACCTAACCCCCAACCCCAACCCTTGTAGCGTTGGGGAGTAAAATTCAAAGCCTCTCCCCTTTTAGGAGAGAGGTTAAGGTATATTGCATACAAACGAAAAGCACCATAAACGAATTTAAGATTAATTTAATGTTACAGCCCAATAATCACTCAGATTTTCCAGACTCAGGCTGATAGTAAAGGGCTGATTTATACAAGACTTGTTCTTGATGGGTTTCTAAAGTGCAATGAGATAAAGGGTAAGTTACACAAGTAACAACATAACCTGCTTGTATTTCACTTGGATGCAGAAATTTTTGCTCACTTTGATCAACTTCACCGCTAATGAGTTTGGCGATACAGGCAGAACATTCGCCTTGTTTGCACCCAGATGGTAGGCGGATACCAGCTTCTTCTGCCATATCCAGAATATATTGATCATCTGGTACTTGAATGGTGCGATCTAACCCAAGTGTAGAATTGATGAATCGAACTTGATAAACTGCCATCTGCTATTTCTAATTATTGTTTAACTGCTTTCATCGACAAACTAATCCGCTTGAGTTTCTCGTTGACTTCTAACACTTGCACTTTAACTACTTGTCCGACTTTGACAACTTTGTTAGGATCGTCTACAAATCTATCAGCAAGTTGGGATATATGCACTAAACCATCTTGATGTACGCCGATATCAACGAAGGCGCCGAAGTTGGCGACATTCGTGACGATTCCCTCTAGTTCCATTCCCACCTTTAAGTCCCTGATTTCCTTAATTCCTTCTCTGAAGGTGGCATACTTAAACTCAGCACGAGGATCTCTACCTGGTTTTTCTAGTTCGCTGAGGATGTCGCGTAGTGTGGGTTCGCCAACGTTATCGGTAACATATTTCTTCAGGTTGGTCTTTTTGAGTTTTTCGGCAATTTGCGTCACCTGATTTAATGGCACATTTAGATCAGATGCGATCGCTTCTACTACAGAATAACTCTCTGGATGCACTGCTGTATTATCTAATGGGTTGTCACCGCCGCGAATCCGCAGAAAACCTGCTGCTTGTTCAAAGGCTTTCGGCCCCAGCTTCGCAACTTTCAAGAGTTGTCGGCGATTTTTAAAGGCTCCATGCTGGTTGCGATAGGCGACAATGTTATTAGCAACTGTTGCCGTAATTCCAGAGACGGAAGTTAGAAGTTCTTTGGAAGCGGTGTTTAAATCTACGCCGACGTAGTTCACGCAGCTTTCTACAGTGTCATCCAATTTCTTTTTCAACAACTTCTGATCGACATCGTGCTGATATTGTCCCACACCAATGGATTTGGGATCAATTTTCACCAGTTCCGCTAAGGGGTCTTGCAAACGGCGACCGATGCTAATCGCGCCGCGCACAGTAATATCTAAATCAGGAAACTCTTCCAGCGCCACAGTACTCGCAGAATATATAGATGCGCCAGACTCATTCACCATTACCTTAACTGGTTTGCGTTCTATGGTTTCTAAAACTTGCGTGACAAATTCCTCTGTCTCGCGGGAGGCTGTACCATTACCGATGGCGATTAATTCAATTTTGTACTTTTCAATCAGATTTTTGACAGTTTGCGCTGCTTTGAGTCGTTGTTCAGCCGCTTGATGGGGAAATACCGCTTGGTATTCCAAAAATTTTCCAGTTTGGTCGAGGACTGCAACCTTACACCCAGTTCTAAATCCAGGGTCTATCGCCAGCGTTGGTTTCATCCCGGCTGGTGCAGACAGCAGCAACTCCCGCAGATTAGTTTCAAATGTCTTAATTGATTCTATGTCTGCATAGATTTTTATCTCAGAAATTACTTCTCCCATGAGAGAGACTTTCATCAAACGGTTGAATGCATCCTTCAACATCGCCTGATAAAAATCCCGAATTGTGCGGACTTTGCTTTTAATTTCTTTCGACTCAAGATAGTAAAGTATTGTATCTTCATCGAAAGCAATTTCAAAGCTTAATATTTTTTCAGTTTCACCCCGACACAACGCCAACATATTATGGGGTGCAATATTTTTTACCCTAATTTGATAGTTACGGTACATCTCAAACTTGGTTGTACCCTCGGGATAATCATCTTTGATGCGGGAAACAAATACTCCTTCTTCTAAAAGATAGTCGCGGATATATGCGCGTAACTCAGCTTTTTCGGCGACTTCTTCCGCTAAAATGTCAGCAGCACCTTTGAGCGCTTCTTCTGCTGTTTTTACTCCCTTAGTTTCCGAAATATACTTAGCCGCCTCTTCCTCTAGGGAAGCCGTTGCACCATTTTTGACATTTAGCGACTTGATGAACTCCGCCAGTGGTTCGAGTCCTTTTTCTCTGGCGATGGTGGCGCGGGTGCGTCGCTTTGGTCGATAGGGTAAGTATAAATCCTCAAGTTCGGTTTTTTGTAAGCAGGATGAGATTTTGGCTTTGAGTTCATCTGTAAGTTTACCTTGTTGGGCGATCGCACTTAAAATCACCGATTTTCGTTCTTCCAGTTCTGTTAAATAAGTATATCGATCAGCCAGTTCACGTAGTTGCACTTCATTCATCTCATCAGTGCGCTCTTTGCGGTAACGTGCAATAAAGGGAATTGTTGCACCCTCCGCCAAAAGTTCCAGCGCGTTTTGCACCTGATGGGGTTTGAGGTTTATTTCAGTTGCCAGTAATTGAGGAATGTTCAGCATTATGTGTCTAAAATGAAAAAATGAAAATGCTACTTCTAAAGGTAATATGCTAGATCCTGATCTTGGCGCAAGGCCAAAGTTTTAAGCCAATTTACCAGATGATTGCTCACAAGAGTGCAATTGACGAAATAGACAAAACCTACCTACGCAAGTTTTATAGCGTTTCCTAATTAGATGAGGTACATCATAGCCCCCTCATCGCTTGCGGGGAGGGGGTTGGGGTGGGGTTCAGTACCTACTCAAGCGAGAACCGCTATAACCCCTTTCAATCCGCGTAGGCGAATGAGAATTTGTATAGCATAGCGCAGCTAAACTGAGTCAGGAGAGCAACACAACGAGCCTCACGGAAATAATTGTGTGTTTATATACACTAATTTAACTACGCGTAGCGTCTCGTATCCCGACCCTTAAAGCAAGCTGACGCGCAGCATCAACCACAGAAGAAGAAGTTATTCGCCAAGCTTTTCGGTGCTTCATCTGTCGCAATAATTATTCCAATTGGCATAATATACAACGTTGCGTAATCTTGACTTTCTATAATATTTATTTCGATCGACTGTTGTGGCTAAAACCTGATTGGATGTAGAATTAACCCCAATTCCAAAAAGTTTGTTTGATAAACACTACAACCTTTAGTTCAGAGGTGAGTAAAATGCCTTTGTTTTTCTTGATACCACTATGCACTGCTTTAGCCACTGGCTACTTATTTAAAAAGAGTAATGATGAAATTGCATATCTTGCAGGTGTATTTGCAGCTGTTAGCTTGATTTTAAGCTTAGTATTAGCACCCTGGCAGATTCAGTTTGGATTGTTAATCATTGTCTTCATCATTACCAACAGACTTTTGCAGCAAAATGAGTTAAAACAAACTGAAGCCACAAGAAAACAATCTAGAGAAATTAAATAATACCAACTATCACTAAATAATTTTTTCTCAACTTTAAACTGCTGGGAATTATCAGACACCTAACCCAGAAATGTCTTTAAACACAGAAGTTGGTAATTTTTTATGGGGAATTCTTCTGTATGAGTATGGTTTTGACGACTTTATACTCGCTTTGGAGATTTAAAGATTTCCAATGGCAAGTTTGATGCTCTGCTTCAGCCCATAAACGCTATGGTTAGGTATTGTTGAGCTTTTCCATCTGTAAGGCGAAGCCAGCTTTTAAAAGTATACTTACAATCTTCAAATAAACTTTGATGAGAGAATTTATAAATAGGATTTTACGACTTACTTAGTGTCTTAATTAACTCTCAACTAAGTCTTGTCTGAGATTTATGAATTTGAAAATTTTCGTGGATAAATAAAAAACGATTCAGACTTTCGGTTGCATTTATAACTTGTGCTGTAAATCATGTATTTTTGTAGTACAGTTTGCCACTGCTTCAACTGTTGTTCAAATTTCAATTCTGCGTTCTCAAACTCTTAGCTTTGCACTTCTAGAGTCTGAGACGAAATCGCTACTTTTGCAAGTTTCTTAGCCAGAAAGGGCTTCATCAAGCTACAAATCCTTAAAAATGAAGATTCATCTAGAGGAAAGTTTAGATTTGATGAAGTTTCTGTTTAAGTATATTTTCGATAAATGAATTTTTGATGAAGTACGGCGATAAATTTGCAACACGCTTTTCTCATGGTATTCTAATAGGTAATTACATGTAACAATAAAGTTCAAGTAAACCTGTAGTTAAAATTCCATGTAATTAAAAACAAGTCAAGCCAACCTAATACTAAGTAATGTAAAAACATCTCAAATCAGATGCAACCAACATTAACTGTGAGTTGATCAGCCAACGCTAGTTTACATTAGCCGTTAGTGTGATCAAAAATTCCATTTGGACATTCAGTAAAATTCCCCAGAAACCTGTAAAGCGCATTCCTGTAGACTGATTAATCTATGGTTTCCGCAGCCAAGCAGACTTCTGTAATTTATTGTGTTCAAATGTCCAAAAATATTACGTATAGATACTCAATTTGAGTGCAAAATTTTATGAGTCGGCTTAATTCCAAGCCGAGGTTACAGATATGTCTGTGAACCTAGAGAAATTCTATGGCATCAGAGCAAATTTGTGGCAAAATCCTCAACTTCACTATATCTGTATCCTTTATAACCTAGATATTGCGATCGCGCCAAAATCTATTCTTGAAGTATAACTGGCTGACACGGAAGATTTCAACAGTCATTTTGATATCAGTCACTTCATAGCTATTTATTGAAGTGGAAGTCGAATTGCACAGAAGGTATTACCGACATCCGAAACGTTCAAAACAACGGGCTGTTTACTGTCCGGTTCATACCTACTATCTCGATTGAGGTAAATGTACTATGAAATCTATTTCACAAATTTCCAAATTGAAAATAATTCCTTATATCATCCTGTTTGTCAGTATTTTATTTAGTATTTCTGGGCAATTGCTGATGAAGCATACCATGAGTAATACAAATGAGGGATTATTTACTTGGGTATTTATTCAACAATTAGTATTAGCTGTGAGTGTTTATTGCTTGGGAGTAGGAAATTGGATATTGGCTCTGCGTTCAGTTAAATTGAGTATTGCTTATCCACTCACTAGTTTAAATTATGTTGGCATACTTTTCGGTTCATACTACTTTTTTAATGAGGTGATTACACTAACCAGAATAGCAGGAGTAATCACTATTTTTCTGGGTGTTATTTTAGTGGTTATTCCCATTAAAAAGTCTATATAAATTTCCTCTAGTAAATTCCACAAAAAGTATTGACAAATGAACATCATTACTTGGCTACTTTTAATGCTTGTAGTTTTATTCGGAACAACAGCTAACCTGTCACTAAAATATGGACTTTACATTTCTAGCCCTACTAATGGAGAAAGCGCATCTATCAAAAATCTATTATTATCTCCTTATTTTTTGATTTGGTTTATCTGTTATACATTTATGACTATATTGTGGCTTTATGTATTGCGGACAATTCCTCTGAGTAAAGCATTTCCAGTTCTCGGATTAATGTATGCACTTATACCAATTGCTTCTCACTATCTTTTAAAAGAGGAAGTTATTTTTAGCCAATGGTTAGGAATTTCCATTATTATAACTGGCGTAATTCTTGTTGTACATTAATAGCTTAACAGGCAATTAATCAGGTTATTAATATTAAATCTCAAAAGCATCCCTACAAAAATCTAAATTTATGAATATAGGTATCATTGGCGGAGGTATAACTGGGCTAGTATTAGCCCAACGTCTTTCACATCAAGGACATATAGTAACTGTATTCGATAGCAACAAGCAGCTTGGTGGACTTACCACCTATCATGATTATGGGTTGTTTACCTGGGATCGCTTTTATCATGTTATCCTACCTTCTGATACTCACTTAATAAATTTTCTCAGAGATATTGGTCTTGGAGATAAACTGCGTTGGCATCGAAGTTTAACAGGTTTCTACGACAATCAAAAATTTTATTCTATTAGTAACACTATCGAATTTCTGCGCTTTCCTCTATTTGGACTTATAGGTAAAATTAGATTAGCTTTTACTCTTCTGTATGGTTCACGCCTTAATAATTGGCGGCGCTTAGAGAAGATTTTAGTTGAAGATTGGCTATTGAAACTCGGTGGTAAAAACACATACGAAAAGCTCTGGAAACCCTTGCTTTTATCGAAGTTAGGAGAGAACTATAAGCGAATATCAGCAGTTTTTATCTGGGCTTATATCAAACGACTATTTTCAGCGCGGGATTCTTCATTAAATAAAGAACAACTTGGTTATGTCTCAGGTAGTTACAAAACTGTTTTTGACCATATAGAAAAATTAATTTACGCGGCTGGAGGTCATATTCGCACAGGAGTTCCGGTGGAATATATTGCACCTCATCCAGGGGGTGGAATTTGGGTAGAATCTCAAGGTAAAAAGGAGCATTTTGATAAAGTCATTTTTACTGGCCCAGTTAATATTTTGCAACAGGTTGTTGCCGATGAACTGGTGAAAGTTTCAGACAGTGGTGAAACAGTAGACTATCTGGGTGTAATCTGCATGGTACTTATTACTCGCAAGGCTCTAGTTCCTTATTACGTAGTAAATATTGCCGATAGAAATATTCCCTTTACCGGAGTTATCGGTATGAGTAACTTAGTTTCTTTGCAAGAAACGGCAGGATATCACATGACATTCCTACCAAAATATATACTTTCCACTGACCCGTTGTTAAAACAGCCAGATGATGAATTGCGCCAAGTATTTTTCCAGGGTATACGTTTGATGTTCCCAGAACTCAAAGCAGATGATATTGTCGCAGCGCACATTAATCGCGCTATTAAAGTACAGCCACTACAAGTTTTAGATTATTCAAGTCTGGTTCCAAAAGTGAGTAGTGAAAACGATGATTTTTTCGTCGTCAATACCTCGCAGTTGGTCAATGATAGCGTTAACAACAACGCAGTTGTGCGACAGGTAGATGAATTTCTGAAAAAATCAACATTACTTAATTCTTGAAACTTGAGTAATGATATTTTATTTTAAAAATCACAGGAGGTCTTTATGAGTATTTTTGTTCTTTTACCCGCATACAACGAGGAAGAATCAATTCGCCCTTTGTTCAAAAGGTTTCAGACATTGCAGCAAATCTCTAATATGGAGATAGAACTGATTCTTGTTGATGATGGTAGTAGTGATGCAACTGCTCAGACTGCTTTAGAAGAATCTCAATCACTGGGTATATTACTAAAATTAGTCCAACATCCCAAAAATGCTGGTTTAGGTCAAGCAATTAAAACAGGTTTCACGACTTTCTTAGAAATTTCCCAAGAAGGCGATTTTTTAGCTGCAATGGATTGCGACAACACTCAACCACCAGAACTGTTAATCAAGATGTATGACACCATGATAGCTGGTAGCTATGATATTGCGATCGCATCTAGATATCGAAAAGGCGCTAAAGTCATAGGCTTATCAAAATTTAGAGAGCTGATGAGTTACGGAGCTAGCTGGCTTTTTAGAATTGCAGCCCGTGTATCAGGTGTAAAAGACTATACTTGTGGCTACAGGCTGTATAACCGTACTTTCGTCACTAAACTGGATATATATTATGGCGACAATCTATTCACTGAAAGTGGATTTGCTTGTATGATAGATTTACTGCTGAAAGCCAAAGTACTCAAACCAAAAATCGTAGAAATTCCAATGGTTTTGAGATATGACCAAAAGCCGACTGCCAGCAAAATGAAAGTTATTAAAACTATTACTCGAATACTAAAGTTATTGTTTAAGAATCTATTATCGACAGGACAAACTTCCAATTTAGGTGAGACTTTCAATGAGCAAGAAACATCAAGAATTCCCCTGAAAATGGCAAATCGTAAATAAACGTGAGAAGGAATGTTTGCTCATTCTCTGGGTCTAAAACATTATATCCAGTATTGTAAGTGATTCTCTAAACATTTTCTTCATTTCTTACCAGGGTGCAACTATACCATAGATAATTTGAATATTTTGCTTCATGCCAAGGTCAGTAACAGCGACAAGATATTGTAATAACGCATCAACATCTTTAATAGCTTTAGCAGTAAGCCGAACCTTTCCAGTTGGTGTTTGTGTCCAAGAACATGCGGGAATTGGAAAACCATGAGCAAAACTGTGCCTGACTTGCAGAATATCGTTTAGCATCTGTCGAGTGGCGAGTGCGTTCATACTTCTTTTTGACCAAACCCAATCATTGATAGGATCATAGCCAGTATATTGAAACAAAAGGTTACGCGAATTCTCTGCATTTGGTGTGTTAAATTGTTTAAGCGATCGCTCTGCTGCATTTTTAGCAATAGAATGTACAGCATGAAACTGAGGGTCTAAGGGATTTGCAGTGACATCAAAAAAGTTGCGAACTAGTTCCTCAATATAAGCCTCCCATCCAGCAACAAACGTTGCTAAAGCTGAATGGTAATAGACTTGAGTTTGGCTGTTTAATATTGGACGTAAGCGGGAATCTGTCGCAGTATCACGTAGGACACGAGCCTTATAAGCCGCTTTATCGTACCTTAATGCTGCTGGTGATGGCACGGCGATGCTCTTAGAGGAAATTCACAAACTCTTCAAGTGCATCTCGATATCTCTGTAATGGCTCTAAATATAATTGTACTTGCTGTTCACCAATTTTTTTTGGGCCTGGTTTAAGTTTATGTAAAGGGGTGCCAGTTGTTGCTGCAACTATAGCAACAGCATGAGAAGCAGGAATCTCAATTAGACTTTTACTGGGAATTTCAATAAAACTATTACTTGGTAAGTCTTTGGGATTAGCAAAAATATGACGATTTTTTTGATGTATATTATTGAGAGTTTTCTGAATCATTTTGTTTATAGCTAAGGATGTAGAGGCAGGTCTACTTTCATACATTGTTACCTGATTAAGAACAAATGCATATAATTTTGGCACAGATACGCCTTCTTCTTTTGCACGTTTAGCAAAGCTAATTTTTGCATATGGTGCAGTATTGGGATCAGTTATGCCATATAAAAGTGCAACCACATTTTCAATCGCATGAAGTGAACTTTCTGCCGCAGTAAATGGGACAACTACACCCTCTGCTCCAACTAGACCAAGCTGTGTATAAATAGCAAAACTAGGGCTACAGTCAATTAAAAATACAGTATCTCTCTCACCACTAAATATACGCAGAGAAATTATTAAATCTCGAATCCAACTAAGCACCTGTTTCCAAGCATCATTTGGTATTTGTAGTTCAGATGTTTGCCTAATTGCTTCAGAAATTATTTCGAGAAGATTGTCTCCACATACGAGTTTCAAATTTTCTGGTATTTGTGGGTTAAATTCTGTTGGCTCACAAATATAAGGAGATACATCGCTAATCATTCGGAAGGGAGAGTTAAGACGTGCTTCCAGGTAGCCAGCCACTGTCGAGCGTGGTGTCTTACTACTTAAAGAATCTAGTGCCTTTGGACTATTAAGATCTCCCCCTAGTAAAATCTCTGAAACGTTGGCTTGGGGACACAGGTCAATTACATAAACATCTGTATCGGCGTAACGGTGAGCATATTCAGCAGCAGCCACAAAGCAAAGAAAGCTCTTTCCCAGGCCACCTTTGGTGTTCCAAAAAGCATACGAACTCATTTGATATATTCCTTTTCTAGGTAAAACAGTCCCTGCGGGTATTAGCAATGCTGTGGAACTTTTACCCCTATTGTCGCAAAATGAAACTGTATTCTATCTCGACTCTACATGAAGTGCGTAGTTTACCGCCGTAGGCATCGCTCTCGAAAGGGCGTTACTGAAAATATTTCGCTGATGCTTAAAAGGGGGAAGTGAGTTTCCCAGGTGAGGAAACCCCTACTACTTAATTGCCGACTCTGGCTTTCGCTCATTTGTTAGACTGAACACACCAGGATTTTTCAGTCAAATCTCTGAACTACGCCAGCAGACGAGGCTACTCATGCTTACAAGTACGCTACTTCTCTCAAATCAACTTCCCACCCTCCAATATTCCTCCACACCAGAGCGTTTCGATGAAACCTGGGAAGCCCCCCTGGCTACCCTCCTGGGACTAGGACGCGCCGCCGGTGCTGACTTCATCGAATTATTTTTAGAGCGCCGCAACTATATTAGTTGTCTTGCAGAAGACGATGCCATCACGAGTATTTCACCGAGTCTGTCTACAGGCGCGGGAGTCAGAGTATTTCGCGGCAAAGCTGACTGCTACGTTAGCACCAATGACCTTTCTTTTTCCGGTTTGAAAGCAGCCTTAGAAAAAGGTCTTTCTATCTTGGGATTGCAACTACCCACTCCTAAAGCTTTCATTCCAGAAATCAACCTGGAATTATTGAGAGATTACGCCACCAAAAGAGGTAAAGATGCATGGCTACCAGTGTGTAGCTCCATCCGAGAAATGGGAGAAGTCCTCCTCGATGGTACTGCCCACCTGAAGCAAAAAGCTAGCCACGTCCAATCGCGCCGTGCTACCTATTTTCGGGATTGGCAAGAAGTTTTAATCGCTGCCAGTGATGGTACTTTTGCCCGTGATATTCGCCTTACACAATCAGTAGGATTTAACTTGTTGTGTGCCGATGGTGCTAATCGTACCTCAATTGGCGATCGCGCGGGTAATACTAGCGATGCCAACTTCTTGAGAACTTGGGATTCTCAACAAGCCGCCGAAAAAATCGCAGAATCTGCTGGAAAAATGCTCTACGCAGATTACGTGGAATCGGGTACTTACCCCATCATTATGGCCAATCACTTTGGCGGCGTCATCTTCCACGAAGCCTGTGGACACCTGCTAGAAACCACTCAAATTGAACGCAATACCTCTCCCTTTGCAGACAAAAAAGGCGAAAAAATTGCCCACGAAAGTTTGACTGCTTGGGATGAAGGGCGGTCTGAAAATGCCTTCGGGACAATTGACATGGATGACGAAGGTATGCCAGCTCAAAGAACCCTATTAATTGAAAAAGGCGTTCTGAAAAACTTCTTAGCAGATAGAACCGGTTCTGCACGCACCGGACACCCCAGAACTGGAAGTGGACGTCGCCAAAATTATACCTTTGCCGCAGCTAGCCGGATGCGTAATACTTATATTGATTCTGGCGAATATACCACTGAAGAATTATTTGCCTCTGTTGATAAAGGTATTTACTGTAAAAAGATGGGTGGTGGTAGCGTTGGTGCTACAGGTCAATTTAACTTTAGTGTTGATGAAGCTTATTTGATTGAAAATGGCAAAATCACCAAACCTTTAAAAGGAGCAATTCTAATTGGTGAAGCCAAGGAAATTATGAATAAAATTTCCATGTGTTCCCAAGATTTGGAACTTGCACCAGGTTTTTGTGGCTCTGTGAGTGGCAGTATTTACACCACAGTTGGACAACCCCACATCAAAGTTGATTCTATTACCGTAGGTGGACGATAAGAATTTTAGATTTTAGATTTTGGATTGTGAATGAGCAGGATGTTGCGTCAATAAAAAGCTACGAGAAAAATATAAGTCATAAGCTAAACCACATCTAGTTTGCATAATACTAAATTGTATATTTATTGTGGGGTGGGCATCTTGCCCGCCCAAGATATGCAAATTTATGTGGAACAGCTTAACATCCAAAATCCAAAATCTAATATTCAAAATAAAATCGCTTCCAATCCCAAATCCAAAATCTAAAATTGACTATGCCGAATATCAATGAGATTGCAAATTCTGCCAAGGACAATGCTGATAAGCTTGGTATTAAGAAATTCGACATTTATGGCTCAACAGTAGATGACACTAGCGTGCAAGTAGACCAAGGTGAGCAAAAACAAGTCAAAGCCTCAAATCGCTCTGGTGTTACTGTTCGTGTCTGGAATGAAGATAATACAATGGGTGTTACCAGCACCACAGATGTAGATTCCAAGGGACTGGAATTAGCTTTGAAAACTGCCTACGAAGCCAGTTTCTTTGGTGTTAAAGAAAATGTTCCTGATTTTAGTCCCGAAGCTACTGTTCCGATTCCAAATAAACCTCACGATAAGACACCCCAAGCACCTGTTGCTGAACTCATAGAAAGACTGTTGGTAGCTGAAAAAGAATTACTGGCAGCTCATCCAGCAATTAAAGGTGTACCTTATAATGGTTTATCCCAAAGAGATATTGACAGGTTTTATCTAAATAGTGACGGTGCAGCGAGAACTGAATCTCACTCTTTAGCATCAGTTTATCTTTACAGCAAAACTGAGGAAGAAGGAAAAAAACCTCGCAGTGCAGGCGCTTATAGAATCAACCAAAGTTTAGATAATCTAGACATCAATGGTTGCATCAAAGAAACTGCCGATAAAACTATCAGTCACTTGAATTATGAAAAAATCAAAACTGGTAAATATCGAGTTGTTTTCTCAGCAGAAGCTTTCTTAAGTCTGTTGGGTGCTTTTTCTAACTTATTCAACGCTCAAAGTATTTTGGACAATCAAAGCCTATCTACTGCTGATGATTTAGGTAAGCAAATTGCTTCTCCTCTGCTTTCAGTTTTTGATGATGCACTGCACTCAGCTAACGTTGGTGCAGAAACTTTTGATGGTGAAGGAACTCCTACTCGTCAGATTTCGCTGATTGAAAATGGTGTTTTAACAAGCTTTCTCCACAGTGCAGGCACTGCTAAAAGGTTAAATGCCCAGCCAACAGGTAATGCTAGTATTGGTGCAAAAGTCAGCGTTAGTCCCAATTTTTATCACGTTTTTACAACAGCAACTCCTGAGCAGGAGTTGAGCTTAGAAACGGCTGAAAATGTGATTCTTATCGATGATTTACAGGCTCTCCATGCTGGAGTTAAATCTTTACAAGGTTCGTTTTCTTTGCCGTTTGATGGTTGGCTAGTTAATAAGGGTGTCAGGACGAGTATTGAGTCAGCAACTGTTGCTGGCGATTTCTTAGAACTCTTGAAGTCAATTATTTATGTAGAAAAAGAGCCAGAGTTAACGCCAGGGGGAGTTTGCCCGAAAATCTGGGTTAATGAACTGTCGATTACTGGTGAATAAAACTTAAAAAGTGCAGAGTTAGGAGTTGAATATAACTCTTAACTCATCACTTTGAAAACTCACCATTAGTATTCACCACCGAGGCTAATAGCAGTATTAAATACATCAGCACAGCTTAAATCAATCCAGCTAAAACAGCGCCATCTACGTCAGTATTATATAAACGGGAATTACTCTAAATTTCGTGTCACTTGCGCTGTCGTTTCTGGAATGGATGACCAGTCTCGCGGATTGAAGAGTCATATTTGATTATTTATACCACTTTTGTTACACAATCATTCTGGTTACTAATTACCGTCTTGTTCGATCAGGGGTCTTACCCCTCACTTATTCGCCAACAGTCTCATAGAATTCGCCCAATACTTTTCAAACAACCTCTTAGGGCGATCGCGCACGATCATCTTGCCGTTAATAATAATGACAGTTTAAGCTCCTAGGCCGATGTGGAAATAAACATTTTCAGGATTTACTTAAACAGCCCCTTGAAAAATTTGTAATCCACCTTTGGACGCTTATATGCAAAACCTGTCCCTGATGTTAGTGCCTGTACTCGCTGCACAGAAAGTAGCAGGTGACGGTTTAATTAAACCTCTCGGTCATCATGAACTGCTGTTGGTGCTGGTGCAACTATCACTGTTGCTTCTCGTAGCGCGGGGATTAGGTGAGTTGATGCGCCGGATTAACCTACCGCCTGTTGTTGGGGAATTATTGGCGGGTGTGCTGCTTGGTCCTTCTCTATTTGGTTTGCTGCTTCCAGACTTACAGGCACACATCTTTCCCAAAAGTCAAGAACAATCTAATTTACTTTCGGTGATTTCTTGGTTAGGCGTGTTATTTTTGCTGATTGTAACTGGGTTGGAGACGGATCTAAAACTGATTCTTCGTAAGGGTAAAACGGCTCTGCTGATTTCACTGGGCGGAATTATTGTCCCCTTTATCACTGGATTTGGATTGGGTTGGCTATTACCAGATAGTTTTTTAGCCGACCCAGATAAGCGACTGGTATTCAGTCTGTTCATCGCCACAGCAATGAGTATTTCGGCAGTACCAGTGATTGCTAAGGTGCTGATGGACTTAAACCTGATTCGCCGTGACATTGGTCAAGTCACCTTAGCAGCTGGGATGACTGATGACACCATCGGCTGGATTTTACTTTCTGTGGTTTCAGGTTTAGCTAGTAGTGGCAAATTTGACTTTGGGACAATTTTTCACTCCGTAAGTGCAGCAGTATTGTTTCTAGCGATCGCTTTCACAATTGGGCGTACCATCGTAGACCAGATTTTACGCTGGGTTGATGACTACGTTGGCGGAATCTCCGCTAGTATATCGGTTGTGCTGATTCTTTCGCTCTCGGCAGCAGCACTTACCCACGCATTAGGTCTAGAAGCAGCATTAGGCGCTTTCGTGCTGGGGATTCTGGCAGGTCAATCCCGCCGCTTTAGCAATGAAGCTGGACATCTGCTAGAAGTCTTCACAGCAGCCTTTCTCGCGCCAATTTTCTTTGCTTCAGCTGGCTTGAAAGTTAATTTGCTAACTTTGTTAGTGCCGCAAACCTTGATATTTGGCTTGATTGTTCTCACTGTCGCCTGTGTTGGTAAATTTACAGGTGCTTACCTTGGTTCTCGCGTCGGCGGCTTGAGTCATTGGGAAGGTTTAGCGATGGGTTCCGGGATGAATGCTCGCGGGGCAATGGAAATTGTTGTGGCCACCATTGGTTTATCTTTGGGAGTGCTGAATCCTCAGATGTACTCAATTATTGTCATGGTGGCGATCGTCACTTCCCTAATGGCTCCACCCCTTTTGCGCTGGTCTTTATCAAAAGTGGTTATGGGTGAAGAGGAAGCTCGACGTTTGGAACAAGAAGAGCAAGATAGCCAGAGCTTTATCAAGCAAATCCAACGTGTTTTAATACCGACTAGCGGTGGCCCAAACATCCAACTCGCAGCGCAGCTAGTCGGTTACATGGCTCACCAAAACTCGATAGAAGTTACATCTCTATATGCCCTGAGTGACAAGCAGCCCCAAAAAAAAGCACGTCGAACTGCAACCCAGTTAAAAGACACCGCCGCCGAGGAAGCTCTAGCCTGTGTCACTGAGGAAATGCAGCTACCTGCTGATACCATCCTGCAAACAAAAACGGAGTCTGGGCGTAGTAAGGCGGAGGTAATTCTGAATGAAGCGAACAAAGGCTATAACTTGATTGTACTGGGAGCTTCTGAACAGATCCGCCCCCAGAAAGCACTGTTCAATTTGCTTGTAGACCGGGTAGTACAAGAAGCACCTTGTGCAACGATGGTGGTGAAGTCGCACTTACCCCAACCCAAAGGCGAGATATGCAAAATCGCTCAACAAAAGCTAAACAAGATTCTGGTGCCAACGGTGGGGACAGAATATAGCAAAAATGCTGTAGAGATGGCAAGTACGATCGCTGCTCAAACAGGGGCATTAGTGATGATTGTTAACGTGATTAATTTGCCACAGGTTGAGTATATTCTTTACGAACAGCGATCGCTAACTCCAGTCAAGGAAATGGCCCACGATCTGCTCGAACAGCAAGCAGCAATTGGCCGCAATCTGGGTGCTGATGTCAAAACCTATATTTTGCAAGGAACCAGCCCAGAAAGAGAAATCCTCAAGTTTGCCCAAACCAATAAAGTTGACCTAATTATTCTCGGAAGTAGTATCCGAATGGTTACGGGTCGCGTTTTCTTCGGTCACAGAGTCGATGCAATTCTGAGTAAAGCCCATTGCCCAGTAGCGGTAATTACTACGCCATAGTCCAATACGCTTGGGTTAAGGCTTAACTCTTTGTTAAAGTCAATTTTTTTAACGAACCGCGTACTCCTGCGGAGGACAAGCTACGCGTAGCGTCTCGCAGAGAAGGACGCAAAGAACGCAAAGGAAAGAAAGCAGGACTTACGCATTCAGAATAAAGACCAAATATGTATAGCAGATTGCGCTCTAATCGAATACACGTAGAGACGTAGCTCTAATCGAATACACGTAGAGACGTAGCACTGCTACGTCTCTACAAGGTTTTGGGTTTTATATATGTACTTCATTTACCTGAAATCTGATGTATCAGGCGAAAAACCACATCTTTCGTAGGGGTTTAGCATGGCTTTTCCCCTACAGCATCGTCTATTTACGACCAAAGGATAATTAAGAAAAGCCTGAAACAACCTAAACTCAGCGCCCCTCAGCGCTTTTCTGCGTTTAAAAAAGCTACGAATTTCGGAAATGCTGTACTTAGCGCGAAGCCCTGTAAGTGACTGATGTTTGCAAATTAGCTAGAGCGATATTGTAATTCAAAATAGCTGTGACTCGATTACCTTCTGCTGTTGTCAGGTCATTTTCAGCATCAATCACCTCTGTTTGAGTGCCCACACCAGCTTGGAACCTCAGCCTTGCTAAATTTAGAGCTTCCCTGGCTTGATTTAAAGCCACACTAGAAGTTTGCACATTATTTAAATTGGATTGCAATTGAAAGTAGTAATTTTCTACATTAAAGCGAATTTGGTCGCGCTGGCTAGCAAATTGAGTCTCGGCGATCGCAATATTCGCTTTCGATTGAGCCGCACTCGCTCTTGCTGCGCCTCCATCAAACAAAGTTAGACTTCCTTGAATTCCTGCTGAATAGCCATCAGTAACGCTGACGCCATCATTATACCGATCTAGCAGGTTGTAGTTGGCTACCAAACTCACTTGCGGCCCTAGCTGTGAAAGTGCCTGTCGTCGCTGTTGCTCGGCAATATTACGTTGTGCCAAATACAGTGGCAATTCTGGACGATTTTGAAACGCTTGGATAATAGTTTCTTCCAGTGTTGGCTGCCAAAGACCGGCTAATTGTACAGGATCTGCGGCAGTGATATCAACTGACTGCGACAAACTTAACAGAGTTGCAAGCTGACGACGGGCAATTCGCTGCTGTGAAATCGCATTAGTCAGGAGTTGTTGGAAATTTGCTAAATTTACCTGAGCTTGCAGCACATCGAACTGCGTACCGACTCCAGCATCTAGTCGAGCTTGAGTATCCCGCAAACTAGCCTGGGCATTCACCACAGCAGACCGATTAATTCTGACTTGTTCATCGGCTTGTTGCAAATTGTAGTATTGAGTGGTGGCATTCAACCTAATTGTCAAAGACTGAGTTTCAACATTTAATTCATCTACACGTAGTTGTTCTTCAGCTGCTTGGATTGCCGCTTGTCGATTCCCGGAGGTATAGAGGTTATAATTCAGTTGTGCTGAACCATTGAAAGAACTGCTGCTTTGAGATTGACTGCTACTAAAACCATCACCACTGTTAGTCACATTACCGTTGATTCCCAGAGTCGGAAATAAGGCAGCTTGAGACTGACGTAGGGCTGAACGACTGCGTTGTAGCTGCAATATGGCTACCTGTAAGTCTCGATTGTTGCGTTGTGCTAGTTCCAAAGCCTGTGCCAAACTGATTGCCACAGTTTTCTGAATCTTCACTTCCTCCGGTTTGGTAGGAAATTGCAGGGGATTGGGATTGGGGTTGAGGTAATCGGGAACCTGTACAGAGCTTGAGGAATTCTGCGGCTCTGCGGGGGTTGCTGCACTTGCTAAAGTTGGAAAAAGAATAGCGATGCCTGACGGCAAGGCTACCGCCAACGCTAGGCTAACCCAGGTAGAATGCACGAAGATTAAGCTGAAATTCATCTTTGGATGTCGTAATTAATTGGGTTTCTCGGTAATTTTAAAGATGTAATCAAAAATTGTCATCCTCATTTACTTACAGAGCTTTAAATTTTGAATTTCTCTAACAGGGTTAATATTAACGGATTAGCCTACAATCAAACCATCCTGAACTCGAATAATTCTTTGAGTTTGAGCAGCAATATCTGGCTCATGAGTGACAATCACAATCGTGATTCCTTGGTCATTAAGTTCTGTCAGCAAACTCATCACCTCACGGGAAGTTTCAGTATCTAAAGCTCCTGTTGGCTCATCTGCCAAAACTAACGCCGGTCGGTTAACCAAAGCGCGAGCGATCGCTACCCGTTGTTGTTGTCCGCCTGACAGTTGACTCGGACGGTTAGCGATGCGTTCCCCTAGTCCTACCTTTTCCAAGGCTTCTAATGCCCTTTCACGGCGTTTTGACTTAGATAAATTAGCGTAAACCATTGGTAACATAACGTTTTCCAATGCTGTCGCCCGCGCCAATAGGTTAAATTGTTGGAAAACAAAACCTATCCTTTGGTTGCGGATATAAGCTAATTCATCATCATCAAAAGTCGTCAAGTTTCTGCCTTCAAAAATATAGTCTCCAGTTGTGGGACGATCCAGACATCCCAAAATATTCATCAGCGTCGATTTACCCGAACCTGACGCACCCATAATAGAGACATATTCCCCCTCCTCAATAGAGAGTTCAATTCCCTTGAGTATTGGAACACTAACTTCTCCCAAATAATAGGTTTTGGTAATAGATTCCATCCAAATCATGGTTGTCATATAAATTACGAATTACGAATTACGAATTATTTAGTCACTACGTAAAGCGGTGATTGGATCTAATTTGGATGCGTTCTGTGCTGGAATTACCCCAGCGATTAAGCCAACCGTTAATGAGAGTCCAAAGCCAGCAATGATCGATAACAAAGAAAGTACAAAGGGAAATTTGAAAATGTTTGCAGCAACAAAAGCTAATAAAACGCCAGTCACTATGCCAATACATCCGCCGACAATGGAAATCACGATCGCTTCGGCTAAAAATTGATTAAGTATCGCCGAATTGGTGGCTCCTACGGCTTTGCGAATCCCGATTTCTCGCGTCCGCTCAACCACGGAAACTAGCATAATATTGGCAATACCAATTCCACCAACCACCAGAGAAATTCCCGCGATCGCTACTACCATAACTGTAAATAAACCCACAATACTAGTAAAGGTACTAACAATATCAGCTTGATTAGTCAGCCGAAAATCATCAGCTTGTGGCGGATAAATGTTGTGACGCAACCGTAAGAGATTGGTGACTTGAAACTGAGCGGCTTCTAACTGCTCCTGATTCGCGCCTTTGACTAAAATTCCATTTACAGAAACACCTACCAAGGCATTGTTACCAACCAGTCTCTTCGACATACTAGTTAGAGGGATGAAAATCTGGTCATCTCGATCCATCGGGCCTTGAGCGCCTTTAGCCTCCATCACCCCAATTACTTCATAAGCCTCTCCCTGAATCCGAATTCGCTCACCGATCGGATTTACACCCTGTCCAAAAAGTGTGGTTTGGACTGTGGGGCCAAGAATAGCAAACTGTGCAGCAATATCTAATTCTTCCTGAGTAAAATATCTCCCTTGCTGAGGGTGAGTATTTTTGACTTCTGGGTAGTTTAAATCTGTGCCATAAATGGTTGTTGAAGTGTTCTGTCCTGCATATACAACTTGGGCTGTACGTTGGAGATAAGCAGAAACCATTTGTGCTGATGGCGCTTGTGTAGCGATCGCCTTAGCATCTTCCCAGGTCAAGGTGCTGCTAGAACCTACTCCTTGACGGACATTCCCGCTTCTTGCCGCACCCGCCAAAATTTGGATAACATCTGTACCCAATGCTTGTATCTGTTGCTCAACCCCCTTTTGCACACCCTGACCAACAGAAGTAATGGCAATAACTGAGGAAATCCCAATAATCACACCCAACATAGTTAGACCCGTGCGTAATTTATTACTCCACAGAGTCTCTGCCGCCATTGTCAAGATTTCCAGCAATGGTACTGTGCGGGTATTCTTAACTTTGTAAAAGCCCTTAAATATCTTAAACATAAAGTTTTATTTAAAACTCAATCCAGTTCAGCTAAACATTTCTTCCTTCTCTTCCTTCTCTTCCTTTGCGCCCTTTGCGTCCTTTGCGGTTCGTTAAAAAAATTGACTTTGACAAAGAGTTAGGGATTTCCAAGAAATAAATTATCCAAGAAAACGAACCACAGAGGCGCAGAGGGCACAGAGAGAGGATTGTTGTATGAGGTTTTTGAATGTTTTTTAATTTGGAAGTCCCTTAAGTCTTAACCCAAGTTATTGATTTAAAACTCACTTTAAGGGGAACCACCGCCTTGAGAACGACCACCACCGCCTGAACGACCTCCGCCTCCACCTGCTCCGCCTGCTCCTCCTAGACCAGGAAAAACTCCTCCTCTCGGTGTTGATTGCGGACGTGACCCTGCTGGAAAACTGAGCAATACCCTTTCGTTTCCTGTCAATCCAGACTTAACTTCGGTAAAGTTATTCACGGTGACGCCAGTCTCGATGGGAGTAAACACAGGTTTGTTATTCTTTCCTGCCACAAACACACCCGTGGCATTTTGTTGGCGCACCACCGAGGCCGTTGGCACTACTAAAACATTTTCAACTTGACCGACTTGAAAATCTACTTCCGCATTCATCCCAGACCGCAGTAGCATTTGAGGATCTGAAAGTGATACTCTCACTTCAAAACTGGTGACGTTTTGCGTTACTACTGCTTGGGCAGCAATTTGGCTGACTTTACCTTCAAAGGTTTTTCCTGGGTAGGCATCTGCTTTAATCGAGACTTTTTGACCAAGGCGGATTTTAGAAATATTTGTTTCCGCTAAACTTGCGACAACTTCATTTGTGGAAGCTAGAGACAAGATTGAAGAAGAAGAAGAAGAAGCTACTTCACTACTGGCAGTTGTAGGTGTCACGAAAGCGCCTGGATCGGCATACTTCTTTGTCACCACACCATTAAAAGGGGCGCGAATGATCGTGTCATTGATTTGGGCTTGGATGTTTTGCAGCGAACCACGAGCAGATGTTACCTGGGCGCGGGCTGCGTCAATATCTTCTTGGCGTGTTCCGGCTTTCAGAAGTGCCAAAGCTTGCTGTCTCTGTTTCACCACAGCTTGTGCTTGCCCGATGTCTTCTGAACGTGACCCGGCTTTTTGCAACGCCAGTGCTTGTTGTGCTTCATTTACATTAGCTTGGGCGCTGTCGCGACTGGAACGCTTTTGGTTAAGAGTCTGAAGGGAAATACCGCCTGCATTGTAAAGTTGCTGATTACGAACAAGATCATCTTCTGCTTGGCGAAGGGCGGCTTGAGCGCTTTGCAACCGTGCCTGTGCTTGGCCAATATCTTGAGAGCGATTGCCTGTTTGTACCTTTTGCAGATTCGCCTGGGCTTCGTCTAATACTCCTTGTGCTTGGGCAATATCTTGAGGACGATTGCCTGCGATCGCTTTTTGCAAGTTCGCGTCGGCTTGTGCCAATTGTCCTTGAGCTGAGGTGAGTTGCCCCCGCAGGTTGGAATCATCCATGTAAGCGACAATCTGTCCTTGTTTGACGATATCTCCTTCTTTCGCCAACAGGCTTTTCAGGATGCCGGAATTTTTCGGGCTGAGGTTGATTGAACGCTCAGGCTTCACCGTTCCGTTCGCTGAAACTGTGATTGTTAAACTCTGCCTTTCTACAGGCTTTGTCAGCACCCGACGTCTGGCTTCTTGACGGGAAACAACTGTTACTTGGTAATAAACGGCATAGCCAATTCCACCCAAAAGGCAAAGAGCAATTAGCCAAGAGAGCCAATTACGCTTGGCCTTTTTTTTCTTTACCTCTGGAACCAAAACTGATGAATCTACGGGGTTTAATGTATCAATTTTCATATCCACTTTTTTATCTATAAAGAACGGCTACCGAGCCAGTTATTCATGCCTAAAACTATGCCTGGTAGCCCTATACTGACAATTGCTTGAGTTTTTAGTGTTTTCACAAAAAAGAATTCAGGAGCGGAGCGTCTGGAGTCTCCCCAAGTAGAGCAAGTGGTGTCAACTTGTGTTCAGAATTAAGCATGAATTGGAGTCCGACTGGCTCCTGAATAAAGGGTGAAAAACTAGACTAAATCCAAGATTTAGTGGTCAACTCTCGTAGTGGCGGGTCTGAATCCCCAAGGAATTACATTCTGAATTCTGACTTCTTATTTAAAAAAGGTGTATGTTGATTAGCGATGGTCTCTCAGCAGGAATTACGTAGCCAGGAGCATAAAATTCCTGCTGTGGGCCAATAATAACCCCGTCGGGAAGTCTGGAGTAACCATTACGAAGTCTGACTACGTCTCTAGCAGGAATAATTCTCCCATTAGCCAATCTGAGATCACCATTACGAAGTCTGGCTGCTCTGCTATTGTATTGGTTGTCGCGGTTCCAATTGCTCCTGTCTCCAACGTTTCTAACTTCTCCAGTATTTGTTCTGCCGTCGCGGTTCCAATTGCCCCTGTCTCCAACGTTTCTAACTTCTCCAGTATTTGTTCTGCCGTCGCGGTTCCAATTTCCCCTGTCTCCAACGTTTCTAACTTCTCCAGTATTGGTTCTACCGTCGCGGTTCCAATTGCCCCTATTTGCGCGAGTTCTGACTTCTCCAGAATTGTTTCTGCCGTCACGATTTGAATTGCCCCTGTCTCCAACGTTTCTGACTTCTCCAGTATTGGTTCTGCCGTCGCGGTTCCAATCTTGATCGCGTTCAACGGTCTGGGCATTTGCAGGTGCAGTCAAGAGAATGGGAACAATAATCAGGGCAGCAGCAGCTAAGACTATTGATACACGGTTTGGTTTCAGCATGGAATTGACTCCTTGTTTAGATTAAAGTTCTATTCTGCTTAGGTTCGGATTCACCAATTTAGACAGTTGCTTTTGTTTTGGCATCAATATGTCTAAATGTCTAATATTTACCTAATCGTATAATTTCATACATCCTAATTATGGCTTAAAAATTCCAGACTGATGTATAACCAAAGTCACTAGTAATTCCAGACTGATGTATGACTAAAGTCACTAATTTTCTTTCTAATGGCGAGTAGGGCTAAATCCCCGCTACAAAAATTAATTCTGTTAGCACCGCGTCATTACGAATTACGAATTACGAATTACGAATTATTCTAATCCTAGCTTGGTGCAATTCCTTGCCAAATAATATCCACAAGACTCAGGATAAATACTGATACTTCCGTGGCAGGATCTCCAAAATTTAAGTAAGTTCCTATTGCTAATTCGGCAGTTGGCATACTGACTTGGGACGACATCTGTTCTAAGAAAACGTAGTTCATCACCGATCCGACTAAGATATGAGCCACTGTCTGGGGATCGCAAGGGCGAAGGCGATCTTGGTTAATCTCACGCTCTAAGAAAGCAGTCAGTATTTTCACATCTAGCATCGGTCTTGGCTCTTTACCTCCAAGTTCTGGCATCGCATTGCCTCGCGATCGCAGCATCATTATCTGAGGTAGCACCTCACGATAGAATTCCATAATCTGGACGCAAATATTGATCAGGTTTTCTTTAAGATCGCCTTTGCCACAGAGAGATTCCAACTCGTTCACCCAGAGGGGTTTTTCTGGAATTCCCATCGCCGCAAAAAATAACTCTTCTTTCGTTGAGAATCGCTTGAAAATTGAAGCTTCAGAAATACCAGCCTGTTGAGCAATTTCTAAGGTTGAAGCACCAAATCCTTGTTGTAGGAAAACTTGACGAGCTGCTTCTAAGATTCGCTGATTGGTGATTCTGGGTATACGAGCCATAAATAAGTAAGTGGATACTTATTAATCTATTGCCTTTGTGATCGGGATGTCAAGAACTAATCACGTAAGATTTTGCTACCGTCAAGAGCGGAGATCGTTTAAGCTAGCTGAAAGATTCTTTGATTAGTGGCTTAAAGGCGGTAGTGTGCCTAAATATGTTCGTTTGATTTCTTTTCTAATGGTTTGTAGTTTGTGGAGTATGCCAAAAGCCGCTAACGCGCAGGCATTAATACCCCATACATTGCAACTAGATGCGACAAAGTTAGAGAAGCAGGGGTTGAGCTTGGCACAAGAGGCGGCTCAACTAGCTCAGTTTCAACAGATTGATTTAGCTTTGCCACGAGCGCGGCTGGCTAGTCAGCTGGCTCCGAAGAATGATAAGGTGTGGTTGCTGTTAGGTGGATTGCAACTGCAAACTAAAGAGTTTGATGGGGCGATCGCTAGCCTGAAAAAAGCGCAATCTATCAACCCTAAAAATGGTGATATTTTGTTTGCTTTGGGTTCAGCGAATTTTCAGCAGAAAAATTATCAGGCTGCTGTTGTCAATTACCAAAATGGTTTGAAGTTAAAACCCAACGATCCAGAGGGGTTATTTGATTTGGGTAATGCTTATTTTTTGCTGGGTAAATTGCCAGATGCGATCGCGCAGTATGATAAGGCCGTCTCCCAAGATAAAAAATTCTGGCCGGCGCTCAACAATATTGGCTTAATCAACTACGAACAGGGTAATATCCCCGAAGCAATTAAGCGATGGCAATCTGCTATAACCCTTGATAAGCAAGCCGCAGAACCTTTATTGGCCTTGGCAGTGGCACTGTATACTAAAGGCGATCACCAACAAGCACTAACCTTTGGAGAAGCTGCACTCCGCATCGATCCGCGCTACGCTAGTTTGGATTTCCTCAAAGAAAATCTCTGGGGCGATCGTCTCCTGTCTGATACGAAAAAATTCCTAGAATTACCCCGTATTCAAGCAGCCCTACAGCAACGAGAAAACTCATCATCAGCACCAGGAAAACAGCCTACGCAATAGGAGTAGGGAGTGGGGAGTAGGGAGTGGGGAGTAGGGGAAAGAGGTAATTTTTCATTTTTCCAACTCTCAACTCCTGATTCCCCATTCCCCATTCCCTATTCCCCATTCCCCACTCCCCATTCCCCATTCCCCACTCCCCTCTTGCCTAACAATACCTTTTCATAGTACATATATACTAACTAAATACAGGAATTAGTCGCCCAAAAACATTGGCGGGCGAATATTCCTAAAATAAGTCATTAATTCTCAATGGTCAGTCTGGGGGTAGAAGTGCGATGATTTGGTCAACAAACTGTTGATGGTCAACAACTGGCTTAGAAATGTAGCCATCAGCGCCGCTTTGCTTGAGAAAGTTCTCGCGATCGCCTTCCATAGCATGTGCCGTCACCAAAATCACAGGTAATTTTGCTGTTTTTGGATCAGATTTTAACATTTGTGTAATCTTGATTCCATCAACAGACTTACCTTGATAAACACTTCTAGACAGAGAAACATCCATTAAAATCAGGTCTGCTTCTCCTGATTGGGCAATTTTTATGACTTCTTCGACATTTTCAGTGTGTTTCACACCCAAGCCGCCACGCTTGGACAAAATTTTGGAAAAAACACGAGCATTAATTAGATCGTCTTCGACAATTAAGACAGTTTTCATGAGAATTTTAGTCATAGAGGTGAGAGGATTCAAGAATTCCAGAATTCAAAATTAAGAAATGCAATCACGAGCGCAAGGAGTCAGAAGACAGAATTCAGAATTCAGAATTCAGAATTCAGAATATCCCAGCAGTCAAGTCAGAGCGAAGAGTCACGGAAAGAATTTAATATCACGCGCGTTTAAAATCGCTTGCTCTAAACCTCTCTTATACATCCAGTACTTCGACCCAACTCTACCAGACGCTACGCGAACGACAAAGCTCAGGGCAACGCAAGCTCAGTAACCATCGCACAGAATCCAGAATGGATTCTGGCACCTGGATTCTGACTCCTGAATTCTGAATTCTTCTTCGGTAAGTATCATGGCTACTAAGTTTATGTAGATTATAGTCGTCTGCATCCTTTTTAATAGTCAATGTGCATCCTCGTCATCAAGGATGATACTACTGCTTTTTATTCTATGGCGATCAAAATTTTGTTATGAATCCTATTTGATCCGTTATGCTGTGGTTGCCGCAGTGTTGAGTTCCATCGGCTTTTGTGTAGTTAAATTTCAGGGAAAAAACTCATGGCAAAACAGTTAAACCTGCTCTCAACGGGACAGGTAGTTACAACAGCCCTGCACACCGAGATGCAACGGTCTTATCTAGAATATGCCATGAGCGTGATTGTCGGGCGAGCGCTACCAGACGTGCGTGATGGCTTAAAACCAGTGCATCGCCGCATTCTGTATGCAATGCACGAACTTGGTTTAGTACCAGATAGACCCTATCGGAAATGTGCGCGTGTAGTGGGTGATGTGTTGGGTAAATACCATCCCCACGGCGACCAATCAGTTTACGATGCCTTAGTGAGGCTAGTGCAGGATTTTTCTAGCCGCTATCCTTTACTAGCAGGACACGGTAACTTTGGCAGCGTCGATAATGACCCGCCAGCAGCGATGCGCTACACAGAAACGCGCCTCGCACCCATCAGTCATGAGGGAATGCTGACAGAAATTGGTGAAGAGACTGTGGAATTTGTCGGTAACTTCGATAATTCCCAGCAAGAACCAACGGTGCTACCTGCTCAATTGCCGTTTCTGTTGCTTAACGGCTGTTCTGGTATTGCCGTGGGAATGGCGACGAATGTTCCGCCGCACAACTTGGGGGAAGTTGTCGATGGGTTAATTGCCTTAATCGATAACCCAGATTTGTCAGATGAAAAGTTATTCGAGTTAATTCCAGGGCCAGACTTTCCCACTGGTGGGGAAATAATTGGTCAGGCGGGAATTCGGGAAGCATACACCACAGGTAAAGGTGGGATTCTGCTGCGGGGAGTTGCGACTCTGGAGGAGATTCCAGCTAGTAGAGGAAGCAAGCGACGGACGGCAATTATCATTACAGAATTGCCTTATCAAGTGAATAAGGCTGGCTGGATTGAGAAGGTAGCGGACTTAGTAAATCAAGGACGCCTGCAAGGAATTTCTGATCTTCGGGATGAGAGCGATCGCGAAGGTATGCGGGTGGTAATTGAACTCAAACGCGATACCAATCCCCAAGAAATTCTCCAGAATTTATATCACCAAACTGCTTTACAAATGACTTTTGGGGCAATTCTCCTAGCGATAGTGGATGGACAACCGCGCCAATTAAGTTTGCGTCAAGTGTTGCAGGAGTTTTTGAGTTTCCGAGAACACACGCTGAACCGTCGCTACAATTACGAGTTGGGTAAAGCTCAAAGTCGTGTGCATTTGGTAGAAGGTTTGCTGAAAGCGCTGTCTAATTTGGATCAGGTAATTGAAATTTTGCGCCAAGCTGCCGATGGAAGTACGGCAAAAATTAACCTTTGTAGCCAACTAGATTTGAGTGAGGTACAAGGTGATGCAATTCTGGCTATGCCGTTACGCCGCCTCACCAGTTTAGAAAAGCAAAATTTGCAGCAGGAATTTGAGCAGATAAGTCAACAAATTAGCTTGTTAGAGCAATTACTCAACGATCGCCGGGAATTATTGAAAGCGCTGAAAAAAGATTTGCGATCGCTCAAGCGCAAGTACAACGATCCCCGGCGGACGAAAATAGGAGAGGAGCAGAGGAGCAGAGGAGCAGAAGAACAGAAAAACAGAGGAGCAGAAGATGATCAGGAAAATCCAAAATCCCAAATCCCAAATCCAAAATTAGAACAGCCAGCAGAGTCAGCGATTTTAGAATTTACCCAACGAGGTTATGTCCGTCGCACCCAGCCATCTGGGAAAAAGTCAAAAGCTGAAAATGGTCTGCATGATAATGACTTCATTATCCAAACTGTGTTGACCGACACAGCAAAAGACTTGCTAATACTAACCGGTGGCGGCAAAGTCTATCCTGTGAACGTGGGAGAAATTCCGCCAACAACTGGACGTTCTCCACGGGGGAAACCTTTGATTACGATGCTCAGTAATACTGCTCAAGGCGCTCAAGAAGCTGTGGTCAGCCGCTTTTTGCTGCCGGAAAATCTCGAAACTAGCCAGATAATTCTTGTAACAAAACAGGGAAGAATTAAGCGTCTGTCTCTGGAAGAATTTACTAACTTGACTCGGCGCGGAATCACGATTTTGAAGCTCAAAGACGATGATGAATTGTCATTTACCCAGTTCACCACTCCAGGGGAGCATCTGATTTTAGCTAGTTCCGGTGGGCGACTGTTGCGCTTTGCAGTTAATGATGAACAATTACCGATTATGGGTCGCACAGCGATGGGTTTACAAGCATTTCGGTTATTGAAAAATCAGCAAATGGTTGGCTGTGCCACTGTCGGTAAAGATGACCAACTGCTGCTAGTTACTCAAGAAGGATATGCCAAGCGGATGGCTGCGAGTCAGTTGAGAGCGGCTAATCGCGGCGATTTAGGCACGCAAGCGCTGAGATTTGCCAGCAAAACCGACAACTTAGCTGGTATGGTCATAGCCAACGCATCTGGTGAAGTAGCTTTAGTGACGAATAAAGAGCGGGTAGTACGGATACCTGTGGAAACAGTGCCGCTCTTAGGTAAAGATGTCAAAGGTGAAAGCATCCTCCAACTCAACCGCGATGAAAAAATCATCACCGTTGCCGAAGTGCGATCGTAAATTATGAGGGCTGCTCTCGTGATCTCCTTCCCAGTCTCCGACTGTGAATGCCTTCCGAGAGGGCTGCCGCCTCAAGACTTGCGACACCGCAATGAGCAGCATTTCCAGCCAGAGACTGGAAACGAGGTTTGAAAAGGGTTTTGGCTTAAGTTGACACCAATGGCTTTTCGGCCCACCCCACAAGTAGTAGTAATTTATTTCTTGGAAATCCCTAAGCTGGATTTAGATCCCCGACTTCTTGAAGAAGTCGGGGATCTGGACAAATCGGGACAGTATTTTTAACTCCAATATCTCCATTTATTATCAATAATTTTCATTTAAAAATCACAACCTCTATATAAAATCAAGCAATACAAACAAAGTATTTGACAATTAATATCAATAAATATAGGATTGTCTATGACGGTGAAAGTCTAGATAACATTTCTTCACCTCAGTAAATCTCACTGAAGGCCGATGTTTTAATCTGTATAAATAGCTAATACTATTTATGTCAAGGTATGGAAACAAAAGTATAAAAAATGTTGCCTTTATAAAAATATTTGTTATATTAGTTTACATAAGGAAATAAACCTTAAGAATTAAATTTGGAGTCCTAACCATGACAAATGTAAGCACAACAAAAGTTACTACTCCCGTAATTGAGGATCGCAACGCTTGGCGTTGGGGCTTTACCCCACAAGCAGAAATTTGGAACGGTCGCTTGGCAATGATTGGCTTTTCAGCAGCCATTTTGGTTGAACTTTTTTCTGGTCAAGGCTTCCTGCATTTTTGGGGCATCCTATAAGTTTTAATATCTAAGATGACCTATAAATAAAAAAACCTGGAGTGCTAATTCACTACCAGGTTTTTTGTTGTTTTGTCATTTGTCATTTGTTTATTTACTAATGACAAATGACTAATGACTCTTGACTACCGAATATATTCCTTGAGAACGCTGTTACGATTTGGATGGCGTAACTTGCGGAGTGCTTTCGCCTCAATTTGACGAATCCGTTCGCGGGTTACATTGAAAATCTGGCCGATTTCCTCAAGGGTTTTCATCCGACCATCATCCAAGCCGTAACGCAGTCTAAGAACATCGCGTTCACGAGGACTAAGACTATCGAGGACTTTTTCAAGGTCTTCGCGCAGAAGATTTTTGGAAACTTGGTCTTCTGGTGTCTCACCATCGGATTCAATAAAATCGCCTAATCGAGAATCTTCTTCTTTACCAATGGGCGTTTCTAGTGAAATCGGTAACTGGGCGGATTTAGCAATAAACCGCAACTTCTCAATGGTCATTTCCATGCGAGTGGCGATTTCTTCTTCAGTGGGTTTGCGACCCATTTCTTGAGATAGCAGCTTGGTAGTTTTCTTAATCCGAGAGATGGTTTCGTAAAGGTGAACTGGAAGACGAATCGTGCGAGATTGATCGGCGATCGCGCGGGTAATTGCTTGACGAATCCACCATGTAGCGTATGTAGAGAACTTATAGCCTTTTTCGTGGTCAAACTTCTCAGCGGCACGAATCAAACCGAGACTGCCTTCCTGAATTAAGTCTTGGAACGACAAACCACGATTCATGTACTTCTTAGCAATTGAAACCACAAGACGGAGGTTAGATTGCACCATCTTGTCTTTCGCCCTGCGACCAACATGGAGGCGATAACGAAAGGCTGGTAGTGGAAGTTGCACTGCTTCTGCCCATTCACTATCACGAGGATCGCGATCTAACTGTTCACAGAGTCTTTCGCGTACCCTCTCTAATTCCAGCAAATCGGCTATTTTCCGCGCCAATTCGATTTCTTCGTCTGCCCGCAACAGCCGAATTCTACCAATTTCTTGCAAGTAAAGCCGAATTGAATCTTCGGTGTAGTGCTTTTTCTTGCTTTGTGTCCGACGACGCGATTTAGCGGCTTTTCCAGACTTTGCGTCGTCCTCATCAGACTGAGGCTCTAAAAATTCCTCGTCACCTTCATCGATGATCAGCAAGTCCTCTTCATCGTCTATTAAGAGTTCTTCTAACTCGAGCTCAGGCTGATTCATTATTTCTAGGTCAGGCTGATATATGCTTTCGAGTACGTTGTTAGCCTGGTTCATGCCGCGTTCCTCATGCTCCTTGCAGAATCAATTACTCAAGATGTGTTTACTGCTCTTTTAAACGAGCTAGTTGTCAACCGAAAATAAGTTTGTTGGCAGATTTGCCAGAGATATTTTCGGACGTTTTGCACCTCCGATTGGAGGGGTTTTTACTTTAGTTTAAGCAATTACTAAAGGTGACTTCTTCACTTTAGTAAATGTTATATGTGTTGCTATCACATTTTGCTTTCAACTAACTGGTCAAAAAAAGACTCGCCTTGATCAAAAAATTTGCCACTCCATACAAATGAGTTCAGACTGTTGGCAGATTTTTCTATAAAGACTCTTCCGATTGTAGCCTGTTTCACAGAAATTGCACTCTTTTTGTGTATTAATCATGAACTCCCACAGCAATTTTTAGCCACTATTACCAAAAAGACATTAAAAACGGGAGTGATACCCGGAAATTTTTTCTCGACTTTTCGGAATTGCAGTGACGCTCTGATTACATTACAAAGTAAGTACGCTTGCTTTTGCCGAATTTCATGTATTTTACACAACATTAATTACTGAGAAAGAGTGCATTGTATGTTAACTCAGACAATTCCTCTTAACCTACCCATTTTACATTTCCTTCATAAATTACGCATTTCTGAGATTAAATCGGGTCTTGACCTTGGGTAAATACAACAAGGGTGGTGGTGCTTGCCTGAAAGCAGTTAACCTTCTGCGTACTAATTACCTGAACTGAGGAGTTGAGGCGGTGGCAGAATCGACCTGATAGCAGATCAATTTAGGTTTAACTAATTTGGTCTTATTCACACGTTAGCGCACTGTGGCGATTTCAGCCCTATGAAACTTGACAAACTTTTCTTATTGTATACAAGGATATTTTAATCAATTCAAAAACAATTTGTGTTGGGAACTCACCAATTTAGTCTTATCTTAGGCAAAAGTACATTAGATACATACAATGCAATCGCGATCGCCACGAGATTATATGAAGATATTAACAAGTTTTCAGCCAGATGGTGTTGGCTCCCAGTAGGCATTACCTCGAATCAAGAGAATCCAGAAGATTGCCTGATGATTTGGTTACAAAGGGTTTTTCCGTAATTGAACTGTAAACTTAAATACTTTTATTTCAGTAAGTTTTTGTCATCTTAATTATGAGAAATCCTCAAGATACTTATTAATTGCTGTTTGATAGATGATATTCAGTTATTTGCTTAAAGCATAACAAATGTGTTTCTAGCTGGTGGGCGAAATTATTCAGTGAGTCAGTGCAAAGAGTATTATCTAGACTAAATTTATAATAAAGTTGGTAGTTTTGCTAACATTAGAATATTGAATTTTTGTAAATTGTTGACAATCAGCAAATTATATGGTTATTTGCTCAGTGAGAAATTTAGAATTTTTGTAGTTATGTAGCAATAAAAAAGGTAATGAGTGAAAACGTATCACCCATTACCCATTACCAACTTGACAAATTATCAGAGCAGTGTTAGGGAATTGATATTAGATATCGAGATCGGTGAAGTTGAGTTTAGAACCATAGGTTTCGATGAATTCTCGTCTGGGTGCGACCCGATCGCCCATTAAAATTGTGAAGATGCGATCGGCTTCGGCAGCGTCCTCAATTTCGACTTGCTTCATTTTGCGGGTTTCTGGGTTCATTGTGGTGTCCCAGAGTTGTTGTGGCATCATTTCACCCAAACCTTTGAAGCGCTGGATGGTATAGTTGGCGTTAGCAGGAAATTTGGCGATCGCTTGGTTTTTTTCGCGATCGCTATAGCAATATTCATGATTACGTCCCCGTTCTACTTTAAACAGTGGGGGACAAGCAATATAAATAAAGCCCTGTTCAATGAGCGCTCGTTGATATCGGTAGAAGAATGTTAACAACAAAGTTCTGATGTGCGCTCCATCTACGTCAGCATCAGTCATGATGACTATGCGATGATAGCGTAGTTGGGTGGAATCGAATTCATCACCTTTGACACCTAAACCGAGTGCTGTAATTAACGATTGAACTTCGTTATTTTTATAGATTTTGGCGTCGTCGGTTTTTTCAATGTTGAGAATTTTACCACGTAGAGGCAAGATCGCTTGAGTACGGCGATCGCGTCCTTGTTTTGCACTCCCCCCGGCTGAGTCGCCTTCCACGATGAATATCTCGGATTCGCTGGGGTCACGAGAACTACAATCTGCCAATTTCCCAGGTAATGGCGAAGATTCCAGCACCGATTTGCGCCGAACTAATTCCCGCGCATGACGGGCTGCTTCTGCGGCTTTGAAAGCTTGGATAGCTTTATCTAAAATTGAGTCTGCGATCGCCGGATGAAATTCTAGATACTCGGTGAGGACTTCTCCCACCAGAGAATCAACAATTCCCCGTACTTCGGTGTTACCGAGTTTGGTTTTGGTTTGTCCTTCAAATTCTGGGTCGGGGACTTTAACGGAAATAACGGCTGTCAGACCTTCGCGGACGTGTTCGCCACTGAGGTTTGGTTCATTCTCTTTAATTTTATTGCGCTTGCGGGCGATCGTATTTAATGTCCGAGTCAGAACCGCTTTCAACCCTTCTAAGTGCGTACCACCATCTACTGTGCGAATATTGTTGGCAAAACCCAGCACATTATCCGTGTAAGCATCAGTACACCATTGTAAGGAAACTTCCACATGTACGTTGTTCCGTTCCCCCTGCACATAGATAATTTCTTCATGCAGGGGCTGCTTCTCACGGTTCATGTAGGCGATATATTCTTTAATGCCACCCTTGTAATCGTAGGATTCTACCTTGGGTGTATCGCTTTTGAGTAATTCCAGACGGTGGTCAGTAAAGGTAATTTTGACACCAGCATTCAGATACGCCAATTCCCGTAGGCGACCTGATAAAGTGATGTAATCAAACTCAATGCTAACAGTGAATATTTGGGTATCTGGTTTAAAAGTAACAGAAGTTCCGGTTCTATCTTCTTTATAAGGCTTGACTTGCAGTTCAGTAACTGGGATACCGCGTTCATAACGCTGAATATGAACTTTTTTATCTCGCCAAACTGTAACTTCTACAACCTCAGATAGGGCATTAACAACAGAAATACCAACCCCGTGCAATCCTCCAGAAACTTTGTAGCCACCGCCGCCAAACTTACCACCGGCGTGCAGTACCGTCATCACGGTTTCCAAAGCCGATTTCCCGGTGCGCGAGTGAGTATCGATAGGAATACCGCGACCATCATCTGTTACAGTCACCGAACCATCAGCGTTGATATCCACTTCTATATGAGTGCAATAACCCGCCAAAGCCTCATCAATTGAATTGTCCACCACCTCGTAAACTAAATGGTGGAGTCCTCGCGGTCCAGTGGTACCGATGTACATTCCTGGTCTTTTGCGGACGGCTTCCAGACCTTCCAGAACTTGAATCTGATCGGCACTGTAACTGCTCGTCATGTAAACTCTCCTGATGTGTGGGGTTTAAGTCGCTAAAAGGCAAAAAAAAGTAAAAACACTCCAAAATTTTAACACAAAAGCCTTGTTAGCGTCTGTAGGGCATTTTCAAGAGAAGTTTATACTGGGGTTGCAGTCCCGTGTCTGAGGGTCAACCAATGCAAGGATTTTAGATTTGCGATTTTGGATTGACCCCGACCACGAGGGTGCGTAGCTCTGGGGATTGAAGAAAAGACGATTTTAGATTTTTCCACCCACTAAGTACACGTCACCGTAAAAAAGGGTCGGAAATTATGCGGCAATCACGAGGTCACTTGGAGTCATATTCTTGGAGTCTTGTTTCAAGCATT
>NZ_JBALFC010000004.1:0-10400 GCF_036917755.1 Nostoc sp.
ATAAATCATATCGCAAACGTTGCGGAGTGCGGCTTATAGCCGCCGTAGCAACATCAGTTTAGAATCCCCCGATTTTCAATCGGGGGAGATGTCAACTCTTAACAAACGGTGACATCCAAGTGTTCCGCATAGTGTAGGCGGTTACTTCCTTCGTTGAAGCAAAACGCAGCTTTTTCACCGACGATTCCCGCGATATTGAAAAGGATTTCGCGTGTTTCTATAAAAAAACAGAAGCAGATTATGGATAAGATTTAAGAATTCATCATGCCAGTGCCTAAAATTGCGAGAGTCTAGATAGACGCTTCAGCCTTGGCTAAAATAGCCACTTCCCTACGAGCAGATGCCTTAACCTGGCCATATAGGTGTGTGGTAAGATTGCCTAGAACAGAGGTTTCATCGGAGTTGGAGTCTCGTATAAATTGCAAAGGTCAAACAATTTGGGATTTTAGATTTGCGATTTTAGATTGACTGCACCCACTCTTGGGTTGCAGCTTGGTGATTTTAGATTTGAGAGCAGGCATAGCAGCCTTGCTTGAACCGAAAAACCAATTTCATTATCCAAAATCCAAAATCTAAAATTGGCAAGGTCAAGCTGACCGATGATTAACTCCCACGATATTTTTCCTATGGATTTGGAAAATATACAACAAGGCTGGTGACAAACTGAGTGGAATTTGTAGATGAATATCTAGGATTTTCTATCAGACTTAACCAACTTCCCACAATTTTGACTTTTATTTGACTTTTAGGATACACACATGAACGATAAGCTGATGCTGATGATTCCAGGCCCAACGCCGGTGCCAGAAGCTGCCTTACTGGCATTAGCCAAGCATCCGATTGGACACCGTACTAGTGAATTTAGCAACATTTTGGCAGAGGTGACGGAAAACCTCAAGTGGCTGCACCAAACTGAAAGTGATGTGCTGACGCTGAATGTCAGTGGTACGGGTGCTGTAGAAGCCGCAATAATTAATTTCCTCTCTCCAGGCGATCGCATTTTAGTTGGTTCTAATGGTAAATTTGGTGAACGCTGGGTAGAAGTTGGCCAAGCCTACGGTTTAAATGTCGAAGAAGTTAAGGTGGAATGGGGAAAACCCTTAGACCCCGCAGTATTTGCCGAAAAACTCCAAGCAGATACCCAAAAGCAAATTAAAGCCGTAATCATTACCCACAGCGAAACCTCGACGGGTGTGTTGAATGACCTAGAAGCCATCAACCGCCACGTTAAAGAACACGGTGAAGCTTTAATTATCGTTGATGCTGTCACTAGCTTGGGTGCGTTCAATCTACCCGTGGATGCTTGGGGGTTGGATATCGTCGCCTCCGGTTCCCAAAAAGGTTATATGATTCCGCCGGGATTGGGTTTTGTCTCTGTCAGCCCCAAGGCTTGGGAAGCTTACAAAACTGCGAAGCTACCGAAATATTATTTGGATTTAGGCAAATATCGCAAAGCCACAGCCAAAAATACAACTCCATTTACTCCGCCTGTGAACTTGATTGTAGCGTTGCACACCACGTTACGAATGATGAAAGAGGAAGGCTTAGAATCAATATTTACTCGACACGAACGGCTTAAGAATGCTACCCGTGCCGGGATTCAAGGGTTAAATTTACCCCTGTTTGCAGCAGATAGTTCCGCTAGTCCGGCGATTACGGCTGTAGCACCACAGGGAATTGAACCGGATAAGATTCGGTCATTGATGAAAAAACGCTTTGATATTGCCCTAGCAGGCGGTCAAGACCATTTGAGCAATAAAATTTTCCGTATTGGTCACTTGGGTTTTGTGAGCGATCGCGATATCCTCAGCTGCATAGCATCTTTAGAAGTTACACTCTCAGAACTTGGCTACGAAGACTTCACCCCTGGTTCTGGTATAGCAGCAGCAGTTAGAGTGTTTACTCATTCCTGAGTACCGAGTCATGAGTGATGAGTATGATTTTTACTCATTACTCAGCAGTAAATCGAAAGAGACTAACTAGATAGTCATTAGTCATTGGTCATTAGTACTAATGACTTCGATTTCCCCCCGGCTTGAAGCCGGGGGATGAGTCAACTTCTACCAGAATCGGAAGCTGAAGCATTTCTCAATCGTCCAATCTCAACCCTTTTGAGGATTCGTTGTAATCGCTATGATCATGGAGAGAGCGTTTATACTGATTGGCGATGCGGCTCATGCCACTTCTCCTTCATTAGGTCAAGGCTGCAATGCTTCCTTTGAAGATGTAGCTGTTTTTGATCAGTTATTAGATGAGTATTCTGATAATATTGTCGAGGCGATCGCCCAATTTACCCTACGTCGAAAGCCAGATACTCACGCCCTAGTCGAGCTCAGTGACTATGCGTTTCCGTTATCTGGCAAACTACTCTTTTTCGAGTTATTTATTAGACTACGAACTTCTCAATTTTTGCATCAACTATTCCCCAAATACTTCTCACCTTCATTGTTTGAACTCCTCTCAGAAACAACCATACCCTACTCAGAAATTTTAAATTCTCATCAGGGTTGGATTTCCAAGGTCAAACAGGCAAATGAGAAGTTCTTGGAAACACAAAATTAATAATTAAAAATTCAAAACAGTATCTAACGGCAAATTGGTAAAAAGACCGCGTTTCTTTTGGAATTTTGAATTTCTTACTTATGCTGTCTCCAGCCAATCATAAATTTTTTCTAACTGATCTAGAGTAATCAACCCGTACTGCCAAAGAATCATTGCCAAAGGCCCTGGATCTTGCTCTCGATGCCGAAGCGCCACCGCCAGTGATGCTGTGGAAATTGCCAAATCTTCTTGCAAAAAATGAATCAGTCGAGAATATTTTGATGGTGACATTTGTATCTCACCTCCTTGTACAGAATGTATTGTCATATATCAGTTCACCATTGCTCGGTAGCCAGTAGCCAGTAGCCAGTATTTCATCTGTCACAGTGCCGTTATCGGCTATACACCCTAGCACAGTTTTTTTGATCTGCCTTTAAAAGAGGCTTTTGATAGAGGGTCTGAGAAATAGAAATTTTCGTACAAATCATCTGCTTGATTATCAAGCAGTATTTTTATTTAGTTAAGCTGGCTCCATCTTGTTTACTTTTGTACCTTATTTAATTACACAGGTAGTAACAAAGATTCCATAAACTATACTCTCTTATTGGCGACTATTTACACTTGCGCCCAAGGGAATATTTTTGCAACCAAACCTTAAGACCGCGATTTCAGGTTGGAGAGAGTAGAATTTTAAATTATTACCACAGTTTTTAAATGGTAGCGTTACAGATGACTTTTTACCACAATACGTGATATTTTTTACAAAAAAAATATACATCTCGATAGTATAGGCTCTCAACAGAGCAACCACCCAAATCTTTATCCCCACAAAGCACCGAAGTCTCAAAACTCAATTTTGACAATATCACCCACTTTCAACTTCAATTCGGCAGCTCTTCCAGAGCGAAGTTCAATCACCTTATCGATTGGTGTATTGGGGCCATAGGTAGGACAAGGCTCATTTGCACAAGGAGGTGCAGCAGCCTGAATATATTTAACTACACCTTTACGTAGAAATACCATGTCTAACGCCACAGGTACATTCTTCATCCAGAAACTGACTGATTGCGCTGAAGGGAACCCAAATAGCATTCCTCGGTCATCTGGCAAAGCTGGTCGATACATCAACCCCTTCGCTTGCTGTTCTGGGGTCTGCGCTACCTCTAATTGAATCGTTGTGCCATTAGGAACAATGGCTTTAGCAGAAATTGGTAGTGTTTGACCTAAACTCTCTGGTGCTGGAGTTTGAGTGGAAGGTTTAGCTGTTGTTGGCACAGAACAGCCCATCAGAAATATACTCAGCAACATCGAGAGCAAACTTAGCCGACGAGTCATATAGTTTTTTGATTTTGTAATTTAGATTTCAATTTTACAGAATTTACGGCGATTTGCATTTAAATAGACCAGCTTGTAGAGAGGTTTCATGAAATGTCTCTAAGATTCTCTTAAAACGTAGCCGACACCGCGCACTGTCTGAATCAGGCGCTTTTGACCTTCATCTTCGATTTTTAACCGCAAGTAACGGATGTACACTTCAATGACATTCGACTCACCCAGAAAGTCGTAACCCCAAACATTTTCTAGA
The DNA here is from genome assembly GCF_036917755.1 of Nostoc sp. Classification (GTDB taxonomy): domain Bacteria; phylum Cyanobacteriota; class Cyanobacteriia; order Cyanobacteriales; family Nostocaceae; genus Nostoc. Next base: position 4,127 of record NZ_JBALFC010000004.1, read on the forward strand.
ATTTGTTCGCGGGTTAATACCTCACGCGGATGTTCCATGAGGAATTTTAATAGTTCAAATTCCTTCATTGTCAAATCAATTGTCCGGCCGTTGTGTATGGCACGGCGAGTTGCGATGTCTAAAATTAAATCCCCAAAGCGTAACTGCTCCGTGGTATCTAAATCGGGTTTTAAGTAGAGGCGAATCAACTTCAAAAAGTCTTCTGAGCGGTAAGGCTTGAGGATGTAATCATCCGCTCCAGCTTCTAGACAAGCTACCCGATCATCAACTGTATCCCTTGCCATTAAGATCAACACAGGCGATCGCAGGCCAGTGCTTCTGAGATTTTTGCACAATGAGAGTCCTGATTCTCCTGCTAGCATCCGGTCTAAAACAATTAAAGCAGGCTGGCGATCGCGACAGTGTTGCAAACCACTGGTCGCATCATGAGCCAAAATTGATTCATAGCCGGCTTCTTGCAAATCGCAAGAAAGCTGATTTGCTAGGCTCTCATCGGTTTCAATCACCAGAACACAGGGACTTTGAGCAACTGTCATAACAATTTGGGATATTGGATTTGGGATTGTAAAGATATTCCAGAAAAAATCTTTACATCAGTTAAAAGTGCAATTACGAGTTTTTAGTGATGGAGCAATCCTGATTTGACACGCTGCTAAGGATCTTTTAGCACGTTCAGGTGTCAGCCATCGAATTCTCCGATGCAATCTTAATAACTAACTCCAAATACCATCCCTACACCAGTAATTCTGGAAGGAATCAGTAAATTGGGCATGGGGCATGGGGCATGGGCCATGGGCCATGGGGAATAGGGGGATGAGGAGGATGAGGGGGATGAGGGAGAAGAATTAATAACAAATGCCCAATGCCCAATGCCCAATTCCCAATGATTACGGCAATTCTACCGAAGTTGGTTTGGCGATATGTGGCAAACCCCAACCTAATTTTTCTCGCAAAATTCGGAAAAACTCAGGCGGTTGCAGGCGAATAAATCGGACACTATATTGCGATCGCTCCATATAAACTCTATCCTCTGGTAGGATATAGCACCCACCATTACCATCTACCACCATCACCAGCCGAGGAATATTGACTGGGTAGATGTTGACCGATTCGGTATCTGGAAACACCAATGCTCTAGAAGCTAGGGAATGAGGACAAATGGGTACTAGCTGTAAAACAGGTACGCCAGGAGTCACCACTGGACCACCAGCACTCAATGAGTAAGCTGTAGAACCAGTAGGCGTAGAAACAATCACACCATCCGCCGCAATATCTACTGGCGCATGACGCCCTATGGCAATTTCAAAATGGCACATAGAGGTCAAAGGTTCCCGGTGCAGCACCATTTCATTCAAGCAGAGGGCTTCCCATAGTACTGAATCTCCCCGAAAAACTTTGACGGTGAGCATGGCTCGTTCTTCAATTTCATACTCACCCGCCATCGCCTGCTCTAGTGCTTGGGGCAATTGATTCAGGAAAGTTTCTGTCAAAAACCCCATGTGGCCGGTATTCACTGTGAGCAGTGGAATACCACAGGGGGCTACCTGACGAGACGCTGCTAAAACAGTGCCGTCTCCCCCTAATACCACTGCAAACTTCATGTCTGAATCAAAACCAGGAGGCGTCAGACCGTCAATCGGGGTGTGAAATACAGGACTCTCAGGCGTAGAGTAGCCCAGTATTCCACCGATACTCGATGTGATACATACATTCCAACCGGCTGCGGTTAGCTTGTCTTTCAACTCGATAGCGACGCGACCCGCTATCGGTTTAACGTCATTGTAGATAATGCCTGCTTTCGGCACACTCAAATATCCAAATCTAGGCGATGCTCTTTATTATGTAATCCTTACACATTTTTGGTCATGTAGTCATTAATCTAGAGTCAAATGTCCAGAGTCTAGAGTTTAACGACTAATGGCTGTTTTGTAATGACTATTGACTATTGACTTTTGAAGACTGTTTAAAAGGAGTTTTTTTAGGTTTCTGCTTTTTATTTTTATTTTTCTCGTAGTCTAACTCTTTGAGTTTCTTCATTATTCGGCTGAAGTACTCTTGTAGATAGCTTTCTAGGGTTGTGGTTTGTTGCTGATCTAAACCAAAGACTGTGTATACTTCATCCATTGAAGCATTTAACTGTTTACCACTAGCCAATACTTCTGTAAACGCTAGCCTGTCCGCCACATTCCATCCCCACTGAAAGAACCGCATTAAGCCCCGCACAGCACGCAGCAAGTTTATTGGCATCCGTGTTACCCTAGCGTCTTTTCCAGATAAGCGTTCGCACAGGCTGATGATTTCCTCTGCACTCCATGCACGAGTCCCGACTACAGGAAAAGCTTGGTTTTCCGTTTCTGGTACACTCAATGCTCGGATCGCAAACTTCGCAATGTCCTGAGTGTCCATATAGGCGATGGGAGAAGAATTACCTGTTACCCAAACTGGCTGTGCTTCCAGAATGGGAATCCCGTACTGACCGATTAACCCTTGCATAAATCCAGCTAGCCGCAAGATGGTGTAATTCAAGCCCGACTCAGCCAGGAAGAGTTCTGTACATCGCTTAATTTCCATTAGCGGCACTTCTGGGTATTTATCAGCATCTAAAATCGAAAAGAAGATAAAACGCTTTACACCTGCTGCTTTGGCGGCTTGAATCAATGCTACTTTGCCGTCCCAGTCCACTTGTTTGATACTCAGTGAATCTGTGGGGCGAGATGTTGACGCATCAATAACTTGGGTTACACCTTCTAATGCTTGGGCTAGGCTTTCGGGGTAACGCAAATTTCCCGGTACTAGTTCTGCACCCCATTCTTTGAGAAAAGCTGCTTTTTTACTGCTCCGCACAAGACAGCGTACTTTATACCCCTCATCGATAGCACGACGAGCCACTTGTCTTCCTAAGGTGCCAGTGGCACCGACGATTAATAATGTCATGAGGGCTGTAATAAATTTTAATGTTTTATGAAAAGAATGTTATCAGGATAACCTATGCAAACAAAAGTTTACATCTTTTCTCAGAAATAAATTTATTTGGAGAGATTTATGAGAAAATCGCTGTCCGGTTAACGGACAAGCTTTTTTCCCATTTCAATGAAAAAGGGAGTGGGGAGTGGGGAATGGGGAATGGGGAGAATAATAACTCTTAACTCCTAACTCAGCACTCAGCACTGATAACTCAGCACTCAATTATTCTTCTGTGCCCTGAATTTTCAGTAACAAGGCGCCTAAGCCCCAGCCCACGAAGATTAAACCGAAAGACAATAGAGCTGCATTCAAAATTTCGCCGCCCATTGGTGTGACTCTCCTTATGCAAAGTGGTGTGTAAACTAGGTCTACCAGAAGCTTTTTAATAGTTGCTGTAGGATTAGACCTGTGTAAAGAGTTGTGAAGTACTCCAACCTGCTTCACTGAGGTTGCAGCTTCCAACATCATTAAACTATTAAACTAGTTTAGCAGGTAATCCCTATTGATTTGGTGGGCAATCCCTACTGTTGGGAGAGGGGGAGATGGGGAAATTGGGAAAATTTGATGATAATAATTATGAAGAAATTTTATGTATCAAAATAATCAAGGTAATTTAGCAAATTTTAGCAAAGAGAATCGTCCGCGTTTGGCGCTAACGCTGGGAGATCCGGCGGGGATTGGGCCGGAGGTAATTTTGAAAGCTTTAGCAGATCCCCAAATCAGTCAAAAATATGACGTTACAGTGGTGGGAAACCGGGATTTGTTGGCACTAACTTATCGCAAACTGAATTTAACTGAGAATTTAGCACCTTTGGTAAATCTAGATGAGTTGTCAGTCAGCGATGTGCAGTTGGATGGGAAAATTAAAGGTGAAATTATCCCAGGAATAGGTAATGCGGCGAGTGGTGCGGCTAGTTTTGCATATATGGAATATGCGATCGCTCAAACACTCGCTGGTAAATTTGATGGTATTGTCACCGGCCCGATCGCTAAATCTGCTTGGAAAGCCGCAGGGTATAATTATCCGGGGCAAACGGAACTTTTGGCACAAAAATCAGGTGTTGAGCGTTTTGGGATGTTATTCGTAGCGCGATCGCCCCATACTGGTTGGACACTCCGCACTTTACTTGTTACCACACATATTCCCCTACGTCAAGTAGCCGATACATTGACACCGCAGTTGTTGACAGAGAAATTGGATTTGCTGGTGGAGTGTTTGGAGAGGGATTTTGGTATAGATAGAGGGAGAATTGCGATCGCCGGGTTAAATCCCCACAGTGGCGAACAGGGACAACTCGGACATGAAGAACAGGATTGGCTAATTCCTTGGTTGGAGCAAGAGCGGCAAAATAGACCAGAATTACAGCTAGATGGACCGATACCGCCAGATACGATGTGGGTTAAACCTGGTCAAGCTTGGTATGGAAATTCTTTAGTACAAAATCCGGCTGATGCTTATCTAGCACTTTACCACGACCAAGGCTTAATTCCTGTGAAGCTGATGGCGTTTGATCGGGCAGTTAATACTTCTATTGGTCTTCCTTTCGTTCGCACTTCACCAGACCATGGAACAGCGTTTGATATTGCGGGTAAGGGAATTGCTGATGCTACCAGTATGAAAGCAGCGATACATTTAGCGGCTAAGTTGGTTAGTCAAAGATTGGCTAATAAAAATGATGAATGATGATATGACAGTTTGCAGTTGAGTGCAATATAAACGATTATCATTAAACTTTGCACCTAATTCACCCCAAAGGCAGCAAGCAACTATGATATCAGGACGTTGGGCGTGAATCTTTTGCTCAATTATCTGAAAGGTTTCGTTGTATTCTCGTTCCCTAATGCCTGTGCCATGTACAAATATTACAGTGGTCATTGTGATCGGGGTGGTAGCGATGCCTGGGTTGGGCTATGCCTACGCAAAGCTTTCCTCTGTATTATTCCCCACTACTTTCTGTGACACAAGTTGATTTTATTCACTTGGTTTATTAAAAACTTCTAAAATCTGTCGGCAAATCTGTTTGAGCTTATCCCCAATTTCACCAGAAGGCGAAGATGCGCCGACAATACTCCAGTTTTCTACCGTAGAAAGTCGCCACGCCTCGCCGCGATGATCAAATCCAGCTACCTCCACACCGATCGCACGGCGGGAATTATTGATGGGATCTTGATAAAATCGGATTTGAATCAAAATACTGCGACTTCGCCAAGATTTGCTGATACCAGGAAAGTGAAAGCCAATATCTATAGAATCTGGATCGACTAACTCCCTGGTTTCTGGGTCATTCTTCCAGGGTTTGAGATCAGATTTGGCATCAGGAAACTCGAATTTGAACAAATTAACCACCGTAGCAATGTTGCTGGCGAGTTCAAGGTTCGTTGCCTGTTCAGCTGCGTTCACTAAAAAACACTCCTATATTGCGTCGGCATCTTCCGCGATCTGAAGACAGAAAAAGCGCCAGAAGGCTTATATTATTGGTGTTTCAGCTTATCAAGACCTTTGAGATTTAGCAACTCTAAATCAAACTTCCCTAACAATCCTGGTAACAAACAGATGCCAAAAATCGCTTCTTGTTGGGACTGGCTAACAGTTTTTAAGTAATTATACTTAAAAATTACTCAAAAGCGCTATCTTTAATCAGATTTTTGGCGATCGCGAAGCGCTGCTGCGAAACGCAGATCGCACTTGCTAAACCTGATAACAAGTATCTTTTTACCGAAAGTCTACCGCGATTGGGGGTAAACCGAAAACCCCAATCATTATGCTCTTGACACTGACTTAGAAAGTATATTGACTATCAAAGCAAAAAAATATTTATTCGTAACATAATAACCCATACAGAGTACGATACAGACAAATGGAAAAATGACCCTTGGTTTAAATAAACACCCTACCTACATTGAGCTACTACAAGCATTTCCTCCTCGTCCTATCAAGACTGAAGAGGAGTTATTTGCTACCCAAAAAATTATTGATTCTCTGATAGACAGCGCCCCGCTAACATCAGATGAAAAAGATTATCTTAATATTTTAGGTACTCTAGTTTATGAGTATGAACAAACGCAGCAGCCCGTGCCTGATATTTATGGAGTAGATTTACTTCAGGTTTTGATCGAAGAAAATGGGCTACTCGAAAAAGATTTAGTACCCATTTTCAAAACAGAATCTATTATATCGGCCATATTGAAAAAGCGGCGTAAATTAACAACCAGACACATTAGACCTCTTGCAAAAGTCACTCAGGAAGATTTGATTTTGGGGAGAAAAAGCTCGTAATTGTAGAGAGCAGCAATCAGATTAAACCGCAAA
>NZ_JBALFC010000005.1:0-6083 GCF_036917755.1 Nostoc sp.
TTGCGATCGCACTTAATTTGTTCAATCCTAGACATTTAAGAAATTGGTTTGCAAACTGCTGCTACTGTACCTCATAAACCTGCAATCTGCTGTATCAGTCTTTTGAGCATACACCTAACAGTCGAGGTGTAATTTGGCTGCCTCCTTACCACGATATGGGGCTGATTGGTGGAGTGTTACAGCCTCTATATGGTAGTTGCTCAGTTACACTGATGTCGCCAGAGTCTTTCCTACAAAAACCCTTTCGCTGGCTAAAAGCTATTTCTGACTATCAGGCGACTACCAGTGGGGGGCCTAATTTTGCTTATGACCTGTGTGTTGAAAAGATTGCACCTGAGCAACGTAAACACCTCGATTTGAGTAGTTGGGAGGTTGCTTTCAATGGTGCTGAACCTGTACGAGCAGAAACTATAGAGAAATTTTCAGAAACCTTTGCTGATTGTGGCTTCACAAAAAGTACTTTTTACCCTTGCTATGGAATGGCAGAGACAACTTTAATTGTATCTGGGGGTGTGAAAAAACAGCCACCAGTGATTCGCTTTGTGCAAGAGCAAGCTTTAAAACAGAATTTGATTGTGACTACCACAAGCGATTCAGAAGACGCTAAAGCAGTTGTTGGTCATAATAGTTTAGATCAAGAAATTGTCATTGTTAACCCAGAATCATTAACTCGCTGTCTGGATGGAGAAATAGGAGAGATTTGGGTTGCTGGATCAAGTGTGGCTGGTGGTTACTGGAACAAACCCCAAGATACTCAACAGACATTTAATGCACAATTGCTAGACACAAAAGGAGGGCCATTTCTACGCACTGGAGATTTAGGATTTTTGCTTGATGGCGAACTATTTATCACAGGTCGCCTCAAAGACATGATGATTATTCGAGGGCAAAATCATTATCCCCAGGATATTGAATTAACAGTCAAGAATAGTCATCCAGCACTGCGAGCAAATTGCGGGGCAGCATTTTCTGTGGAGATAGATGGTATTGAGCAGCTAGTTATTACTCAAGAGATAGAGCGTACTTACTTACGTCAGTTGGATGTAGATGAAGTCGTTAAGTCTATTCGTCAGGCAGTGTCTGAACACCATCAGTTACAAGTTTATGCCATTGTGCTGCTAAAGACAGCGAGCATCCCAAAAACTTCTAGTGGTAAAGTTCAGCGTCACGCTTGTCGAGTTGGATTTCTTGATAAAAGTTTGGATGTTATCGGAGATTGGATCGCGAATCTTACGGAAACAGACTTACTGCAACTTCAAGCAGAAGTAGACGATCTTTGGCAACAAGTGCAAAATTCAGATGTGAATTCAGATATTAATAAATCTGACACAGATCAGAAATCATTAAAGCCAACTTTGACAGAAAAAGAGATCCAGACATGGCTGATTTCTCATCTCGCCATGTACTTGAAAATACCTCCTGATGAGATAGATATTCAAGAGCCTTTTTCTACATACGGTTTAGATTCAGCAGTGGCGGTAAGCTTAACGGGGGAATTAGGTCAATTGCTTGGTTGTGAACTTGAAATTACTCTTTTCTGGGAGTATCCAGACATCGAAACACTATCACAATACTTAGCAGAAAAATTTCAGTCGTTGTCATCAACAACTTATTCAGTTGTTGTTTAAAAACCAATTGACTAAATCAAACAAATTATTAGCATGAACAAAGAAGTTATTAGTACTAACCAAGCAGAAAAACTCAAGTTAGCAAAAGCATTCAGATTCAATCTTTTTGACCCGAAAGTTCGCATTAATCCTGATCCAACTTACCACCGCCTCCGAACAGAATCTCCCATACATCAATACTTTGTTGGAGGTGATTGGCTCGTTTCCCGCTATGCTGATGTCAAAGCAGTTTTGAGAAGTGGTTATGTTCGCAGTCAAGACAAACCAAAATCAATCCAAGAACGAAACCAATATCTGCAAGACAAGGGAAAAAATCTGAATACTCTTGCCCATACTACTAGCCGATTTTTATTTTATATGGACTCGCCAAACCATACCAGATTACGTAATTTGGTAATGAAAGTTTTTTCTCCTGTAATTGTTGAGCAAATGCGCCCCCGGATTCAGGAAATAGTAAATGAATTGCTTGACAAAGTTCGGCACAAGGGGAGTATGGACATTATTGCCGACTTTGCGATTCCACTTCCTGTCACAGTGATTAGTAGGCTGTTGGGAATACCACAAGAAGATCAAGACCAGCTTAATCAGTGGTCTAATGTTTTGGCTCGTATCTTAGACTCACTGGTTTCATTAGAAGAATTTGAAACCATAAATGAAGTCACAGAAGCATTTAAGGAGTACTTACGCGCTCTAATTGCCAAACGAGAAAAACAGCCACAAGCCGACTTGATTAGTGCCTTAATTGCAGTTAGAGAGCAGAGTGACAGGTTAAGTGAGGAGGAACTATTAGCAACTTGCATCATGTTATTTGCAACAGGTGAAGAAAGCACAGTCAATACAATCGGCAATGGAATGCTGGCATTGTTAAATCATCCTGACGAAATAGAACAACTTAAAACAGAACCGACAAAGATCCAAAGTGCAGTAGAAGAAATACTTCGCTACGATAGCCCAATTCAGACAACAACTCGCATTGCTACTGTTAACTTTGAAATAGGCAATCAAACAATTCAAGCAGGTGAAAAAGTGGTTCTGTGCTTAGGGGCAGCTAACCGAGATCCAGTCCAATTTCCAGATCCTGATCGCTTAAATATTAATCGAAATCCCAATCCACACGTTGCTTTTGGTGATGGTATTCATTATTGCTTGGGAGCTGGGTTAGCACGTATTCAAGCGCAAATTGCAATTAACACGCTTATTCAACAATTACCTAATTTAAAGTTAGCTTCAAATCAACTAGAGTGGCGAAAGAATACTGTCTTACGTGGCTTGAAAGCTCTACCTGTAAAATTTACTTGCTAAGTAATTTTTGTCAAGCTTGGAGATTCATAGGAGGATATATGAAATGGAACCAATTAATTATACAAATAAAACTCAAAAAATAGTGGTTGAAAAATCTATAAAATTCAATCCTTATGACCCAAAATTTCAGGCAAATCCCTATCCTATTTACCATAGCCTTCGCTCTGTTGAACCAATACATCAAAGCTTTCCAGGTATGTGGGTACTAACTCGCTATATTGATGCCAAAGCAGTTTTGCGTGACCCTCGCTTTTGTGTTACTAAAATCTCAAAAAATATTAGAGATAAAAGCACTTATCTAGAGCAGCAAGATTTCAATACACTTGCACAAGCTCTTGACAAATGGTTAATATTTTTAGATCCGCCTGAACATACCAGATTACGAGGGCTAATTAGTAAAGCTTTTACTGCTACAACTATCAATTCTCTGCGTCCTCAAATTCAAAAAATTACTGATGAATTGATTAACAAAGTTCGGTACAAGGAGAGTATGGATATAATGTCCGATTTTGCTTGTCCATTACCTTGCAGCGTTATTGCTACAATACTAGGAGTACCTATTGAAGATTGGTTTAAGCTATATCATTGGTCGGATACACTATCCAATATTTTAGATCCGCTTAGGTCTTTGAAAGATTATGAGCAGATGAATACAGTTGCACTAGAATTTACAGATTATTTTAAAAGCTTGATTTCTCAACGCAAAAAAAATCCACAACAAGATTTGTTAACCGCCTTGATTACAGTTAAAGAACAGGATAACAAATTAAGTGAACAAGAAATTATATCTGTTTGTATGTTGTTGTTCTTTGCTGGTGAAGAAACCACAGTCAATCTCATAAGTAACGGTATGCTTGCTCTATTGCGTCACCCACAGCAAATGGAACAACTGAAAACACAACCAACACTCATCCAAAGTGCTGTGGAAGAAATGCTACGTTATGATAGCCCAATCCAAATCATTACACGAATAGCGACTGAAGATGTTGATATAGATGGTATCACTATTCCATTTGGTGAGAAAGTTCTTGTGATTTTAGGCGCTGCAAATCGCGATCCTGCACAGTTTCCTGACCCCGATCACTTCGATATTAGACGAGCTAATAATAGTCACTTAGCTTTTGTTGATGGTATCCATTATTGTTTGGGTGCAGTATTGGCGCGAATTGAAGCTGAAATTGCTATTAATACACTTGTGCAACAATTTTCTGATATAAAGTTATCAAAAGATGAGTTGGAGTGGTGCAAGAAGGTTGGTTCTCGCAGACTAAAGGCTCTCCCCATCACTTTCAAGTCAACGAACATAAAATAATCAAATAAAAATATTTTAAGAAAGTACTAATTTCAGTTACTCAAAAAATATATATAAACACTGTAATTCATTGTCATTGCTTTTCTTTCTCTCTCTAGCTAGAATTCACATCTGAATTAATAGAACCTTATTAGTTAAGATAAATTCATGAATTTGAACAAACAAATAAAATTGATAACTTACCCCATCTTCCAGGTTTACTAAAACTGCATAAAATAGCTAACTAGCCCACACTTGTAATTTGACACCATTAATAAAACCAGTCGACAAATAAGACAGCCCCAATAAACGTTTAACTAGATAAAAAGCCTCTTCAACTCTCCATCTTCGGCGATATAAATCTGCCACAGCGTAAGGAGGGGGGTGAAATGAGCAACCGATGCTGTTGGCAAAGTCAAAAGTAGACAGGAGTTCCGTAGAGTGTCACCCTAAGATTGGCATTATATATAGCCAGGAGAGTACAGGGTGAATCTGCTTTGTTAATAGGAGAAGGACCTGACTTTTCCCGTTAAGTCGTGAAACAACGAAATAATAAGGGTTTCACACTATATCTAATTCTCAACAATTTAATTTTAATGAGAATTAATCACGAGAGAATAGGGCTTTGAGTTAGGGGTATAGTAAGCGATCGCTCCATCAATGAAGATAACGGGAAAAGTCAGGAGAAGGACAGGATTGTGCTGTTGAGCCGAAAGACTGTCATAAAGGTACTTGTTCCGCCGCGTCCCTTGCTCAAAATGAATTTTCTTTAAATTCTGCGATCACTAATCAGATACAGGGGCAAGTAGAAGAAAGTAATTCCACTTCATTGTTGGTTGAAAATTCAGTTTCAGGTGGAGAAGTCAAAACAGTTCATGAAGGCGAAAGTTCCGCCGCGCCTGTCTCCAGTGCTGAAAAATGGTCGCATGAGGCGATGCGACCGGAACGTATGCAGAAACTTAAACTTGCGGCGAATTCGGGGCAGAATCCAGGTTTTGACTTCTTGGAAGAGTGTTGGAGTGATGACCGGCATTGGTGATAATGATTAAGAAATTGCTGGCGAAGTTTCCGCCGATTGATATGCTATTTTTCAATCGAATGAGGCTTGCTCTAGATACTGGCGCACTCCCGCACTCATTGCTAGGAGGTTTGGTTGTATATTTTTCGCTAAAAAATCTTCGACTACATGAGCAATTGTACTTGTGAGAAAGAATGGTACTCCCTTAATTTTTTTCGGGTCAATCACTAGTTCACCACGGCTTTCAATTACTGTATTATTGCCATCTTCCAGAAAGCGATTTTTGCCAGAACACTTGACTGCTTCTGTGAAAGCGTGAGTTTCAATACGCCATTCAAGTGTAAAATCAGTCTGATTCCAAGTATTATATTCTGTCCAAGAGAGCATCTCTTCACTGAGCAAAACTCTTGCTGCTGCTGGAATTTCACTGCCACCGTGCCATTCATTGACACTAGAAATATTACCCAAAGCTTCACTGCGGGATAAAAGTGTGATGTGGCGCACGTTTGGCATATAGGGAACTAGCTCAAAAACGTTTATCCCGATAGGTAGCATAAGCCAGGGAGCGTGGAAAAAGAATTTGGGTATCAGCACAGATGAACATTAATTAATACCATATCTAAATAGAGACACAATGGGGAATTACCAGGAGTTTAGCGATGGCGTAACCGCCCACCGGAGGTGATCGCCAACGCGGTCTATCAGGCTACAGGCAAACGGATTCGCGATCTGCCCATTACATTACATTACATTACATTACATTAGACAAGCTACTGTAATAAGGGTGCTTTCAAGACGACTTGTAGTTTTGATAGAAAAAATGAGTAAATAAGCAGGCACAACC
>NZ_JBALFC010000006.1:0-51253 GCF_036917755.1 Nostoc sp.
TCCGTGTTTCGCGCAGTCTGTAGCAACTTCCGCCTTAAGAGTAGGAACTTCTGCCTTAACGTTTCCGTGTTTCGCGCAGTCTGTAGCAACTTCCGTCTTAAGAGTAGGAACTTCCGCCTTAACGTTTCCGTATTTTGCGCAGTCTGTAGCAACTTCCGTCTTAAGAGTAGCAACTTCTGCTTTAACCTCACTCAGTGCTGAGTCGTGAGTCAGAAAAAAGTAAGAGCGGGTTTACTGTACAGATTTCTAACACATTCAAATCTTTTATAAACTTGCCTCTAGTTGCTCCTTGTGGAGCCACTGCGGTTATGAGAGGAAGAGAGGGGGGATTTAAAATTGATGAAATTACTCAAATTTTAGGCTTTTTAAGAAAAATCAACAATTTTACGCAGGACAACCTTTTAAAAAATTGTCCAGTATAGAGTTACTAGAAATTTAGGTTATTTTCCCAGGTAAAGGAGTATTAATTATGGCAAGACGCAAACGCGATTCACGTATTCTTAGCAAGGCTGAGATGCGCTTGGCAAGTATTAAATCTATCAGTCTTACTCTAAATGTAGGAGAAAGTTTAACAGTTAAAGATTATACTGACAAAATTGAAAGTCTCCGTCAATCTCTGGAAGCCTACAATACCACTCTCTCTACTATTGATGTTTTATTAACCCAAATCACCGAAAATGAACGAGGTTTGGCAGACTATTCTGAAAAAATTTTGCTTGGTGTTGCTTATAAATTTGGTAAAAATAGCCACGAGTATCAGATGGCTGGGGGTACTCGTAAAAGCAATCGCAAACGTACTGTGCGCCAAGGTGTTGTTTTGACTACCAGCTAAAGGCAAAACTCCGATCAATACAGTTTGCATATAGCGGTTCTCGGCCTTTGTGAGGTAGAAGAACCCACCCCGCAAGCAAGGCTACGGTGTACACACAAGTTGAATTACCCCCCCCCTTAATCCCCCTGATAGATTGGGGGGAAACAAGAAATCTAGTTCCCTCCCCTTTATAAGGGGAGGGTTAGGGTGGGGTAAAACCTTGGTTAATCAGCTATTTCAGACTTGTGTTAGGACTTACGCACAAGTTACGGAATAACGAACCGCAGAGGCACAGAGAAGCCAGTGCGTTGCGGGGGTGGAGGAGTTTGTAGCAACTGGCGCGGCACAGAGAAATTAGAGTTTGAGAGATATTTTGCGTAAGTCCTATTGTGTGTACAGCGTAGCCTTTATAAGGGGGGATTAAGGGGCGTAGCCATTGTCAGCCGATGCAATGCCATTGCAGGTCAAGAGACTTGTGTGTACACCGTAGCCTTTATAGAAAGAGAGGCTTTGATTAATCGCAAAATATTGTCATTCATTTAATTCCATCAATTCTTTTGTTTTCAAATCAGCCGCTACAGGTAGAGAACATCCTGCAATCTGAGGAGAGATAGAGCAAATCGCATCTGTAGTTGTTTCAAAACAATTTGATAACCCAATTGTTTTTAACAATCCTGAACGTTCTAATAGTTGTTTGACTTCGGGTTGTAAACCTGTGAGAATTAAGCGGCAATTGTGCCGTTCCATGTCGTGATAAATATCTTCTAAGGCTACTAACCCAGTTGTGTCCATATTTGGCACAAACCGTAACCGCAGAATTAAATACTTCACTTCCGGTTCATCGCGGAGGAAGGTAGCAAACCGTTCAGCAGCACCAAAAAATACGGGGCCATCTACCCGATAAACTGCAATTTCCTTACCTAATTCCAGAGGAGTACCAGGGGGAAATACTTCGGTTTCAGGTATTTTGACTAGGCTTAAATCGCTCATCCGTTTGATGAATAAGGCTCCGGCTGCAATCAATCCCACTTCGACAGCGAGAACTAAGTCAAACAAGATTGTCACTAGCCAGGTGAGAATCATCACCGCAAAGTCGGAGTAAGTAGCACGCATTAACAAACCAATGCCATCCCACTCAATCATCCGCAAGCTAACCACCATCAAAATGCCAGCAAGTGCTGCTAAAGGAATCTGTGCTGCTAGGGGTGCTAAAGTTAAAACAATAATGGCTAAGGCAACGCCATGAATTACCCCAGATAGTCGGGTTTTCCCACCAGAACGGACATTCACAACAGTCCGAGCGATCGCACCTGTTGCGGGAATGCCACCAAAAAATGGCACAATGATATTTGCTAATCCTTGACCAATTAATTCGCGATCGCTATTGTGTTTTTCGCTGACTGTCATCCCATCAGCCACCACCGCCGATAGCAACGATTCAATACTTCCCAGTGCTGCTAAAGCCAAAGCCGGATTTATCAGTTCCCGAATCAAGCCAAAATCATTCCAGTGGGGAATACTTTGGGGCATCGGTAAAGATTGCGGAATGCTGCCAATTGTCAGTACATCCAGATGGAAATAACTAGCGATCGCTGTTGCCAACACCAACCCCATTAAAGAACCCGGTATTGTAGAATTAATCTTAGGCCACAAAACCGTGGTTGCAATCACCACTATTGCCAACCCAACAGCAGCCCAGTTTAAAGCTTCTACATGACTTGCACTTTGCCAAAGTCCCGGCAAAAAATGTTCGCTACGCGGTAGTTGTAAACCAAAGAAATTATTTAATTGACCACAAAATATAATCACGGCAATACCATTGGTAAAGCCTGCCGTCACTGGATAGGGAATAAACTTCACTAGCTGTCCAAGTTTGGCAACCCCCAAGGCAATCTGGATAATCCCAGCCATCACCCCAGCAATCCAAACTTTCTCAATGCCGTACTTGGCGACAATTCCCACCAAAACCACAGCCATTGCGCCTGTTGGTCCTGTAATCTGTACCGAGGAACCGCCAAAGATTGCCGCGACAATTCCTGCCACAATCGCGGTGTAAAGTCCAGCTTTTGGTTCTACTCCACTTGCCACCGCAAAGGCTAAAGCTAAAGGCAAGGCTACCACTGCTGCCGTCAGTCCTCCCGTCAAATCGCCACGCAGTCCACTAAATAAGGGACGCAGACGCTGTGGTTCTTGGAGCATATCTGAGATTGCCATATTCGGTTTCAACTCTCATACGCAATTTGCTGATAAATACATAGATGTGATATGATATCCGGGCAATTAAGCATAATACCCGGAACCCCAAAGAGCCTGCGGGGAAAAGCCCCTTTATTATAGACATCTGGGAAAAAAGTCAAGATTATATTGTGATTAGCTTGTAGCGATCGCTCGAAGGGATTACAGTCGATAGAACTATAATTGCGTTCGCGTAGCGTACCGTAGGTAATCGCTCATCGTCAGACTCAGGACTTTGTTCTGTGTTAATATCAACTGCACGAAACCGCAAAAAGCCGTGGCTACTCTATTAAAATCTCATCGGATATCAAGAAGGCGTAAACATTCAACGCATCCTCTCCAGCGCTTGCTTGAGTATGGACACCAGTATCGTAAACAAATTTGGCTGGCGACTACTTATTCTATCCTGAATAAATTTTTTGACTTGGCACCACCCGGCTTAATTGGCGTGGCGGTGGATGTAGTAGTCAAGCAGCAGAATTCCATAATTGCACAGTTAGGGGTACGCGATGTCTTTCAACAATTTTTGATTATTTCCTTCCTGACTGTGATCATTTGGATACTAGAATCTGTTTTTGAGTACGCCTACGCTCGACTTTGGCGGAATTTGGCTCAGAATATTCAGCATGACTTGCGTTTGGATGCATACAAACATTTGCAAGAGTTGGAATTGGCTTATTTTGAAGAACGCAGCACTGGCGGTTTAATGTCTATTCTCAGTGATGATATTAACCAATTAGAGCGGTTTTTGGATGGAGGAGCGAATGATATTATCCAAGTTTCCGCAACTGTTGTAATTATTGGCGCTGCTTTCTTTATTTTGGCTCCTAGTGTAGCGTGGATGGCTTTGTCTCCAATGCCGTTTATCCTCTGGGGTTCCTTTGCTTATCAACGATTACTTGCACCTCGCTACGCCGAAGTACGAGAAAAGGTAGGTTTCCTTAATTCACGTTTGTCAAACAATATTAGTGGAATTACTACTATTAAAAGTTTCACCGCCGAAACTTATGAAGCCTCTCGTTTGGAATTAGATAGTGACGCTTATCGCCGCAGTAACTCTAAAGCAATTACTCTTTCTGCTGCTTTTGTGCCGTTAATTCGGATGCTGATTTTGGTGGGTTTCACGGCATTACTGTTGTATGGCGGCATGGCTGCGGTTTCTGGAAAAATGTCTGTAGGTACTTACAGCGTATTAGTATTTTTAATTCAGCGCTTGCTGTGGCCTTTAACTCGATTAGGCGAAACTTTTGACCAATATCAAAGAGCAATGGCTTCTACTAATCGAGTCATGAATTTGTTAGATACTCCTATCGCCATTCATACAGGTGATGTGGCGTTACCTGTGGATGAAGTGCGCGGTGAAGTGCAATTTAAAAATGTTTATTTTGCTTATAAAGATAGATTTCCAGTTATTAAAAATCTGTCTTTGGATATTCCGGCGGGGAAAACGATCGCAATTGTCGGTTCTACTGGTTCTGGTAAAAGCACTTTAGTCAAACTTTTGTTGCGGTTATATGAAGTGCAAACGGGAAGTATTACTCTCGATGGCATTGACTTACAAAGTTTGAATTTGCAAGATTTACGCCGTTGCATTGGTTTGGTGAGTCAAGATGTCTTTCTATTTCATGGCACTGTAGCGGAGAATATTGCTTATGGTAGCTTTGAGACTACAGAGCAAGAAATTATCACGGCAGCGAAAGTAGCCGAGGCGCACGAATTTATTATTGAATTGCCCGAAGGTTATGAGACAATTGTGGGGGAAAGAGGACAAAAGTTATCTGGTGGACAAAGACAACGGATTGCGATCGCCCGTGCAGTTCTCAAAAATCCTCCCATTCTGATTTTAGATGAAGCGACCTCGGCGGTGGATAATGAGACAGAAGCGGCAATCCAGCGATCGCTCGAACGGATTACAGTAGATAGAACTACAATTGCGATCGCACATCGTCTTTCTACCATCCGCAATGCCGATTGCATTTATGTCATGGAACATGGGAAATTAGTAGAATCGGGAACTCATGAGCAATTGCTGGAGAAAGATGAGATTTATTCTAGTCTTTGGCGTGTACAGTCAGGTTTGAGATAACTTTCGCGCAAAGTTTTGTGTCTTCATTACGAATTATTTATGTTTTTTGGTAATAGTCAACCAGAATCAGGTGATACTAAGTGGCGTCGCCAGTTGGATAGGTTTGTGAAAGCAAATCAGCAGGAATTGGCGGCGCTTTTTTGGGGATTGTGGTTAGCAAATGGTGACAGTCAGGGTACTGTTGGTATTGATTTGCAACCAACGCCGCATTTTGTTTATTGTCCGAAAGAGCAGATAGATAAGTTAAATAATCAAGTTGATAATCGGCTGCAAGAAATTTTGGGAATTGTTGAGAATCATCAGCCGGAAGTGGAAGTTGTGATGATTGGGATTGGTAAGGGGGAAATTAAGTTAATTCAGTTTGCACCGGAACCAGCACCACCGATTTGTTTTGAGGAAGTTGGGAAGGATGTGGATGGGTTATTGGATGTGCTGGAAGAGAGGATGAGGGGGGAGATTGTTTTTTAACGCAAAGGAACGCGGAGGGAAGCGCAGAAGAGCGCGGAGGAAGATAAGAACTCTGCGCTTATTGTTTAGTTGATTGCTTTGTAGAAATCTGGGTAAGTTAGATTTTCGGCGCAATGCCAAATAATGTTAAATACGGCTTCGTAGCGATAAGAACTGTTTTTGTAGAACTGTTTACTTAGATAGTCTTTTAGGGTTATGACTACTTGTGATAAATGTTCTCTTTGGAGGATTTTCGTCAAGCTTTCTGCTATATCCAATAAACAGGATTCATAAGATAGTTGATGTGTGGGTTTAAGGCTGAATTTGTTTTCGTAGTCATCATATTCCTGAAAATTCTCAATGTCCTGAACAAGAAGAAGGACAGCTTGTTTTAGCCTCTCTTTAACTAATTTATTGCCTAGATCAAGTTGTTCTAGATTTTGAACAGCATTTACTAGACTTTGAGATGCTTGCAAACGCATGAATCTATTTTGACTACTTTCACGTATTTGGCATAAAGTAGCGATCGCCTTCGGATTACCTGAATCAATTTTCACTAAACCTTCGGCTGCATACAAACGTTCCCATTCATCCTCAGAGGCTTGATGCTCAGTAGTTTCAAGTATCTGGAATAACGTTTTAATAGCCACCTTATTACCTGTAGCGATCGCAGTTTTATATTCTGGATCAATTTTCAGTAAATAGGTTGCAGCGCGATTTATAAGAGATGCACTTGCAGAAGTTTCGAGGATATAAACTAGAGTCTTGAGTGTGATTGCATTACCTGGATCAATTTGCCATAAAGCCTGACTTGCATCCAAGCAGATTCTATCACCCTGGTTTATCTCCAAGAATTTCATTAGAGAAGCGATCGCAGTTTGATCACCCACAGCAATTTTTCCCAAAGCTGCGATCGCATTACAACAATTATCCTTATTTAGTGTCGTCTCCATAAGATTAACTAATGCGGCGATCACAGTTGGATTACCCACGCCAATTTTTACCAAATCTCTGATTGCGAAGAAACAAATTTCTTCGCTTAGTATTGTCTCTATAGTTTGAACTAACGAGGCGATCGCAGTTTCATCACCAACTGGTATTTCCCCAGGATTTTGACTTGTCTGAGAGAATGTTTCTTTATTTTCAACAACTGGTCTTAGCAGTGTCAAGGCAGCGATCGCACTTTTATTACCCGGATCAAGTGTTCCTAACTTCTCGGCTGCAAGTCTAAGAACTGTGCGACTTTCAGTAGTATGAACCAAATGCACAAAAGCGGCAATAACCCGTTTTCTGTCAGTTAATTCCAGAGTTTTTCTGGCTGTCTTCACCAATGGTTTTGGTAGTATCTGCCAATCTCGCTTATCTTGCCGAAAATAAGCATAACTCCATTTCAGCAGTTGGGAAGCGATCGCATCACCCAAACTACATTCTGGGAACTGGGATAAAGCCTCAGCCGCCAAAAAATAGGCGCGATACCGATAAAAATCGCCGCAGCCGTCATCAAAATCTATTAAAGCTTGGATAAAATCTTCTTTCTGCTGCTTATCCACATCTTTTTGGCTGAACCAGTGGAGAATCTCTGCTTTCCACTCCGGCTCAAAGATGCGGTAAGTGCCTTGATTTAGATTGTTGCGATCGTGGTTAAAGAAATACTGCCAATCATGCATTGCCTCCTATCCACTTCGAGATGTGGGAGGAAAGGGACTTAAATAAATCTTGCTACATCAGTTGGCTTCCTGTCAAGTCTACACGCAATAAGTATCTGTAAAGTTTTCCCTCTTATGACTCAAAAAAAGCAGCAGGCGAAATGTGAAAAAACTCTGCGAGGTGAGCGATATGATTAACTGTCAGCTAGACTTCAGAGTTGTATCTCAAGCATTGGAGAATCGATATCTAAAAGCCAACTTTCATCAATAAACTCTAAATTTTCATTGTAAATAATAACCAAATCGCCGAGCTTTTGAGCGTTATTACTTGCCGTCTGTGTGCCATCAACAGCAGAAGCTATAAGGAAAAACTTTAGTTGTAGAAAACGTTGTTTGTGGGTAACGCCAATAGAGCTAGTAACTAATTCAGCTTTTAGGAGACGAGGCAAAGTAATTGTTTCATAATATTTATCTTGTTCATCCCAGTAACCGCATATTTTATAATCAAATAGTTCCAGATGTTGTTTAACAAGAGTATTAGCATCTAAAGGTTCTAATATTTCAGTTAAATCTCGCCAAACTTGATGATTTTTCAATTCAAGTTTTTTCATAGTTCTGCGGGTTTAATGTTCTTGTATCCTTTCCCCCTTCGGTCAGGATAATTCATAATTCATAATTATTATCCTATAGCTATAGCAGTCCTAAATCATTTGTGAAAATTTCTGTTGATTCTTCTCTCTGTGTTCTCTGCGCCTCTGTGGTTCGATTAAAAAGTAATTTTCACAACTCAGATAGGATTGCTATAGTAGGGCGGGGATAAAATGCCCACCCTAATTGCCTAAACTAGGGCTGGTGTATTTGCACGCTTAACTTGATGTGTTGCAATCATCAGCATTCCGGCGGGTGCAGCTATAGTTAACCCACGGCGCACAGGACGCACAGGACGTTTATTCACCAGCGATACTTGAAATTCCGACAAAACAGTTGCCAAGACGATTTTCATTTCATACTGGGCAAATGCCATCCCAATACAACGACGATTACCGCCACCAAAGGGTAAATATTCGTATGGTGAATATTGTCTTTCTAAAAAGCGTTCTGGTTTGAACTGCTTGGATTGTGGGTAAACTTCTTCCCGATGATGCGCTAAATAAATACTGGGGACAATTACCGTTCCCTCTCGCAGTTCGTAGCCCATAATTGTAATTGGGGTCTTCACAATCCGGGGGAAAGCACTCATGACAATTGGGTAAATTCGCAATGTTTCTTGGCAAACTGCTGTCAAATAGGGCAATTTAGTGACATTACTCAAATCGGGGTTAACTCCAATGGTGTTAAGTTCCTGTAGTAACTTCTCACGCACCTCTGGTAAATGGTCAATCCAGTAAAAAGCCCATGTCAATGCCGAAGCGGTAGTTTCATGTCCCGCAACTAGCAATGTCATTAACTCATCGTGTAATTCTTCATCTGACATCCCTTGACCATCGTTGTAACGAGCCGCCATCATCAAACTTAGGATATCTTGGCCATTTTGATCTGCTTGGGCCCGACGTTCTCGAAGCAAAGCATAAATCAGTTGATCAATTTTTTGCCGTTGTTGCAGAATCCAACCCCACGGACTCCAGGCACCAAAATCTTTTTGCATGAACCGGAAAAAGAAGGCGCTGGACATTACGGGGGAACTGATGAAGTCTAGTAAGTCACTTAGCGATCGCCTCAGTTCCTCAAAAAGCTGTCCTTCATTCAAACCAAATACAACCCGTAGAATAGCACGCAAGGTAATTTCTTGCATCGACTCACGGATATTAAAAGGCTTGCCAATTTGCCATTCGTTACTCACCTGTCGGGTTATTTCGCGGATATCCTGACCATAAGCCCGCATCCTTTCGCCATGAAAAGGAGGAGCTAATAGTTGCCGTTGACGCTGATGGCGATCGCCATCTGTTAACATAAAGGAGCGATCGCCAAGCAAAAATTTTAGTCCTATGTTCGCATTGCCAACCTCAAAATAGCTAGAATCAGCAGTAAAAATCTGCTCAAGCGCTTGGGGTTGACTAAAGTACACAAGATGATTATCAGAGCGACTACTCCTGATTGTGAAAGTGTCACCATAGATTTTGGCAAAATCATCCACATATTTCACTGGCTGACCAATAAACTTGATCATCCGCAGCCAGCGCGGAATTTGAGGCCCGTCAGGCAGATTGTAAGTTGTTGTCATAGAATTTTGGAGAATTGATGGCTTCTGAATTTTATTGTTACGACTTTTCATGTTATTTAGGGTTACAGAAAGCGGTATATTCATCAAATGGGGAGTAGGGAGTGGGGAGTAGGGAGTAGGGGAGGAAAGGATAATAACTCCTAACTCTTAATGACTAACTTAGTATTCAACACTCTTTCAAGTCAGTCCATGATCAAAAAATCCCACAACCAAACATGAATTTGATTTCTTCCCCTACTCCCCACTCCCCACTCCCCACTCCCTTTCCCTAGCTAAAGCAGTGCCAAAAATCATCGCTATTCTCAACGGTAAAGGAGGAGTCGGTAAAACGACTACCGCAGTCAATCTGGCTGCAAACTTTGCGAAGAAACAAAAGGTGCTGCTGATTGATGCAGATATTCAAGGTTCTGCCAGCTGGTGGTTTGGGCGCAGTCAGCAGGGAATGGGATTTGATTTATCTCAAGAAACTGATCCCACGCTTTTAGCTGATTTAGGAAAGATAACAGGTTACGATTTAGTAGTGGTGGATACACCTCCGGCGCTACGCTCTGAAGCATTAGTGGCGGTAGTTGCGATCGCAGATTATCTAGTTTTGCCTACACCCCCAGCCGCAATGGATTTAGCAATCCTCGTGGAAACAGTCAAGGAAGCCGTCATCCCCTTGGGAACCCCCCATCGGGTATTGCTCACCAAAGTCGATACGCGCAGTCTGGGGGAAGCGCAAGAAGCAAAAAATACTCTGACTCGCTTAGGTATTCCTACTTGTAATACCTTCATCCGTGCCTATAAAGCTCATGAACGAGCAGCACTTGAAGGTGTAGCGATTACTCAATGGCGAGGAGGAAATGCACGGGAGGCGGAATTAGACTACCGCCGTGCAGCTGATGAATTACAGCGTGATTGGAGAAAATAATAATGGCTAGGAAACAAAGTCTCTCTGACTTATTACAAGAAGAGGCGCAAAAATTTACACCCTCAGAAGGTGAACCTGCGATCGAAGTTACAGCAGAAAAAATTGCCGAAGAACAGGCTTTATCTGATGAGGAATCTTCAGCACAAATACTTGAGCCAACTTCCACTAAGCGCACAAGTCCAACTAAGGCTGATTTAGAAACAACTATCAAAGAGTTGACAATTAATCTGGAAAAAAGCCATAAAAATGAAGCATCTCTTGGGCAAGAAATTGCTGATTTGCAATCAAAATTATCTAGACAAAAAACATTAGCATCTGAACAAAAATTATTAGTAGAACAGGTAGCAAAAGAACTTGAGGAAACCAAAAAAACAGCGCTGCAACTAGCAGAAGCGAATTCCCAGCTTATCGAAGAAATTAATGCTTTAAAACAAACAGCAGAAGATAAGTCTAAACTTGCTGTAGCTGTAAAAGAAACTAGTGCTATAAAACCCGTAAAAGAACACTACAATCCACTGAACTACAAAAAATCACATCGTTCATCGGAAACACTAGCTCAAAGTCAACCACAAAATCAACCAAATGAGTATCCTGAGAGTTCTAATGAGATGTGGTTACTTGACTAGAGTCAGTTAATCAGTCAGATAAAGATTAAATAGCAATACCTCAAAATCTATGGCACTGCGGGAATGAACCAGTGCCATTTCTGATGCAATTCATGCTTCTATACTTGATGCTTTAGCGCTAAATTCTAAAATATGCTGGGCTGTGATTTGTGGTTGTTCCAGGTGTGGGAGATGACCACAATCTTGAATCCAGATGAGAGTACTGTGTGGAATTGCCCTTTTAAACTTTGTGGCATCCCCAGTACCTAAAATTTTATCGGCATCGCCCCACAAAATTAGCGTTGGTTGCACAATTTGTGATAGCATTTCAAATCTAAAAGCACTGTAACCCCCACTTTTAGTGAAAGCAATCACAGCTTGATCCCAGCTTGGCATTTGTAGGTGTAATGCGCCACAACATAGCGCATCGATAGAGGCAAGACTTTGATTTTTATATCCTATGCGGGAAACGCGATCGCGCACTTTCAGATTACTCAAAAACTGAGTTGCTAAATAATCCAACGGGGGAAACATTAATTTATTTAATCGTGAACCACCTGTTAAGCCAGCACTGTCAATTAACACCAGCTTTTTTACTACTTCCGGGTAAGTCAGCGTAAAATCAATCGCCGTCGCACCCCCCATCGAAGCGCCCACTAAAATTACAGGTTGGTTAATCAGGCTTTTCCAGAAATAATAAAGATGGGTTTTAATCGTAGTTGGGGTATAAGGAATTTCTGAGAGTCTATCTGTAAACCCAAAACCCAACAAATCCACTGCCCAAGCTTGATTATCTTCAGAAAGCAGTGGCAAAAGCCGCCGAAATTCTAATACAGAACTGTCAAAGCCGTGAATTAATAAAATAGGATTTCCACCACTCCCTTGCTTGACATAGGTTGTCGTAACTGGTTGATTAGTTAAAGGAGTAGCCAGAGCAGTTGTTTGAATACTCTGAGCTAGTGCGATCGAGGCAGATTCTGTCAGTTGCCCAACTGCTGTAGGAAGAAAATTCGGAAACATAAATTTCAGTTTATCGTACTAGCTTGCTTCCACGCATAGCTGATTTTGTTAAACAACAAAAATGATACAAACTAAGACGCTGAAGTATTATTTTTAATTATATAAAACATAAACCAACGGCTATCAAAATATTCTAACTCCCGATTCCCTAGACGTGATTAATCGCGTCTCTCCCCACTCCCCACTCCCCACTCCCCACTCCCCCAAAAATTATGGCATCAAAGAAAGTTTTCCAAAATGTCAAAATTTGGACTAAAGCCACGTACAATTGAAGTCGCCTATCCCTTAATCCAGGAGCTAATGCCATGCCAATGGCCGTTGGCGTAATTGAAACTTTAGGTTTTCCTAGTGTCTTAGCAGCAGCAGATGCAATGGTCAAAGCTGCCGCAGTCACAATTGTGTATTATGGTCAAGCAGAAAGCGCTCGCTTATTAGTCGCCGTCCGGGGACACGTTTCTGAAGTAAATAGAGCTGTTGAAGCCGGAATCGCAGCCGGAGAGGAAGTAAAGGTTGGTACAGTAATTACCTACTACATCGTTCCTAATCCCCCGGAAAATGTGGAAACCATATTACCAATCCATTTCACTGAAGAATCAGAACCTTTCCGCATGTTCTAAGCAATTTTGCTATCAAAATCTGTAGGGAAGCTTCATACAATTAACATGTCGCCCCCATATCGTTTATTCATACAGGAGATTAATAATGTCATTACAGGCAGTTGGAGCACTTGAAACGAAAGGTTTTCCTGCGGTGCTAGCAGCAGCAGATGCGATGCTAAAAGCTGGTCGAGTCACCCTCGTTGGTTATATCAGAGTAGGTAGCGCTCGCTTTACAGTTAATATTCGTGGCGATGTTTCGGAAGTAAAAGCCGCTATGGCTGCTGGTGTTGAAGCCGCAGAAAATGTTTATGGCGGTACCCTAGAATCTTGGGTGATTATTGCTCGTCCCCATGAAAACGTTGAAGCTGTTCTGCCAATTGGTTACACAGAACAAGTCCAACAGTATCGAGAATCTGTAGAAAATCCCATTGTTAGATCATCCAACAGTAGATAGAGTCAACCTCCTGCGGGGTAATTCAAAATTTAAAACAAGAATCCCCATGAATTCAAAGAGAAGTCTTTTGTAAGGCTTCTGATTATTAAAGCTTTTGAGGGTTGCATTGTTTCTGTTTTTAAATTTTGCATAAGTTGAATTTTGAAGCAGAGGGAAAGCAACAGTCAACAGTCAATAGTCAAAGTAAATATTGACTGTTGACTATTCATTTTTACCAATGTAAAAGTTTTAAGAATAACTCGCCAATGTTAGAGGCATAGTTGTGGGTGAAGCTAGTTTAAAAAGGAGAAATTTGCCATACTAGAACTGATTCCACTCTGTAGCGATAGTATTTATCCAAGAATTTATTTAAGGTTTTATATAACGACTTACTAAACATCCTCTTAAACGGTAATTTACCTATATACATTTAATAAAATTCAAATATATTACGAAATTTAACTTAATCCGATTCAGTTAAGGCTTAATCCTCCCTAACCCTCCTTAAAAAGGCTACGGTGTACACACAAGTCGAAAAAAGCTCGATTAGACATTGTTAGGACTTACGCATTGACAAGAAAGAGTAAATATATATAACGCAAAAAACCACATTTTCCGTAGGGGTTTAGCATGGCTTTTCCCCTACAGCATGGTCTATTTACGATCCAAGGATAATTAATCAAAGCCTGAAACAACCTATTTTGATTGATGCACATCATGATGAATTTGTACAGTGCGTAAGTCCTAATTGTTTTCTCGTTCCCATGCTCTGCATGGGAACGAGAAAAACCTCATCAAGCTAGGTTTTTAGGACTTGTGTGTACACCGTAGCCTTAAAAAGAGGGAGTTAAGCCCATTTTTTAAGAGGAGTCAGCGCAGTGTTGGCGGCATCTTCCGGGGGAAAATATCACTAACACCAAGTGTATTTAAATATAACTAAGTATTTTACTACGTAAGTAATTGTAGATGGTTGAAACTTATACGGGTGAAATAACGTCTTTGGCATTAAGTTAAATTAGATTCGTTCCTCGGCTCGGTTACAAAATGTCAGATTTCCCTGATCCATTTCGTGCAAAACTGTATCGTCACCACTCTAGGTAAATTTCTGTTCTCAGTTAAATAACATAACTTTACAAAAAGTTAAAGTTAACACAATTGACCGAAATGCCTTACAGGTATGGATTTGGGGCATTTTAAAATTGAAAGCAAAACATCAATGTAGAAATTTCTGCATAATTTTAGTGAATTAAGACGTAATAAAAGTGGAATCACTGAGCTATTTTCATGAGACTCATGAAATCCGAGGAAGTTGCCAGTTAAACAATTAGGTGGGACGAATGGGGGTTGTGATGCAAACTTCAAAATTGAGTTTCGAGGAACGCAATCTCACTATGACAAAGGATGTAGAACAACTGGCTCTAGATTGGCAAAAGCGCTTGGCTGCGGAATGTCCAGATCAAAATGAAGCTGCTAGGCAAAGCATTATTCTCTGGCTATTTGGATCTGACTCAAAACGGTTTGATCTATTTAACGCTAAGGAATTCGATATTGCCAAGCAAGCGATGGAATATCGCTGGAGAATTTTATGTCAACGCTACTTGGGGCTAGGGCGAGAACGTGCTTATCGCAACTTGATAACGCGATTGGGGAGTTTAGTAACATTACGGAATAAGATTCAGACTTGGGTTTCCCTCAGCCGCGATCGCCAGCGCAGTGTGATCGATGTGTTACAAGAAGTACTCCAAGAATTATTGCAAAGCGATAGCCATATGCAACAGCAAATGGCTGATATTGCCAAATATACAACCGATCGACGATTGGGCGATGCTCTGCTATTTGCCAGTGTAGAAGAATATTCTCTGCGGCCAGTACGCAATCAACCCCTATTAGCTTACCGTTTTGTGAATTACTTGCGTCGCACTCAGCGCGGTGGCTTAACCCAAGTGCCAAGCGGTGACTTGATTAGACTGGTGTCGGAAGAAGTTCTCACAGATAATAATGATAATCGAGTTAACTTAGTCGATAGTCAGGCGATCGCAGAATATCAAGAAGCACAACAAGTAGAGGAACAACAAGCACTGCGCCAGTCAGTACAAAAAGAATTTGAAAATTATTTACAAGAATATCTAGGGGCAGACGCAGTAGAATGGCTACGACTGTATCTCCAAGGTAAGTCCCAGGAAGATATTGCCCAGAGACTGAATAAGCAGACTAAGGAAGTATACCGTCTGCGAGAAAAAATCAGTTACCATGCTGTACGTGTTTTTGCCCTCAAAGGTAAACCAGAACTCGTAGACGCTTGGCTCTCAATTTCCTTGCAAGAACATAACTTGGGGTTAACGCCAAGCCAATGGCAGCAACTTGATCAAAAATTGACTCCTCTGGGACGGCAGATCCTAGATTTGCGGAGAGCAGGTAACTCAATAGAAACAATAGCCCAACACTTAAAATTCAAAACCCATCAAGTGCTAGGCGAATGGACAAAAGTCTATCTTGCAGCCCAAGCTTTAAGAACTCAGGAGTAAACTGTGATGCAATCTAGTTGATTTACTGAGGTCGTGGGGAAGAGTAGGAGATGGAGAAAACAGGGAGCAGGGGCATATAGCAAGTTTTTCCCATCTACCTCTTCATCCCGCTCATCCCTAACTCAGTATTATCACTAAACTACAATCCAAAATTGATTATTGACTTACGTCTATTTATGTATAGATAATTTAATTTTTAATAATTTAACAAAGGATCTTGATTAAATACTTACTAAATTAAATTAAAGGAAAGATAGTATACGAGCAAACACTAAGCAAATCAAACCTATGTTGTCTTCAAAAGGCAAACTAACAGATACCGCAGTAAATAGACAGGAAGTGCTAACTGCTACACAAAGCCACTGGGAGCGAGTAGACATTCGTAAGCAAATATTCCAGCTGATTGATAATCTTTTGTCTTTTGAAGCTTGCCTCTACCATCAGATTCTGCCTTTTGAATTAGAAGACAACAACCTCTTGCTAGGTATGGTTCATCTACAAGACAGCGAGGCACTAGATTACGCTAGTCGCATCTTGTCTTATATCAATTGCACAACAATAACTGAGGCGATCGCAGCCGACGCTCACCGCCGAATACTCTCAGCCTACCTCAACCATAAGAATACATCTCAGCTAGATGCAAAACTTGTGCATCAGCGAAGAACGGACTTTTCCCCAACAAATAGCGCAGCTACCATTACTGACAAACCTATTCGCTCCCTAGATGCCGACTCGGAATCAAATCAGCAACCAATATTGATGGTGTTTCAGACACAAAAGCGTCAACATTCTTGGCAGCACGTAGACTTGCCTCCGATCCCAAAGCTAGATAAATTATCTCAAACTACGACGTTCTTGACACCTATTTCCACAGGTCAAGAGGGAGAGACTTCTGAAGCAACAGCACCAAAGAATTTACCTATTTTGTCTACACAAGTTCCCGAACAATTTAGTCCGATTGAAGTGCTACCAACACTACCACCCAAGAAATTACTAGAAGAATTGCTAGGGCGAATTCTGGCTGGGGGAATTGGTCGGCTGTATTTAGAAAGACAAGCTTATAAAGGCAGGATATTGTGGAGTGATAATGGAGTCTTGCAGTCTGTATTAGACAAACTGCCGCTCTCTCTTTTCCAAGGAGTACTGAATGAATTAAAGCGGTTTGCTTCCCTGCCTCTAACCACGGTTGCAGAACCAAAACAGGTAGAGAAGGAATACGTATATCAAAAGAACCGCTTATTGTTACGCTTGCGAGTCATGCCGGGAAACTACGGCGAAGAGGCAACACTCCAAGTGTTGAGGGGAGCAGCATTAAAGTTCTATCAACAACAACAGTTGGTGCGTTTGAGCCGTGATGCCTTAGGAATTTCTCAGCAACTAAGCTTCAAGTTGTATGAACTACAAGAACGGCTTTTACTGAATCCCAGCCTTGACTCTCAGCAATCAGAGGCTTTGCTTGCCCTGAATCAACTAGTGAAAAATTTAGACCAACAGATCAAAATACTAGGACTGGAAAGCAATCCACTAACAAACAGCAAATGATCGATCTGTCAGTGAAAACGCTGATTGCGATCGCATACATAATTGTTATGTTTTAATGGAACCTCAGACCGATCAACCTAGAGGTTCATCTCCAATAAATACAAATTTTGCGATCGTATTCTGAGTAAGATTACGGTTTAAACAAACTTATAGTAGCAAAGTTAGTTTCCCGCTCTTAAATCCATTTCTTGCAAATATTTCATGTTAACTGAGGTTTTTAGTGAACTTTTCCCCTTAATGAGTACAGCCACTCCCCAGACTTTGGAATGGCTACTCAACGTTGCAATTGAACATGAATACCCATCTGGGCGAGCTGTTGTGATGGAAGATGCCTGGGGTAACGCCGTTTACTTCGTGGTATCTGGTTGGGTCAAAGTCCGGCGAACCGTCGCGGAAGATTCAGTAGCTCTGGCAATTTTTGGCCGGGGCGATTTTTTTGGAGAAATGGCAATTTTGGATGAATCTCCACGTTCAACCGATGTTATTGCCCTTTCACCCGTGAAGTTGATTAGCATATCCAGAGAGCGTTTTATTCAAATATTGTTTAAAGACCCGCAATTACATCACCGGATGTTGCAACTGATGGTGCGGCGATTGCGACAAATTAACGTGCGCTTACAAATGCGGTCTTCACCACCAGCAGTCAAACTTGCCCATACCCTAGTGACTTTAGGCGAAAGTTATGGTCAGGAATCCAATTTGGGGAAGGAAATTTTTAATATTCCGTTCAAAGATTTAGCCGAGGTTACAGAAATAGGCGTTGAAGAAACTACCAAAATTATGGAAAAGCTGCATGAGAAAGGGTGGATCAAAATTGACAGCGCTAACAACATCATTTATCTTGTGAACTTCAAACAGTTGATGAACTTAGCTGGCAAAGTGTGATTGCTTTATTCATTCAGCGATACAAATTTTGGTATTAAGTAGGTCAACCGACAATACACTTGGGTTGACTTGTTTATTAGAGGTGTAGGTAAGCTGCTGCGCTTTTAATTTGCACTAATATTTTTTTCAATATGATTGTGGGGTGTGCCAAAAAGCCATTGGTGTCAAGTTAAGAAAAATAGAAACTTGCCAAGTGCGTAAAACTCAATGGTTAAACTTAACACAATGGTGTTGAGAATAGGGATGTCTGTGAGTCGGCAAGTCCGATTTCAACGCCTAGAGAGCTTGCCAGCACACCTGTTTATCAAGCTGTTTGAGCATATTCCTTGGTTACTACAGCATCAGCCTTCTATGGGCTTGGTTAAAGCTGTTCTGAGACGACACCGACGCAATGCCGCAAGGTCGCTTGACATTTGGGCTGAGGCTTTAACTTGACACCAATCATCCTGCCCGCCCTATTTTCACTTTATTTATGCCTATCCACTTACCATTTCTCTATACTAGGGTTTTAGACAAGGAACTTTCAAAGGTCTGCAATATAATTCCCAGAATCTTATCGACGGAATTAACATAATATTCAATTGAGTCAATGCAAACAGTATTCTGTTCTAAAGTTAAGAATTTCCAAGCGGTTCCACTTGTCACTGCTCCATAGATGACTGGAATCTCATTACCTGCTCTTTGATTAAATATCTGAGCAGCAATCATTGTGGCTGCACATTGCCCCAATCCGGCGATGATATTCTCATTTTTGGCCTCTACAACAGTGACTATGGGAGCGCTGATAAAATACTGTTCACCAGATGCACTGAGGATGAAGTCACAAAAACCTGAAAGTCCTTGAGCAGGATCAACATTGAATTCTGTACCTGAAAATAAGCTGATCTGATAATCTAACTGTCGCCTTACCTCAGACAGAATCGGAGCGATTAAGAACTCAGAGCGGGCTTTTTCGCTGTTAATGGCAGTTGCTAAAGTTAGGTTCTCATCCAGCAACCGCTTTAGCAAGTCAGATGGCTGGACACCCTCTACAGTCAGAAACAGATTACGTGTCTCTTCCAGAGTTAAGCCAAACGCATTTCTTACTTTAGCGAGACTAAAATCAGTGTATGCCATAGACTTCTGCTCCAGTTCTATCTTAATTGTGCATGGCTTCCCCGTCTTTGCAAGATATTGCTTCGTTAGCAGGTTCGCCTCTCAAATATTCCGCCTGAACGCGAAATTAAAAATACCTAGAGAAAACCCAGATAATCACTCCAGTTCCCAATACACAAATAATTCCCGCCAAACCAGCTAGAGGTTTTTTATTCTTACCTGTGAACCAGTCAGAGACTTTACCAGTGTAAGTAATTAGTTCGGCTGTATCTATGGTAGCGATCGCCCATACCCATCCCGCATGCAGTCCCCAAGCTAAACCCAAATTGCCGTTCGCAGCAAAGCGTGCCAACACCAGCACCATTCCCATCAGCCACAATCCAGGGAGTTGCGGTGCCGTTTCGCGTTGCTCCCAAACTAGGTGTAGCAAGGCAAAAATCAAGCTAGAAATTGCGGCTGCTACCCAAATTGGATAATCCTGCGCTAATTCAGTGAACAGGAAACCGCGAAAAACTAACTCTTCTATGCCACCGACTAATAACGCTATCAAGAAAATCGGTAGCAAGATGGGTAGTACTAACTTGAAATTCGTCTTTTCAAAACAACACCAACCTAACCCAAATTGCCCACTAAATACAATAGCTAGGCTCACCACTCCCAAACCGAAACCTAGTGCTAAAGAACTAAGAGTTGAAAGATTCCCAACAAAGCCGTAATCCGAAAAAGATTTATTGGTCAGCCAACTAACTCCCCATAGAATCAGGGGAGCTAATAGGTAGAGTGACGCCAATAACGGCATCTTTTGCTCTGGCTGCAAAGGTTTAGGAGGTTGCCAATTGAGCAATATTGCTGATACTGCTGCTAGTGGCAACCAGCAAATTATCCAGCCAATAAAAAATGCCATCACTATAACTAGTGGTGGTGCATTTACCATAAATACCAGTAGGATGTTGACTGAAGGCTCAAAGAAAGTTATCAAAATAAACAAAAAAAACACGATAGACTTCTTGCACTATAGATTTCTTGCTGATTAATCAAGACTCTACTAAATTTGGTGACTCCTGCAAGGGGTCTAATCGTATTTTTTACCTAAGACAAAATTTTCTAAATAGAGCTACTAGTTTGCTGTCGGGGTAAGGACAAGTTATCATCACCTGAAACTTATCCCTACCATCAGCAAATTTACTCTTCGTCTTCCAAATCTTCGTCTGATTCGTCGGAGTCTACATCTTGTGAGGTTAGTTTTTTATCGGTTTCACCGAGTTGAATCAAGTGAATATGCTTGTAACCCAACCTAATTTCAAACTCATCTCCAGGTTTTAAGCCCATTGCTTTGGTATATGTGGCACCAATCACAATCTGACCATTTTGATGGACACTAACGCGATATGTCGGTTCACGACCACGACCATCTTTAGGTGCTTCTGGACTTAGAGGAATTCCTCTAGCCGATAGCAAAGCGTCATAAAAATCGGTGAGATTGACACGAACCTGGTTATTCTTAGTAACAGTGTAATAGCCGCACTGTTTAGCTCTTTCTCGGCGCGGTAAAGTGGAAAGTTCTTTTACTTTAGCAAGTAGTGCTTTTCCGGTTAATGGCGCGGTTGCAGTTTCAGTCATTATGCTCAAATTTTCCTTAATCTCTCCAAACTGATAAACGATGTACTCTCATGCCAGCATTTGACTTTTTAGCATTTGCATAGAGCTACTGAGGACTCTAGTGTAACGGGTGAATTCCTGCTGATAGGAGCCAAAAGCACTTCTATATATGGTCGTCCACAACAAATTAGAGGTCAGAGTTGCCACAGACATTAATTTTGCTGATTTTACGGCACTTTTAACCATTATTCGCCATTAGAAATGAAATTGTTTTCTCTTTTGGCGCTACTGTAGCGGTGTAACTTTCAGCCACCTTAACAAATTGGGTTGGTTCTACTACAAATAAGTCTTAGAACCAATAAATTGCAGGTTTTTCACTTTCAGTGCTTGCCCTTCTGGCCAATGAGCAAGTAGAGTTTTCTCTACTCGTCCTCTCAAGCTTAGGACAGCATAGTATTTCAATAGAGTCCTACGGGCTTATGCCCTTTTGTCCTGCCAGTAGAGACGCGAATTTTCTTGTCTCTACATTACGAATCAACAAAGCAGTAGTAGCCGCGCTTATGCGGCTATTGATTCTGGTTTTGTGACTTCCTAATTTTATATTAAATACTAGCATGGACTAATAATAGCAAAATAGTTGTTTAATTTTGAATTAAAGTTGCTGGTAAATTTTTATTTAAATTCCTGGACTTAAAGCTTGGGGATTTTTGTAACCCTTTATTGCAAGCGTGAGTATTGCCCGATGGCTTTTATAAAAACTTATCTAATATAGACGAGTAGTTTTGACCAATGAGTTAAATCCAAGATTTTCTTGATTGAAAGTCAGCAAAAATCTAAAAGTCTCGCGGATCATGGATTCCCGGTGCAAGAACTTATATTTGAAACTGGTGAGGATTTTTCCTCGGTTTATTACTGTAAGCTCAAAAGCGGTCAGAGAATTTTGTACGTCTGTCTATGGGAAGAATAAATATCTTAACATCTGCTTACCGCTTGATTGCCACTACTATATATTGAATATGTGCTTTTACACTTCTATATAATCAAAAAATTCAGATGAAGCTACCACTTGACGGAATTTTCCAGCCAGGACTGCTTGACTCAAGTTGACATCAAGACGTGTCGCTAACCTGATATGCATTTAATTTGGATATGATCGCTAGGGTAAAGATAAACCTAAGTGCCTTTCTGAGCAAACTCCCTTTCCTTTACATTCCCAAACAGCGAAATTCAATGCAAAGCTGCGATGACATTTTTGGCGTTTTAACTCAGAATTTGGCACAAATCTTGCTGACAGCGCTGCTATAAGTAAAATTTTAATGGTTATCCTTAAACTAGAATCAGTCGCTCTTTCCTCGTCAGCCTGTTAACACCAGGATTTGAATTAAGGGCAAAAAAAGCATAGCTCACTTTTCGCAACTACCTGCCTTGACTGATGATTGTTGAGCCTGGTGAAGCAATTTTAAAATTTTGGTTAGTGGTCATGGAAGTTATTTTTAAGGTGATTCGACAGCAACAAAATTCCTCCCCGATTGTGCAAACCTACCTTGTAGAAGCAGAACCAGGTAATACCATCCTGGATTGCCTCAATCATATTAAGTGGGAGCAAGATGGAACCTTGGCGTTTCGCAAAAATTGCCGCAATACCATTTGTGGTAGCTGTGCTATGCGAATTAATGGGCGTTCGGCTTTAGCTTGTAAGGAAAATGTTGGTAGTGAACTTGCCAGATTACAACAAATAGCATCATCCGAAAGTAAAGTAAATGCCATTGGCGAAATCACGATCGCACCTCTGGGCAATATGCCCGTGATTAAAGATTTGGTTGTAGATATGAGCAGTTTCTGGAATAATCTAGAAGCAGTTGCTCCTTATGTGAGTACGGCAGCACGACAAGTACCAGAAAGAGAGTTTTTGCAAACACCACAAGAGCGATCGCGCCTCGATCAAACTGGCAACTGTATTATGTGCGGTGCTTGTTACTCTGAATGCAATGCCCGTGAAGTTAATCCAGACTTTGTAGGCCCCCATGCCCTTGCCAAAGCTTACCGCATGGTAGCAGACTCCCGCGATAGTGATACCGAAAATCGTTTAGAAAGCTATAACGAAGGCACTAAAGGCGTATGGGGTTGCACCCGTTGTTTGTACTGCGATTCAGTTTGTCCAATGGAAGTTGCACCATTAGAACAAATCACCAAAATTAAACAAGAAATTCTCACCCAGAAACAAGACAGCGATAGTCGCTCAATTCGTCACCGAAAAGTGTTGGTGGATTTAGTTAAAGAAGGTGGTTGGATTGATGAACGTCAATTTGGTTTACAAGTAGTCGGTAATTATTTTCGGGATTTAAAAGGATTACTCAGTCTTGCACCCCTCGGTTTGCGAATGATCCTCCGGGGTAAGTTTCCCCTGTCATTTGAAGCTTCTGAGGGGACCCAACAAGTGCGATCGCTCATTGAATCTGTGCAACAAGAAATGGGGAGTAGGGAGTAGGGAATAGGGAGTAGGGGATGATTTTATTTCCCCATACTCAGCAAGCACGGGGAATTCTTCAGCAAGTAGGGAGTATGGAGTAGAGGATTTTCTTTCACCACTCCCCACTCCCCACTCCCCATTCCCCATTTTTTCAACGCGGTTCTTGAGGTATATTCAACGGCTGTCCATTCCGGTCATATACTAAAATATCCCACTGCCCGTTGTTACTAGATTCAAAAGCAATTCTACTACCATCAGCGCTAATTGTCGGGTTGCGGACTTCCGCTTGTAGGTTATTAGTCAAATTCCGTGATTGGCGTGTTTCCCGGTCATAGAAAAAAATAGCCGATCGCCCCTGACGACTAGCACCAAACACAATATAACGGCCATCTTGTGAAACGCTAGGATGAGTTGCGATCGCATCAAAGGAGTTTAAACCTGGCAAATCAACCAAGTCACGAGTCACCGTATCAAACATATAAACATCTTGGCTACCCCGTCGGTCAGTAATAAAAACAATGTATCTCCCAGAAATTTGGGGGTCTAATTCCGACGCTAAACTATTGAGACTGCGACCCCCCGGATCAAAGGGATAATTCAAAATACGAGGGTAGCCAAAACACCCAGTCAATAAACTTAAGCAAAAAAATACAGGTATAAAAAAAACACGTTTCATATATTGGGCATTGGGCATTGGGCATTGGGCATTGGTTATTAATTCATCTCCCTCATCTCCCTCATCCTCCTCATCCTCCTCATCTCCCCTACGGAGGTGAACCTACAGTTGCACCATTAGGAATATCTAACTCAATATTTGGTCCCCGGTCTAGGACTTCAATATCCCACTGACCACGGCTGGCGGTTTCAAAAACAATATAGCGTCCATCTGGGCTGATATTTGGTTTTCTGACCCAGCCGCGATAGATTGGTGTGACGATTTGTGACTGTTGCGTAGCGCGATCGTAAAGCGCCACCACTGGTCTACCTTGGTCGCTAGTAAGATAAGAAATGTAACGTCCTGTGTAGCTCAAACTAGGACTTTCGGCAATTGTTTCCTGTCGGTTTATCCCCGGTGTGCTAATAAACAGTTGCCTCTCCAAATCGTACACTAGTAACTGCTGATTACCATTGCGATTAGATACAAACGCTAAAAAGCGCCCATTTCCACTCAAAGCAGGTTGCTCCTCGGTGTAGCGACTGTTGAGGGAAGTAGGCCCTATGGGAATATCATTAGAACCACAAGATACAAGCAAACTTGTTAAACCAAAAACTAGGCTCCAATGAATTGGTCTTTGGAGCCAAAATGTAGGCGTAAATTTTTCCACCTCAACTGTTTTCCGTCGCCTCTAAATCTACTTCCACGCCAACTGTTTTAAACATCGTCATAATCAGTCAAATTATCTGGCTCCTCATTTGGCTTTTCAATTGGGTTGTATGGCACATAATCAGTTGGTATGGCGTCATCATCTTCGCGCCCTCTTCGAGAAGTTGAGTCAGTGGGTGGACGACGCCTTCTTGGTCTGGGAGCAACATCATCTTCACGATTTTCTGGTTGCTGCGGTCTGTTATTACTGCGGCGAGAAGGTTTTCTGACTTCCCCACTCGAACTTTCCCAATCATCAACTTCCCTAGATGAAGAACCCCAATTCTCTTCTTCAAAGCTTTCAGAAGGACGATTCACAGGACGCCCAGAATTACCTCGACGCGTTCTATCAGCTGGAGCCTGTCTTTCGCTACTGCTGCTATTACGGCGTTCTGTACGACGGGGGGGTTGCTCCTCGTAGTAGTCATCACGAGTTGAAATCTCATCCCTGCTACCGCGAATCCGGGGACGCGAGGGGCGTTCTTCCTCGTCTTCATAAGGCAGTGGATCTAAGTCTGCCTCCATCTGAGCTCCATACTTCTTGCGATTGCGGTTCATTGAATAATTTCCGCTTACCTCTCGCTCATCATCCACAATCGGAGTATTGCGCTTTGCTTGCTGGGTAGCTATACTCCGTAGGCGAATACTTTCAACTGCAAAAAACACAGTTGTACCGACTAAAAGCAGTTGACCAAATTGTAGAATTGGGTCTAGCCGCCATCCTTGAAAGACGAGAATAAAGCCGCAGAGCAAGCCGACTGCCGCAAAAAAGATATCTTGATCCCGTGACAATTCTGGACGCACAGTGCGGAGAAAATACAGTGCTGCCCCAGCCACAGCCAGGAAAATTCCTAGAATACTGGCTGAGTTTGCCCCAAAATTAACCTGAGCCAGAAAACTGGCTGAGTTCAGCCCAAAATTTATCATTGCTGTTTTCCCAATATCAAATCTATGTTAGCGAGTCACAATTAAAATCACTACTCTAATTAGTCACGATATATTGAAGCTTCAAAGCCTCTGGCAAAGAAGCTCTGAAGCTGTTCACCGAAAAATAAAAAAACCTATGTCTGCCAGCTACAACTGCTTATAGCGGCAAACACTGCTGCTTTTGGTGCAATTATAAATACCTGACAGACAATCGGTTGTGAGAGTCGAATTGACTCTCATAAGCATTATGAACGCTGAATTTTATCTTTCTGGCTAATGAAAATTAGACCAACTGTAACGGGGATCACAACAATTGCACTACCCCAAGCCAAACTCCAAAGAAAATTTGCTAAAGAAGGCGTCATACTTCTCAACCTTTTTTTTACACACTTCATCCTAATTTTAATAGTGTATTACTTTCTTGAGAAGCCTCTAACACTGAACTACCAAACTTGGTAACTGCTTTCACCGGTTGTTGAGTTAACCGCATCAGCGTGTTTGCTTTTTGATCAATGCCAGCAGGAGGCAGCTTGTGGTTATAGACAACCAGCCGAAGCAAGCAGTGTATAATCAACTCAATACCGATGAGGGTCTTACCATTCGGGGGCGACGGCGGTTCTGTGTTAATTCCTATTAGGGATTGAAATAAAATTATAATGAGAGTGCTTTACAAAGCTTAAAATTTTCTGGCGATCGCTTAAGTTCTTTCTTTACAGATAGATAGTAGCTGAAATCGATGACTGGTGTTGACCTGACTGCTTGGATTCTGGGTCCTGTGTTAGGGCTGATGACGTTTTTATTTATATTCCGCATCATTCTCACTTGGTATCCGCAAGTGGATTTGAATCGTTTGCCCTTTAATTTCATAGCTTGGCCCACTGAACCATTTTTAATCCCCTTGCGAAAGTTAGTCCAACCTATAGGCGGGGTGGACATTACACCGATTATTTGGGTTGGTATCTTCAGCCTGCTGCGAGAAATCCTGCTAGGTCAGCAAGGATTGCTGACTATGCTATCTCGTGTTAATTAGGGATGGGGCATTAGGGATGGGGCATGGGGCATTGGGCATTGGGCATGGGGCATTGGGCATGGGGCATTGGGCATTGGTTACACCCCATCTCCCTCATCTCCCCACTCCCCACTCCCCACTCCCCACTCCCCTAACCGTTCATTTCCTGCACAAAATTTGTATAGACATTACCCTGCAAAAACTGGGGATTTTCCATAATTTTTTGATGAAACCCGATGGTGGTGGGTAGTCCAGTAATGGCACATTCCCGCAGTGCGCGTTTCATGCGGTTAATAGCAGTGGGTCGGTCTGGTGCCCAAACAATTAACTTGCCGATCAATGAATCGTAGTAAGGCGGGATTTGGTAATCTGTGTAAACGTGGGAATCAATCCGAACACCAGGCCCTCCAGGGGGAAGATAGCCACTGATTCGTCCAGGAGATGGGCGAAAGTCATGATCGGGGTCTTCGGCGTTGATCCGGCATTCGATCGCATGACCCCGTAATACTACTTCATCTTGGGTAAGCTTAAGTCTTTCCCCTTGGGCAATCCGAATTTGTTCGGCAACCAAGTCTATCCCAGTAATCATCTCTGTTACAGGATGTTCTACTTGAATCCGGGTGTTCATTTCCATAAAGTAGAATTTACCCGATCTATCCAAGAGAAACTCGATAGTACCCGCCCCAGTATAGTTAATGAACTGGGCAGCTTTGACAGCAGCTTGTCCCATTTTCTCACGCAAGTCTTGGTCGAGAGCCGGACTTGGTGCTTCTTCCAGTAGCTTTTGATTCCGGCGCTGAATTGAGCAATCCCGTTCGCCCAAGTGGATAACATTACCGTAGTTATCCGCCAAAATTTGAAATTCGATGTGGCGGGGACGTTCAATAAATTTTTCTATGTAAACGCCAGAATTCCCAAAAGCTGCTCCTGCTTCCCCTTGGGCCGCCAGGAAAAGTTTCACAAATTCATCTTCAGAACGAACTAGGCGCATACCCCGTCCACCGCCACCGGCTGTGGCTTTGATCATTACTGGATAGCCGATATCCTTAGCAAATCTTAATCCTTCTTCCTCGGATTCTACCAACCCCTCACTACCTGGTACCGTCGGGACTCCAGCTTTTTGCATGGTTTCTTTGGCAGTGGATTTATCCCCCATCCGCCTCATAGCTTCTGGAGTTGGGCCGATAAAAGCAATATGATGGTCGGCACAGATTTCCGCAAACCGAGCATTTTCTGCCAAAAAGCCATAGCCGGGATGAATGGCAGTCGCATTGCGCGTCAGTGCGGCAGCAATAATATTGGGAATATTCAAATAACTTTTACTGCTAGCAGGTTCGCCAATGCAAACCGCTTCATCAGCAAGTTGGACGTGCAGAGCATTACGGTCAACGGTGGAGTGAACCGCAACTGTCGCAATCCCCATTTCTTCACAGGCGCGGAGAATGCGAAGCGCGATTTCTCCCCGATTGGCAATTAATATTTTGTCAAACTTCATTTTTTAGTTTCGATATCATTAACCAGTAGATTGACATTTTCTCTGATCCAACTTGAAACGACGCTTTCGCACTCTTTCAAATTATCACAGGAGATTCGCCACCCTGATTCTAAGCAAACTTCAGATTGCAGGTTGCTGCCTCTACAGTCTTACTACACTAACAACATTGCTGCTGTAAGTCTTGGCTAGCTTACGAAATTGGGTTTTTGCGTCACCGAACAGCCCGTCGTAGCCATCGCACCCTGCCAAACACACTAGCTCTACCCTTTTTAATATCACTTGTGCCCCTGCTAGATTTCTGTCAGTCTGATACCGCCTTGAGAAAATTTATATTTTTGAGCAACTGAATTTAGATATCACCTTACTATAATTATTTTCTTATGCTATAGTCTATATTTAGAGAAACCATGCGGATGTGGCGGAATTGGTATACGCGCACGCTTGAGGTGCGTGTGGCTTTGCCTTGCGAGTTCGAGTCTCGCCATCCGCATTTTTGCTTGTTTAGTCATAGGGTCAATAGTCAAGGGTCAAAAAACCTTAGACTATTGACCCTTAAATCTAGGTATAGCTCTAGTACTCCCTCAAGGCAATAAGTTTGTAGTAAGGACTTTAGTCCTTATCTAAAGCGCTGAAGTGCCTACTACGTACCTAGAAAATTTGACAAAAGGAAAAAACCTTTCTCTACTCCCCGCTCCCTACTCAGCAAAGTTGCCTTGCTAAAGTACTAGTTTTTTATGCTTTTATAGAAATAGATGAAGTTTTGTAAAAAGCATTGAGTATTACTTTTACGCCGACAAACAACTTAGCACTGCCAGCAGCTTGGCATCGCCTCACTCCGATTTGGCAAGGAGGGGAGGAAATAATTCAACAAAGTTTACCTCACACTCAGCTAGCACCTGCTTGGCAGCTAATGCTTTTGGGTGACGGCTCTCCAACACGTCATCTAGAATTGCTTACAGGTGAGGCTGTAGAAGTAGATGTGATTGATATGTCATTAATTGGCATGGACTTGGATGTTGCTCCTGAGTTAATCCAATCTGTTCCAGGGCCGCGACTACGCCGACAAGTGTGGCTGCGTACTGCTTCTGGCCAACGATTAGCTTATGCTACTTCGTGGTGGGAAGCCAGTCATGTAGATGAGTATTTGCAAAATCGTTCATTACCAATTTGGGCAAGTTTAGCTCGTCTTCGCACAGAGTTATATCGGGATGTTCGAGGAATTTACTACGGTGACTCATCGGCGCTAGAGTCTGGTTTTGATCTAACTGGGCCTTTTTGGGGTCGCCACTACTTGTTTTGGCATCATGGAGAGCCACTGACTTTAATTTATGAAGTTTTTTCGCCTTATTTAACCAAATATTTGGGGCCTATGCAGCTGAGTGCTGTTAATGCTGAGGGATAATACCATTGAAAAATTCAAACGTGTTTTTAGCAGCAGCCTAGTACCGCTTCTCTACGAGACGCTGCACATAATATGCTTGTTTAAAAAAGTCCGCTCCAATTAAAAATTCAATTAATTTTTAATCAAAAATTACCAGTTCCTACTCAGCAAAAATAACAACCGTTTTGCATCAAAATGATACAAATTCCGAAAAATGATAATTCAGCAACATATCTGATTTGTAAGATTGGTAATCCATGCGAAATCCCGGATACTGAATTTATCTAGGTTAGATAAAGTCAATACAACAGATGGAAGTTATGTAAATAGAAGTTAGTGTGAGTTGCTGATGACTTGCAGCAATGCCTAAGTTAGTTATATCCTCAAAGTGCTTGAAATGACGGATTTAACTCTTGAAGAATTTTCGTAGAGGCAACCGTCCAAAGGAAGTGTCCGGCGAAATTCAACAAAGCGTGTTAAAAAAGGTAACTAACTACTAAAACACCGCTTTTGAAACAGTAGGTAAGGTTGATTACGGAAATATCATCAATGTCTAGGATGGAGACATTCATGCAGTTAACTGCCCTAGATAACGAGAAACTTTTTGGTTAACTTAACCAATCAAACAAGTAATGAGTTTGCAAGTATGAGGTATAGGTTTCAATGGCACCGCCTCTTGTGTCTGTTCCGATGAAGAAAAATAAAAATAAGAAACCGTCTCTGGTGCTGACGCTCTCGGCTGCTGGGTTATTGATTGGTGCGGGGAGTGTAGCATACTGGTTATTAAGCCAGAGACAACTATCTTCTAGCGATTTGCTAGTAGGTGCAAATATTATTCCTGGTGATGCCCTGTTTGCAGTTTCTCTGACAACAGATCCCCAGCAGTGGCAGCAATTGCGGCAGTTTGGGACAAGAGAAACCCAAGCAGAACTGGACAAAAATTTAGTAGAATTGCGCGATCGCTTTCTGACTAATAATGGTTACGACTTCCAGAAAGATATCGCCCCTTGGGTAGGCAATGACGTGACGATCGCA
The DNA here is from genome assembly GCF_036917755.1 of Nostoc sp. Lineage (GTDB taxonomy): Bacteria > Cyanobacteriota > Cyanobacteriia > Cyanobacteriales > Nostocaceae > Nostoc. The sequence goes on from NZ_JBALFC010000006.1 coordinate 30,343, forward strand.
TTTCTTGCCCCAGACACAGCGAGTAAACCTGCACCCAAACCAGTTACCACCAATGAAGATGCTGCGAACGATCAGCAGTCGATGGTAATGGTATTGCCAGTGAAAAACCCAGAAATCGCCAAAAGTATTTTGGCACAACCCAAAACCCTTAAACAAGGCAAATGGATTGACCGGACTTATCAAGGGATCGCCATTAAACAAAATCAGGGACAAGCAGGGGAAAACTTCTCCGCAGCATTACTAGATGGGCGTTTTTTAGTCATAACTGATAATCCCAAAGCCACAGAACGAGCGATCGACGCCTACAAAAATAAAACATCCCTAGCTACAACAGGGGGCTTTGCTGAGAATTTTCTGAAAATTGCCAATTACCAACCCTTTGCTCAGTTTTACGTCAATGTGCCAACAGCAGCCAAAATAGCCGCAGCTTCTCCAAACCGCCCTTTACCTGCTCAAGTTTTGGCTCAACTGCAAAATAACCAAGGTTTAGCGGGGACAATGACCTTAGAGCCAGAAGGAATTCGCTTCAAGGGTGTTTCTTGGTTAAACCCTAATAGTCAACGTGTGTTGGCGGTGGAAAACAAAGCTGGGGAAATGCAAAGCCGCCTACCAGGGGAAACCTTAATGATGCTATCTGGCGGTAACTTACAGAGGTCGTGGGGAGATTACGTTTTAACATCTCAGGGAAATCCCCTCTCGCCGATCGCACCAGAACAGCTTAGAGGTGGGATAAAATCTCTTACGAATCTCGACTTAGATAAGGATTTGCTCAGTTGGATGAAAGGCGAATTTTCTCTATCAGTGATTCCGACTTCTTCAAAACAAGGTTCACCAGATGATTTTCGTGCGGGTTTGGTGTTTATGGTACAGGGAAGCGATCGCCAATCAGCTGAAGCATCGATAAAACAGCTCGATGACGTGATGAAAAATCAATACCAGTTCCAAGTCCAACCGGCAAAAGTCGCAGATCAACCAGTTGTTAACTGGGTTTCACCTTATGGCACATTAACGGCCACCCACGGCTGGTTAGATGGAGATGTCGCCTTTCTAGTCGTGGGCGCTCCCATCACTGATAAAATTGTTCCTAAACCCAACAATACACTAGCTAGCACGATCCCCTTCCAACAAACAGTTCCTACAGAACCAAATCCTACAAATGGTCAATTTTTCGTGGATGTGGAACGAACTGTGAAAAATTTCCCTTTACCAACTCTAATTCCCAATCAACAAACTTTGCTAGATGCAACGCGCTCAATTGGGATGACATCTGCTGTCAGCGACAGTCGCAGTAACATCTACGACATTTTTATCGGACTAAAAAAAGTTACGAACTCGACTACCTTGCCTAGTCCAGGAAGCAATAAGGGCAACTCTGTTAAATAGGGGAGATGAGGGAGATGAGGGAGATGAGGGAGATGAGGGAGATGAGGGAGTAAAGAATAGTAAATAAATTCTTCCCAATGCCCAATGCCCAATGCCCAATGCCCCATGCCCAATGCCCAATGCCCCATGCCCCATGCCCTATTTCCCATTTCCCCTGCTTCATGACCCTGTAAACATATAGGATCAGAACAGTCAGAATCGGTATTTTAAATCATCCACGGAGAGAACACTTTATGAACCTGGTTGTACTCCAGAACTGGCTGGACAATGCCTCCTTTGCCATATTATTCCTGACAATGCTGGTGTATTGGGGAGGAGCGGCTTTTCCAAATCTGCCTTATCTAGCCGCTTTGGGGACAGCTGGGATGGCGATCGCTAATTTGTGTATGGCGACTCTACTAGGGGCACGATGGATAGAAGCTGGTTACTTTCCCTTAAGTAATCTCTATGAATCTCTGTTTTTCTTAACTTGGGGAATTACCGCCGTCCATCTGATTGCCGAAAATAGTAGCCGTAGCCGCTTAGTAGGAGTTGTTACATCTCCTGTGGCAATGTTGATCGCTGCTTTTGCTACCTTGACATTACCATCCCAGATGCAAACGTCAGAACCCCTAGTACCTGCCTTAAAGTCAAATTGGCTGATGATGCATGTCAGCGTCATGATGTTGAGTTATTCGGCTTTAATGGTGGGTTCGTTATTAGCGATCGCTTTTTTAGTTGTCACTCGCGGTCAAAACATCCAACTACAAGGTAGTTCTGTAGGTACTGGTGGCTATCGTAGCAACGGCTACCGCTTGCACAAAGCATCTGAGCTAATTTCTCAACCACCAGCCCCTGTTGTCGAAAATAACGGCTTTGCTCGTTTTGAAAGTAGTAGCAACGGCAACGGTAACGGTAACACTGCTGTTTTGGGTTTAGTCACAACAACCCCAATCCAAAATTCAAAATCCGAAATCCAAAATTCAGAACCCCTTTCACCCCAGCGCCTTAGCCTTGCCGAAACCCTCGACAATATCAGCTATCGCATCATCGGACTAGGATTTCCCCTGCTGACAATTGGGATCATTGCCGGTGGCGTTTGGGCTAACGAAGCTTGGGGTTCCTACTGGAGTTGGGACCCTAAAGAAACTTGGGCATTAATCACTTGGTTAGTGTTCGCCGCCTACCTTCACGCCCGGATCACTCGCGGTTGGCAAGGGCGCAGTCCCGCAATTTTAGCCTCCACTGGCTTTGTTGTCGTTTGGGTTTGCTATCTAGGTGTGAATCTTTTGGGCAAAGGTTTGCATTCTTACGGTTGGTTTTTCTAAGAACCTTAATATAGCGTTTCCTAATAAGAATCAGGTACAGCTTAGCCTCACCCCGATAAAGCTGCGCTTCGTCTCCCCTCTCCTTACTAAGGAGAGGGGTTGGGGGTGAGGTTTTGATATGTACCTCATGCACTAAATCTACAAAATCATCATTTTATTTCGGATGAACTACTAAATCTGTGGAAAGTATAGATTTAGTGAGAGGGGATTTTTATGGAAGATGGATTTGACAGACTAAATCATGATGAAGTTGTGTCTATAGAACCAGACACTTTTAATAAATTAAATATTGCTAAAACTTTTAAAGTCTGTGATTTAATTACAGCAATTAAGGAATATATCGGAGCAGATGAGGCAGATGAAGTAAATTTGTATACCCAAGGATTAAATTGTGAAGTTTTGCAGTTTAGTACTCAGGGATGGAAAAAAGGAAAAGTTAGACTTGCTTTAGAATTTTGTCCTGATGAATCTGAGTCACCACTTGATGAAATTTTTCAAAAACTCAAACAAGTGGAAAACTAATACCCAATGACCAAAAGATCCCCGACTTCTTTAAGAAGTCGGGGATCTGAATCCTCTCGACGTTTGCAAATAAAATAGGATGTGCTGAATCGCCAGTGGTTGTATTGGTATGACGAGCAAGGTGAACGGTTTTTAACACCAGAAGAACAGATGAAACAAGCTCAACAAGAAGCGCAGCAAGCACAGCAGGAATTACGACGCGTCCAACGGTTGCGATCGCTCGGCGTAGATCCTGATTCTCTCACCTAAATTGCTGTAAAGACTCATTAATGGAGTTCAAAGCCTCATTAATGGAGTTCAAAGACTCATTAATGGAGTTCAAAGCCTCATTAATGGAGTTCAAAGCCTCATTAATGGAGTTCAAAGCCTCATTAATGGAGTTCAAAGACTCATTAATGGAGTTCAAAGACTCATTAATGGAGTTCAAAAACTCATTAATGGAGTTCAAAGACTCATTAATGGAGTTTTCATTTACTAAAATCCCACTCTTGCATTCTCCTCTGCGCCTCTGCGTGAGACAAAAATTTTTCAGTAATTACGAATTACGAATTACGCATTACCCTAGCAAGACTTGCACTTACACCTTCAGCATCCGGTGACTTCAATCGCTGCAAAATCTCTAAAGCTGGTTGCAAATAGGATATCGCTTTAGTGTATTCACCCTGCTGTTCCGCCAAATCTCCTAACCGCCACAGAGTCATTGCTTGAGTTCGGATATCACCAATGCGTTGAGTTATTTCCAAAGACAGATTGAAAAGTGCGATCGCTTCATCCACTTCCCCTTTGTTGGCGTAGATATATCCCAGACAGTGCAACGTCACCACTATGCCTTCGACATCTCCAATACGTTCTTTTATTTCCAAAGAGTGATTGTAGAGTGTGATCGCTTCATCCACATCCCCTTTGTCGGCATAGATACGTCCCAGTTGATGCAACGTTGCCGCTTTGCTTTGGACATTACCAATACGTTCATTTATTTCCAAAGACTGATTGTAGAGTGCGATCGCTTCATTCACTTCCCCTTTGTTGGCGTAGATACTCCAGACAGTGCAACGTCACCGCTTTGGTTTGGACATCCCCAATGCGTTCAGTTATTTCCAAAGACTGATTGAAAAGTGCGATCGCTTCATCCACTTCCCCTTTTTTGGCGTAGATAAGTCCTAGATTGTTCAACGTCGCTGCTTTGCCTTGGACATTACCAATGCGTTCTTTTATTTCCAAAGACTGATTGTAGAGTGCGATCGCTTCATCGAGTTCCCCTTTGTTGGCGTAGATACCTGCCAGTTGGTGCAACGTCGCCGCTTTGCCTTGGACATCTCCAATGCGTTCTTTTATTTTTAAAGACTGATTGTAGAGTGCGATCGCTTCATCCACTTCCCCTTTGTTGGCGTAGATAGCTGCTAAATTGTTCAACGTCGCAGCTTTGGTTTGGACATTACCAATGCGTTCAGTTATTTTCAAAGACTGATTGTAGAGTGCGATTGCTTCATCCACTTCCCCTTTGTCGGCGTAGATACCTGCCAGTTGGTGCAATGTAGCCGCTTTGGTTTGGACATCACCAATACGTTCAGTTATTTCTAAAGACTGATTGTAGAGTGCGATCGCTTCATCCACTTCTCCTTTGTTGGCGTAGATACCTGCCAGTTGGTGCAATGTAGCCGCTTTGCCTTGAACATTACCAATGCGTTCAAATATTTCCAAAGACTGATTGTAGAGTGCAATCGCTTCATCTACTTCCCCTTTGTTGGCGTAGAGAATTGCCAGACAGTGCAACGTCGCCGCTTTGGCTTTGACATCACCAATGCGTTCAGTTATTTCCAAAGACTGATTGTACAGTGTGATCGCTTCATCTACATTGCCTTTGTCGGCGTAGATACCTGCCAGTTGGTGCAACGTCGCCCCTTTGCCTTGAACATCAAAAATGCGTTCTTTGATTTCCAAAGACTGATTGTAGAGTGCGATCGCTTCATCCATTTGCCCTTTGTAAAGGTAAATCATTCCTAAACAGTGCAACGTTGAGGCTTTGCCTTGAACATTACCAATGCGTTCAGTTATTTCCAAAGACTGATTGTAGAGTGCGATCGCTTGATCGACTTCGCCTTTATCGGCTTTCAGCATCCCAAAATAATAATAAATTGATGCTAATTCTTGTTCGTCTTCTGCGGGACAAAGATTTAAAGCTTGTTCGTAATAGTTTAATGCTTGATCAACCTCACCCATTTGGTGTTCACAATAAGCAATTTCTCTAAGAACACTATGGTTTTTATTAATTTCTAAGGTTGATTTGCACAGATGTATTGCTTCCCGAAAACGGCTTTGATTCCGCAAGTGTCCCGCCAATGAATTAGCTATTTTTGCCGCGATTTCTTCATCCTTCCCCAACAAAGCCAAGCGATGAATTTCTAACCTTTGTGCTTCCGTAGAACTTTCCGCCTCTTCCCACCACAGACGATACAAAATTTGTGCAGCTTGTTTATACAACTCTTCACCCTTGGGGTTTTCTGGAAACTCTAGCAAAGGTGACAAAATCCGGGGAACACGATACAACCTCTCTGTGTTGTTGGTGAGGGTAACTTCCAACAAACCCAAAATTTCAGCGCGTTGAATATGACTTTCCCAACTTGAGATATCCTCACAAATCGGGTCAATAGCAGCTTGAGGAACATCGCCAATTTCTGTCTCAGTGATAAAGTAAGGCGTATTCGGCTCTAAATCTCCCCTCCTCGCTTGCGGGGAGGGGTTGGGGGTGGGGTTCTTTTCCGCTTCACCAGGAGTAATTGAGGCGTGTCCTGTGAGGTGAAACACATCAAAGTCATTAAAATAGCGACTCCACACCTTACCCAACTCGCTAACGCAACCGCTTTCTTCCACCCGCAAATCTAAATTAAAATCTCGCGTATCAGCCAGAATTTTCGCCTCTTCCTGTTCAAAGTCTAACTTTGGTTCCACATCTTCCGGGTCGGTTGCCATAAACAATACTCGCAATTGTCGTGTTTCCACAGCAAACCCTGATGTTTCTTTCTCAATCCAGCGCAGAGGCAAAACCACTGGATTAACGCGCTTTACCAAAAAATCCTCACCATCATGCAGCACTTCCCAAGGTAGATGTGCCAGTTTTTTATCAGTATCAATGGCAATTACCAACCCTTCAGCGCGACAATTAGCAATTCCCCGACTCAACCACCGTCCATCCCCATCCAACCAAAAAAACAACTGCTGCCCGATTCTTGGTAAATAGGGCAGAGGTTTATAGTAATCGTCTTCGCGTTGGTTGAGTAAATCAGAGACTTCTGCTAATTTCAGGCGACGTGATTCATCGTGCTTTTTTTGAGGTAGCCAATACCTGAGTTCAACTGATTCCTGCGTACTTTCCCGAAGTTGAATGCGGATAGTTTGCACTTATTTGCTGATAGATTTGAGGATTTCCGTGATTTCCTCTATAGTAGCTTCTTCGAGTAAAATTCTATTTCCAGTCTCAGGGTCAAGAATTACCACATCAAACTGTTTTCCTGGATGAGATTTATGCCATTCTTGATACCATTTGCGAATTTGTTCAGCTAAAGCCGCAACACCACCCACAATGCCGATAATAGTAGCGATCGCCGCCAAAGTTCCCTCTCTTTGGGTCGGAACTTCATAGCTTCCCGATATTCCAGGAATTTCTAGCAAAGCCTCGGCTGCTGCTGGTGCGCCTTCACGCACAGACACAGAGAGGATTGCAAAATTATTTACTTTGTGTTGCAAGAATTGCCTAAAATAAGGCAACAGACGCAAACCTGGAAACTCACATCTTGCACTTAGTCCTGGCGATTAGAAATCGCGGCTATACAAACGAAGTCCACCTCCGTGGACTAAGAGAAAATCAAAGGCTTTTAAACTAAGAGAAAATCAAAGGTTTTTAACCCACGGAGGTGGGTTTTGTCTGTGTAGCCGCGACTTCTAGTCGCCTGGTGCTTTCAAAAATTATGAATTATGTTAGCAATGTAGGAGCGTCATTATCAATTACAAATTACTTTAAGTCCTTTATTAGCAGGATAACAATATGGTTCAGACTCCAGTTAAAAAACTAACTTTTGAAGAGTTTCTAGAGCAATACCCTGATGATGGCATTTACGAACTGATCAATGGAGAGATTATACCAGTGGAGCCAACTAGAGCGCACAAGAATGTGGCAAGGTTTTTAATGCTTGCTTTCAATGATGAAATTAGACGCTTGGGACTAGACTATATTGCTGACAAAGATGTGATCATTAGGACGTTTACTGATACTGGGCAAGAACAAGGCAGAAAACCAGATGTGAGCGTAGTTAGTGGTTCACAGTGGAACAGCAATGTTCTAGCCTACGGAGCGCTGATTGAGCCGATTCAACTTGCTGTGGAAGTCACCTCAACAAACTGGGATGATGATTATGTTGACAAATTAGATGAGTATCAGAGGCTCGGCATCCCTGAGTATTGGATTGTAGATTATCTAGCGATCGCTTCTCGTGCTTATCTCGGTAATCCCAAACTCCCCACGATTTTTGTTTACCAATTAGTTGAAGGTCAATACCAAGTCCAAAAGTTCATGGGTAATGATCGCATTCTCTCTACTACCTTCCCCGAACTAGCGTTAACTGTTAAAGAAGTTGTGGCTGCAAGTCAAATCCACAAACTATGAGAAGAAATGGTATGGACTCCCTTACACGCCAAAATACATCGCACCATCCGATCGCGCCACTTATTTGAGCGCAATCAACGGCTATTAATCGCTGTCTCTGGCGGACAAGATTCTTTATGTTTAATAAAATTACTTTTAGATTTACAATCCAAATGGGGATGGTATTTAGGTATTGCTCACTGTGATCATCGCTGGCGTTCTGACTCCCAAGCTAATGCTAACCATGTCGAAAACTTAGCTAAAACTTGGGGTATATCCTTTTATTTAGAAACAGCGATCGCTCCGGTAAATAGTGAAGCTGCTGCACGCGATTGGCGCTATCAAGCTTTAAGTGCGATCGCCAAAGCAAATAATTATCAATATATAGTTACAGGACACACCGCAAGCGATCGCGCCGAAACTCTTCTCTACAATTTAATTCGCGGTACTGGTGCTGATGGCTTACAAGCCCTGACTTGGCAACGCCCTCTAACTACGGGCATTATGCTTGTGCGTCCACTTTTAGAAATTACGCGAACACAAACAGAGCAATTTTGTCAAGAGTTTAAATTACCAATTTGGGAAGATTCCACCAATCAAGATTTGCAATATGCCCGCAACCGCATTCGCCAAGAGTTATTACCATATTTACGGGAAAATTTCAACCCCCAAGTAGAATCCGCCTTAGCCCAAACAGCAGAACTTCTCCAAGCGGAAGTGGAATATTTAGAAAAAGCTGCCCAGGAGTTGCGGGATGGGGCATTGGGCATTGGGCATGGGGCATTGGGCATGGGGCATGAGGAAGATTCTTTTACTACTCTGCTTCCCTTGAGGTTAAATCGTCGGGTATTGCAGAAAGCACCATTGGCACTGCAACGTCGGGTGATGCGTCAGGTATTGCAGCAAATACTGACTGATGCGCCCAGTTTTGAACACATCGAAAAATTAACGGCTTTAATTATAGCACCCAACCGATCGCAAACTGATCCATTTCCTGGAGGTGCGATCGCTCAAGTAGAAGGCGACTGGATCTGTTTGAAATAGTTAGGAGTTAGGAGTTAGGAGTTAATAGTTAAGATTTATACTATTGGAATTTGAACAAAAAAACGATAAGGATAACTGGAAAGATGATCCTTACTTTTAATCTAGATAAATACAAGAAATTATTAATGGGACTTAGACAAAAAACACCCATAAAAAAGCCTCAAATCTATATACAGAGAGACTTTGACATCGTTTTGCTTGGTTGATTGATATATCTGGGTTTGAGCCGTTTTTGAGCATTTGGTGTATTTCCCTTACTCTGCATGGGTTTTAGGCTTGTTTATCCCTCAAAAATGTTTAAGTCCCGTTAACGAACTTTGGGGGTTTAAGTCCATAAAATAAGGCTGCTTGTATATCTTCTGGTTCTAATTCCGGGTAATCTTCAAGAATTTCTTGATTAGTAGAACCCTTGGCTAATAATTCTAAAATCATTGCTACTGGTATTCTTAATCCCCGAATAATTGGTTTCCCAGCCAAAATATTTTTGTCAAACTTAATGCGTTCTAGTAATTTTTCATCGTTCATCTTTACTACCTACCTCTGATAATTTGCCAGTGACATATAGCAATTTATTTTTCCAGATCATCTTGATTGAACATTTGTTCACCGGAAGAAACGATTTCGGCACGTATTTGCCGCAGACGTTTTCCCAATTGAGATTTATCGAACAGAATTCAGCAGTCAGGAGCGGAGCCGGAGACGCTCCGCCGAGGCGTCAGAATACAGGAAAGGTATTCTGTATGACTGGCGGATGAAGAACTGGGTTTAAGACCCCCACCAAATCTACGATTTGGTGGTCAACTTTCGTAGTGGCGGGTCCCAATCTCGGACTGAAAGATTGCTGAATTCTGAATTCTGGATTCTGCATTCTTCTTCAACTCTCTCCTAAAAACTTCATCCACTTCTGCTTTCCCTTCCAGCAACGCCGTCAAACCTTCCAGGCGATCGCTGTTTGTAATTTCGTCATAATAAGTACCTGGACAGAATTAATTACATATTAGTTATTTGCCAATCCTTTGCCAGCCAAGGATTTAAGACCAAATTTTTGTGTAATTAATTTTGTCCGACTACTTAGCGGCTGTAATGGCTTTAGTCCAATTACTGGAATTGATTTACACGCGAGGTTTTTGCTACTTACTACTAACCTAATAAGCTGCGTAATCGAAATTTATTACTAATGGATAGTTAGTAAGGAGAAGATCTGGGGGTGAGGTTTTGATATCATTTACTTCATGCACCTGGGAACCGCTATAACTCCAAACTCCTAACTTATTAAGACGCCAGTAATTCTGGTTGAGACATTAAACCTTCAAGAGTATGACGCAACTGTGCGATCGCTTGCAGTTGAGAATCACCAGTTTCCTGAAATTGATCCAAAGATTCTCCAATTCCTTGCAGCTTTTGCCGTAATCCATCTAGAGAATCCTGAATTGGTTGTAGTGCTTCTTCATAGAGATTCACTCGACCACAGCATTCAGCAGTTGTTCTTCGTAGGGACAACAAGTTTTCCTCGATCGCTTTGAGTTCTTGGCGTTTTTCATCCAAATCGTGAGTTTGATTGTCAATCATTCCCTGATTTAGCTCAATACCAGCATGGATCTGCTCAATCTCACGTTCCAGCTTTTGGATTTCCTGTGAATATTGTTGTCGCTGGGTTTCAATTTGTAACAGAATCGGTTCTAAATTAATTTTGTTGTTGCTTTCTTTTTCATCAGCAACAGTATATCCTTGTCGCCGTAACAGTACAGCTTGGTGTTGCTTGAGAAACTCCTGATGCTGTAACATATTGCGGCGTTGTCCCACCAAACTGGAGTTTAGCATCTGATAGAGGTCTTGTTCATCCGTTAGTTCCAATTCCAAATTGATCTGGTCATGGTCAGATGCGTGATTTATTTTAGTTTGGAGTTGTTCTATAGTTTCTTGTTTATATTTCAGTTCTTGTTCTTGATCGTGAACAAAGCTAGCGTCTATTTCCACCTTATATTGCAAGTCTTGCACTATTTTTTGTAGTTCTTCTAAAGGCTTTTTCTCCAAAGCTTCCAGATCAACTTGCTGACCGAGAACTAGATCACCAGATGTTGCAGCCAAAGACTGAATCTGTTGATATAACTCTTCAGCGTTTCGTAACTGCTCTTTGATTATTCGAGCATACTCTTGCTTGCTGCTAAGGTCTGCTCTATTCACCTGCAATTGGGCTGTGTGCTGGGCTAGAGAATTTTGTGCTTGTTCCCATGCATTTTGGCGATCGCTAAAGTTTTGTGACAAACCCTCAACTTCTGCTTGCTGTTGAGCGATCGCAGTTTTTTGCTCCTCCAATTTTTGCCAGTGCGGAGTCAGAATAACTTGCTGCTTTTCGACCAATTCAAAGCCCAGATGGAGGCGTTCTCTGACTGTTTCCGTGGGAACAGCACTACTAGACAAGCGATCGAGTAACTCACTCATTACCCGACTTTGCTCCTCATCCAAAACCGTCCCTTGTTTAAAATCCCCTTCACGTTCCTCTAGACGACGCTGCTCACCCCGCAAATGCTCCCAAGCGCCTTCCAACTCCTGGCGATTGCGCTCAACTTCTGTTTGCAACCGTTCAAGTTCCTGGCGCGAGGTGTCAACTTCCTGTTTTTGCTCCTCCAGGCGTTGCACCTCATCCTCCATTTCTTCCAACTGTTCTGATCGTACTTCCATATCCATTTCACGGCGATTCAACTCTTGCGCCTGAAACGTCAGCGACTGCTTCCACTGATCAATCTCATCTTCCTTGAGCTTAAATTTCTCCAATTGGCGGGAAAAATTCTGCAAAATGTTGACTAGTGGACGCCCTGCTTCTTGAATCCGCTGCACTTGACGATTCGGATTCAGTTCAACCAGTACCAAAGCACCATCATTTAATTTGCTTGCGTCCTCAGCAGCAATCACATCTTCCGACACAGTACTCCAATTCTGGTCAGTTCGCTGACAAGCTAGCAGTTTCAGTTCAGTTTTGGCACCGCCACTGAGTAAACCACCTTTCTGTTTTTGTACTTCTGCTAAATACAGCACACCCTTAGTCCTTTACCGTTAGTCCTTTTTAGTCCTTTATTGATGCACTTAAAGTTCGTGTTTTGGCATATACCTGAAATAATTCTGTTAACTCGGCTCACTGAACTGAAGTTTAGGAGCATAAGACAGACAAAACTATAGACGCGAGATATTACGTCTTGGATACTTGTAAAAGCGACTTGATCGCGCCTTTATATTTTGTACTGATGAAAGTGATGATGACTTCCGTGTTAACACTAGCTTTGTCGAAATGTATTACGAAAGATTAAGGTTTATAGTTTAATGTATTCTCCCATGAGAACAAGGAACAGGGTAACAATCTTTCCAATACTCCAGAATCAATACTTAAAGAAGAATTCAGAATTGAGAATTCAGAAGTCAGAATTCAGCAATACTTAAGGAGTAGTTTTTAGATAAATGCAGGGAAATTTAAATGAAATTGATATTTGCAGTATCCTGCAATTGATTGAGTTGGGACAGCGAACTGGGCAACTATGGGTAGAAGCTCATAGCTCTCACCATAGCAACAAACTGGGTGGAGAGGGAGCTAGCAAACATCGCCCTCAACAACAGTCTTGGTTCGTCTTTTTCCTGAATGGTGAAATTATCTATTGCCAAGAAGGTGAGAGTAGTTTATCCAGAATTAGGGATTATTTACGTCATTACCGAGTTGAAATGCGACTCACCGACAAACAAATTGCTTCCCTACCATCAATCGACGCGTCAGAGTATGACTATCTTTGGGCACTCTTGGAACAGAATATCATCAACCCAAAGATAGCTGGTAGTATCATTTACGGCTTGGTGCATGAAACCCTTTTTGACCTGTTGAGCTTACACCAAGGTAACTTCATTTTCCATCAGGGTGCGGCACTTGCCCCGCAATTAAATACTTTCGAGATTGCTCCTTTTGTTACAAAAATTACCAAACAGGTGCAAGAGTGGAAGCAATTCTATCCACACATTCAGTCTCCAGAACAATTGCCAGTGCTATCTGACAAAATTCAGCTACAATCCTCGCTACCAGAAGCAACCGTGAATAAGCTACAACATTGGGCTGATGGTAAAACATCCTTGCGTCAACTGGCTCGCAATCTCAACCGAGACATTTTGACAGTCGCTAAGGCAATATATCCATATGTGCAACAGGGTTGGCTACAACTAGTATATTCAGAGACAACTAAACCAGATACCCACACGGGTAGCGGGGAATTGAAGGAAAAACAGAAGGGGCGGATAGTATGTATTGACGATGCGATCGCCATCGGTGAAACTATAAATTCCATCCTACAACCACAAGGTTATGAAGCGATCGCCCTCACCAATCCCTTAGAGGCACTGAGTCTGGTTTTTCAACTCAAACCGGATTTAATTTTATGTGACATTGCCATGTCGGAATTGGAGGGGTACGAGGTTTGTGCCATGCTGCGACATTCAACAGCATTTCGGCTTATACCGTTTATCATGCTTACTGGTAAAGATGGATTTATTGATCGAGTCAAAGCTAAGATGGTCGGGGCTACAGATTATTTAACAAAACCGTTTACAGACACTGAGTTACTTATGCTCGTAGAGAAATATATCAACATAGACTCTCAATAGGGCATGGGGCATTGGGCATGGGGCATGGGGCATTGGGCATGGGGCAGATAAAAAGATCCAAGATTTATTGATCTACTAAAAGATCAGGTAAAAGATGTTATCACAGAGTCAGCCAGCTTAGTGAAAGATCAATATCCAGGAAAATAGTGAAAAACTAGAATTAATTTATACAGTTAATACTTGCGGAGGAATCAGGGAATGTTCCAAGTAGGAACGTCTACATCAGGAGGTAGATAGACACTTATGAGTACAGTTCTGATTGTGGAAGATAGTATCGCGCAAAGGGAGATGATTACAGACCTCCTAAAAGCAACTGGCTTAACTGTTACCCATGCCAGTGACGGATTAGAAGCATTGGAGGCAATTCAAATAGCACCTCCAGATTTAGTGGTATTGGATATTGTTATGCCCCGGATGAACGGCTACGAAGTTTGTCGGCGGTTAAAATCCGATCCAAAAACCCAAAATGTCCCTGTGGTGATGTGTTCTTCCAAAGGCGAAGAATTTGATCGCTATTGGGGCATGAAGCAGGGCGCAGATGCCTATATAGCCAAACCGTTTCAACCAACCGAGTTGGTGGGAACAGTCAAACAACTGCTGCGAGGATAAGGATAAAAGCAATATGGTCAGCAAACCGGACTTTTTAAGTGGTAGCGGTCAAGACCATTTCCGTCCTGAATTACAAGTAGAAAGTCCTGAAGGTGAGTTACATTTGAGGTTTTACATTCCCTCGCATCAGGAGTTTGCACTACAAGCAACTGGTATCCGGGAGGTAATTGAACTAAGTCCTGATAGAATCACCCCGATTCCTAATGCTTCTCCTTTACTTTTGGGTACTCTAAATTTACGAGGTCGAGTTATTTGGGTGGCTGATTTGGGTCAATTTCTTGGGGAAGCAAGTGCATTAAACACGGATAGAGCGGAAATTCCGGTGATTGCCATTGAAGAGCAAGACACAATAGTGGGTTTAGCAGTAGAGGAAATCGGTGGTATGGACTGGCTGGATGTCCAGAATCTCATGCCACCAACTAATGTTCCCGATACTATGGCTCCCTTTTTACGTGGAGAGTGGTTATTACGTGCTAAAAATAATCAGTCTCTACGACTGCTCGATCAAATGGCAATTTTACGGAGTGCTAGGTGGGCAGGATGAAATTGGAGGAGGAAATGGCAGCAAGTATTGATAATCACGAACCAACATATCAACAGGCGATGACCGCCTATGTCCAAAGGGATTATGAGGTTGCCGCCACCTTAGTTGACCAAGTGGTGCAAAATTTCCCAAATGACCCGAACTCTCATTTGTTACGGGGTCACATCTACTATGTTTTGCAGCAGTACGATGTCGCAAAAGAACAATATCAACAGGTATTACGCCTGAGCGACGATCAAGAAATTATTGGTTTTGCCAATAGTGGAATTGAGAATATCAATCAATATTTACAGTCATTCAGTGGGGAGATTGATACATCAGGAAGTCAAGAGCAAATAAATTCCTCAGAGATGTCTGATGCACTGGTATATAGCGAACCAGAATTAGAAGATTTGAGTGCTAGTGAGGATTTTGACAGCAATAACCTGGATTTGAACTTTTTTGGAGAGGTTCAAGAAACTGTGAATGGCGTTGAAGAGCTATCTTCAAAAAGTCCATTTGACATACCTACAGAAGATAGTATTGGCACAGTAAAAATATCAGATTCTTCTCCAGCTTTTGGTGACGACCCTTTTGCCTTCAATGAAGAATCTCTAGAACAAGAGTCAAATAGCAATTTGGAGGAGAAAACAGAATTAGAGTTGCCTGCTTTCTGGCAGGAAGATGTATCAGAAGATAGTCTGGAAGAATCATTAGTAAATAGTCAGTTTTCAGATAATGGGATAAATTCTGAGCGCGGAAATTCAGCTATTGAGAATAATAACTCTTCATCTTCTAATTCCGAAACTGGTAATAGCGAGAATAATTTCTCTGATTTCTTGAGTGAAACAAAGTCTCCAGAGCTTGGTATTGGGAATTTAGAATATAAAAAATCTAGTTTTGGAGACGAAAATTTACTGATTATTGAAGAAGAAATTAGAAATGGTTCGGCAACAACAAATAACTTGGAATCCAGCAGTCAAGAACATTTGCCGGGAACCGAGGCAGATGATTGGTTGAAACCAACAGATTTGGGAACAGAGTCAGCTTTTGTGGCTGATTTATCTGATGATTCTTCATCTTTTAGCAGCAATCTCCCTCTAGAAGAAAAGCCGTTAAAATCAGGTGAGATTATCGGGGAAAATAACTTTGATGACGATGAAAACTTTGATATGGAAGCATTTGAGTCGGCCTTTGGCTCAGAGGGATCAAACCCTTATGAAGACTCAAATAATATATTAAATGGAGAAAGTTCTAAGAGCAATATCGAGTTTTTAGATGACTTTGAGGAATTTGACGATTTAGGCAACATTCCAGGGTTTGACCTGACGGAAGGAGGTTCTAACTTTGGTGATCTAGCAATGCATTCTGCTCCAGCAGAAACTAGTGGCAGTGGAAACCGTCAAAGCGCGGAGGCTTTTTTAAGTGATGCAGCTAGCGATCGCGACGAAGAACTATTCTCGATGACTGGTTCCCATGAAGCAGTTCCAGTCTTTAGCCAAACAGATGTCTCGAAAGTAGAACCCAATGTTAACGTCGAGCAAGGCTGGTTAGCACCATTAGAGAATGCCTCCATCGAAAGGAAACAATGGCTAATTGCTGGAAGTGTGGGCATTGTCTCGGCGCTGGTTGTAGCTACAGTTAGCTTTGTCGCCACCACCTTTTCGCCAGCCCAACAACGAGAATCAGTCCGAAACACAGGCTGGGCAATGTCATTAGCCTCTGGGATTGCCGGTTTTGCTACCGCAGGCTTCATGGGGAATCTGGCGCTTAAACAAATTCGGCGCACAACTGATGATCTCCAAACTCAGTTTGAGGCTGTACGTCAAGGAAATCTGAATGCTCAAGCCACAGTGTTTTCCGAAGATGAATTGGGGCATTTAGCCACTGGCTTTAATGAAATGGCGCGAGTAATTTTCACGACTACAAGTGAAGTCCAACGAAAAGCCGATGAACAAGAGGAGGCCAAAGAAAACCTCCAACGCCAGGTGATTCGTCTGTTAGATGATGTGGAAGGAGCTGCTAGAGGAGATTTAACAGTCCAAGCGGAAGTGACAGCCGACGTTCTGGGAGCCGTAGCTGACGCCTTTAACCTGACAATTCAAAACCTGCGGGATATTGTCCAACAGGTAAAAGTGGCAGCCAAGGATGTGACAAAAGGTGCAACCAACTCTGAAACCTTTGCTAGAGCCTTATCTAGTGATGCTTTGCGCCAAGCAGAAGAGTTGGCTGTGACGCTGAATTCTGTACAGGTAATGACTGACTCGATTCAACGGGTAGCAGAGGCGGCGCGGGAAGCCGAAACCGTCGCCCGCGATGCTAGCACGATCGCTCTCCAAGGTGGAGAAGCAGTAGAAAATACTGTGGCGGGGATTTTAGAAATTCGAGAAACCGTTGCCGAAACCACCCGAAAAGTGAAGCGGTTGGCGGAATCTTCCCAAGAAATTTCTAAAATTGTGGCGTTGATTTCCCAAATTGCTTCCAGAACTAATTTGTTAGCACTCAATGCTAGTATTGAGGCGGCAAGGGCGGGAGACGCTGGACGCGGGTTTGCGATCGTCGCCGATGAAGTGCGCCAGCTAGCAGACAAATCTGCGAAATCCCTGAAGGAGATTGAACAAATTGTGATGCAAATCCAAAGCGAAACAGGCTCTGTAATGACCGCGATGGAAGAAGGCACACAACAAGTAATTAAAGGGACAAAATTGGCAGAAGAAGCCAAGCGATCGCTCGAAAACATTATTCAAGTGGCGAATCGCATCGATATTCTTGTGCGCTCGATTACTAACGACACTGTGGAACAAACCGAAACCTCCCGCGCTGTCGCTCATGTAATGCAATCAGTAGAACTCACTGCCCAAGAAACCTCCCAGGAAGCACAGCGAGTTTCAGGTGCCCTACAACACTTAGTAGGTGTATCCCGTGACTTGATCGCCTCCGTTGAACGTTTCCGAGTGGAAACTATGGAAACTAGATAAATTGTCATTTGTCCTTTGTCCTTTGTTATTTGCTAATGACCAATGACCAATGACCAATGACCAATGACTAATGACTAATGACTCTTGACTAAAAAACTATGCTGCCGGAACAACAACAGCGGATTTTGGGTTACTTTATCGAAGAAGCCAGGGATCACCTGAATACCATTGAGCAGGGGTTGCTGAATCTAGAGGGTACCTTGAATGACCCGGAAATGATCAGTGAAGTCTTCCGGGCGGCTCACTCTATCAAAGGAGGAGCCGCGATGCTGGGATTGACTAGCATCCAGCATACCTCTCACCGTCTAGAAGATTGTTTCAAAATTCTCAAAGATAATCCGGTTAAGATTGACGAAAAGTTAGAATCTTTATTTCTCGGTGTATCTGATACCTTAAAAGCGCTGTTAGAGCAGTTGAGCGCGCCATTTGGTCTTTCTGAAGATGCGGCTAATACTTTGATGTCAGAAACTGAGCCGGTCTTTCAATGGCTGTATGAGCATTTGGAATTACTTGTACAACAAGCGAATAGTCGAACAGCCAGCAGTCCTGACGCCACAGAACTACAGACAACCTCTGGAGAAGATAATGTCTCCACACTTACAGAACTTTTCCTGCGGCGAGATATTTCCGATTTGCCAGAAGACACCCATGAGGAATCTCCAGAAATATCCTTCCCTGTAGCACCCCAAGAGGTGCGAGACGATCGCGGACACGGGTTAGCTGTGCGATCGCCAGTCACGGGCAAAGAAAATAATAATTGGAGCGAGTTTCAAGCCCAGGTGTTGCAAACACTGCGGGAAATGTTGAAACTATTTAAGCAAACAACGACACCCTCAACTCGGCAAAAGCTTCAGCAATGCTGTTACCAGTTAGTCAAACTTGGTGAGACTTGGAATTTGTCTAAGTGGTGTGGTTTGTGTGAAGCCGCAGCCAGTGCGATCGGCAATCCTGAAAATACTTATCTCACGTTAGCTAAAATTGTCATTACCGAAATCAAGCAAGCTCAAGAATTTGTCCTGCAAGGTAGAGAAGCCGAAATTGCAATTAGTCAGCAACTAGAAGCACTTTTGAGCTTTGCAGAAATTGAGTTATTAGAAATTACTCCTGATTTGTTTGATGAACAGTTTGCGGCTTTCACAGAATTATCAACTACCTCAGAGCCAATTCTATCTGCTAACACAGAGCCGTTAGTCATAACTAACCTAGCTGCGGCAACTGAAGAACTTAATTTAGACGAGAATATTAGCGATCGCTACGCCAACGTCTTTGACGAACGCTCCTATCTTCTCCAAGAGACACTACTAAACGCTGCAACTCACACTAGTCTTGCTTTCACCACACATGAGGAAACACATCCAATCAGCAGCAATCTTGATCCCAATGGGCCAGAGGTAGGAATAGCTGAGTTAAATACCCTTGCTGATTTATTTGCAGGTGAGAGTCCTGAACTAGATGATAGCTGGCATCAAGAAGAAACCTTAAATATTGTTGCGAACAATGACTTTGGAATTGATTTCAGCAGCACTGACGCTGAGGACGCTCATAACGATTTATTCGATTTACTCTCCTTTGATGAAGACATAACCAAGAAGCAGCGCCCAACAACCACAGCCGCGACAGAAGATTTATCCCTGTTATTTGGCGACAACTTCCTAGAAAAAGAGAATTCAGAACCGCAAAATCAACAAACATCTGCCACGATTCCAGAGTTGACCGATATTAACGTACTTGATATAAATTTAGACTCTTCTTCTCCCGAAAATTTACAAGAATTTATTGATATTACTAGTGATACAAACCAGTCTCCTGGGGAGATTGTCCAAAATAGTGTCAATAAAAACGATCTCGTTGAAGATTTATTGACATTGCCACTAGATGATGATATAGAACTATTGCCTACAGGCGAAATGACTCAACCAGAAACTGAGGCGATCGCCAGTGTAGAACTATCTACTAACCAACAAAACAGTTTTGATAACTTATTCTTAGAAACTAGAAATGCAAATTGGGTAGAACAAATTACCCCTAGTGACTACATAGAATTACCCCAGCAAACAGGCTTGTCTTTGGATAGCCTGTTTGCTGAAACCCCAGAACAGACACTACTGCCTACAAGTGAAGCAGAAATTGGTGATTTATTTGATACATCTCCGGCAACAGCACCTGAGTTTTCGGAATCAGAAAATGATCTGAGCAACTTCTGGAGCGAGGAAACCACAGAGGAAGCGGACGAATTCGATTCCTTAATTGAGCAGAATGTGGAAAGGGCGTTAGAGGAGAGTTTATTTACTGATGACATTTTTGCCGATAGTCAACAGCCCATACCGAATCCTATAGCTAGTTTTGACATAGAAGAAGATTTTGATCTCAATTTCCAGCGCCAAGAGCAGCTAGATTTGCTATTCTCATCAGATTCTGGAGATGATTTATTTGATCAGTTAGCACCGAGTAACTCAACTATTTCCTCTGTAATCAACGATGCTTTCACAACTGAAACGCCGTTATTCGCGCCGCATCCAGAAGAGGAAATTCTCAGGCGATCGCAACAACCAGAAGCTTTAGATTTTGTTCCAGAATTTACTAATCAGCCCCCAGAGATATCTGATGTTGATCTGGAACTTAATTCATTCGGCTCTTTCGATGAAAATCCGCAACTGCTGTTTGAAGATGCAGCCACAGATGACTCCACCTATATTCAGATGGAAACCACAGATCATACTGTGGATGAACTAGCAGCTAGAGAAACTTCTTTAGAGATCAATTTTGGGGAAACTTCAGATTTAATATCACCCGAAGCACAGCCAGATGATTTGTTCAACCCTTTCGATGAAAATCCGCAACTACTGTTTGAAGATGTCGCCACACATGACTCCACCTACATTCAGATGGAAACCACAGATCAGACTGTGGATGAACTAGCGGCTAGAGAAACTTCTCATATCAGTTTTGGGGAAACTTCAGATTTAGTATCACCCCAAGTACAGCCAAGTGATTTGTTCGGCTCTTTCGATGAAAATCCGCAACTGCTGTTTGAAGATGCAGCTAGAGATGACTCCACCTATATTCAGATGGAAACCACAGATCAGACTGTGGATGAACTAGCGGCTAGAGAAATTTCTCATATCAGTTTTGGGGAAACTTCAGATTTAGTATCACCCCAAGTACAGCCAAGCGATTTGTTCGGCTCTTTCGATGAAAATCCGCAACTGCTGTTTGAAGATGCAGCTAGAGATGACTCCACCTATATTCAGATGGAAACCACAGATCA
>NZ_JBALFC010000007.1:0-24701 GCF_036917755.1 Nostoc sp.
GCTTTAGGATCTTTACTTGTTCGTAGGTCATTAATGCTACCCAACTCTAACTTATTTGTCCCACGCATCTGGGACTTTTGCAAGAGGTCTAATAGCTTTAAAAGCTGTAGTCCTTATTCCACATAGCTTAGAGCTTTTCTTAGTGCCATTCGGGTATAGCCTTTTGACCATACCCATTTCAGTGATTTTAGAACAGTGGTTACAGTTGCGGTACGTACTGCTGCTTCTCGGGGACTTCAGCGTATTCAGCCAGAATCTGGCGGAATTCTTCGCCGTCAATGGTTTCTTTTTCGATCAGCAAATCGACTAAGCGATCGGTAACAGTGCGATGATCGCGGATCAGCTTCTTAGCATTGTCATAGCATTGTTCAACAATTTCCCGAACTTGAGCATCGATGCGCGAGGCAATGGATTCGGAATACTCAGATCGGGTTGTCCAGTCACGACCCAAAAAGACTTCTCCCTGTTGGCTTTCTAAGGAAAGTGGGCCTAAATTTGACATCCCGAACCGCGTCACCATTTGCCGTGCCATTCCCGACAACTGTTGTAAGTCTCCACCAGCACCAGTGGTAACTTCCGCAGCCCCAAAAATCACCTCTTCGGCAGCGCGACCGCCCAAAGCACCAGTAATTCGAGCTTTGAGTTGAGAACGGGAAATTAACCCTTGTTCTTCGTTGGGAGTAAACCAAGTTAAACCCTGTGCTTGTCCTCGTGGGATCAGCGTGACTTTCTGCACTGGGTCATGGTCTTTTAACAAAGTTCCAACTAAAGCGTGTCCAATTTCGTGGTAGGCAATTAAGCGCTTGCTCTTGCTATCCACCAAAGGAGTACCTTCCATCCCCGCAACTACTCGATCCACCGCATCATCAATTTCGCGGAGGGTAATCGCTTCTTTGCGTCTTCTAGCAGTGAGAATTGCTGCTTCGTTGAGTAAGTTGGCTAAGTCAGCACCAGTGAACCCAGGAGTGCGGCGAGCGATCGCATCCAAAGATACGCTAGTGTCTAGTTTCTTATTCCGCGCATGGACTTGCAAGATTTCCAAACGCCCTTTGATATCGGGTGGATCGACTGTTACTTGGCGGTCAAAGCGACCAGGACGCAACAAGGCTGAGTCTAGTACGTCGGGACGGTTGGTGGCAGCAATAATAATGATGCCTGTATTACCTTCAAACCCGTCCATTTCGGTGAGCAATTGGTTGAGGGTTTGCTCTCTCTCATCGTTACCGCCACCGATACCAGCACCCCGTTGGCGTCCAACGGCATCGATTTCATCGATGAAGATGATGCAGGGGGCGTTGTCTTTAGCTTTCTTGAACAAATCGCGGACGCGGGATGCACCCACACCAACGAACATTTCCACGAATTCCGAACCGGAAATACTGAAGAAAGGTACACCGGCTTCGCCAGCGATCGCTTTTGCTAGTAAAGTTTTACCAGTTCCAGGAGGTCCAACTAACAGGACTCCCTTGGGAATGCGTGCGCCTACTGCGGTAAATCTTTCTGGCTGTTTGAGGAAGGTGACGACTTCTTGCAGTTCTTCCTTAGCTTCTTCGATTCCGGCTACGTCGTCAAATTTCACCCCAGTTTTTGCCTCCATTTGGAAACGCGCTTTGGATTTGCCGAAGTTCATCGCTTGACCTGGGCCGCCGGGGAGGTTGCTAGAACGCCGGAACAAAAAGAACAGCCCAGTAATCAATAAAATTGGAAAGATGAGATTGCCCAACAATCCCCAAATTGCGCCATCATTCCGCATGGGGTGAGCATCAAAACTAATGGCTTTTTCTTTGAGCTTGGTGATTAACTCAGGAGCGTTAATAGGCAAATCCACCCGCCACCTTTGGACACGGTTTTCGATGTCTGGATCGCGAGCTTCTATAATTGCTGTCCTACCGCCTTCGTACAGATCCACGCTGGTGACGCGATCGCCGTCCAAGTATTCTAGAAAGCGACCATAGGTCATGCGGGTATTGGCTGTATTCTTACTCGCGTCAACAGGAGCGCCTGCAAAGGCTCCTTGCCAGAAGAAAAAGCCAATTACCAAAGCCGGCAATGTCCAGAGTACTAGGACTTTCCAGGAGAATTTCATGTTAATTTGCCTCTAGATGCCTATACAACTCATCAGCCTTAGCAACCGAATGTTCATCACTCTGTCACTTTAAGCTGTTAAACGGATGTTTATAAATCCATTTTGTTTAATTTGATCTCTTATATGCACTCCCATAGAGCGATCGGCGCATTATGGCGATGCCAACAAGAATCTTAATCAAAGTTAACTTAATTTTAATACAGCTTGGATTAACAAGCAGAGAATTTGTAGAGAACTATGACAGAGAAGCCGCCCAAATCGCCATTGCAAGCCAGAAACCAAGCTTGTCAAAAATTCATTACCATAGCAATTCGGAATCATTTGTGAAAAAATACTGTTATAAGATAGAAGTAACTTTGGTAACAAGTACTTAAGTGTGGCGATGTGGATTTAATCATGGGAAAATTTTGTCAAAAGTAGCCTGGATAAACGTGAAATCACGCGAGCGATCGCCAGGTTTAAAGTTGTGTTTTCTACCCCGATTTCAGCATAATTTTAAGCCCTATTGCTTATTGACAAATTGTTCATGACCTTAAATTGTCACTTATGACCTTGGACTGTCGTCTTGCTTTCTAAAGATTTATTTTATAAATGGTCTCTAATACCCCCGAAGACGGATAAAATCAGCCATATCATCAAGAGTGCTGAGTTCCGTTAGCGAATAGCTAGGGTTTAGCCCGTGCCTCGGCTTATAGTTGAAAGACCGCCCACAAGGGGCAGCGTATCAACCTTCTCCCGATAAGAAGATTCCGCCTACTTTCTTGCGGGGCTTTTACCAAGTAGAGAGCGTGCTGAGTACTTTTCTTCACTCAGCACTCAGGACTCAGCACTCAGTATTGAGTTTGTAAAATAAAGGCTGTGCGATGAAAACTAATAGAATTTTCGTCATGTTGACGATTTGAGTCATTGAGGAGCCGTGTAATGGGAAACTATTAATTAAGCACGGTTTTGAAGACCAGCGAGTTTCGTGAGGGACTCGCTGAGTTTAGTAGTATGTCAACTACTTAACTTCTGTAATTTGTAGAGTGTAAGGAAAATACTTATCTTTTTCGTAGGAACCAACCCAAATTTGGTAAGTTCCAGCCAGCCATTCACCAACCATACCGGCATTTTTGCCATCAAAATCGTCATTGCACCAAGTACCACCGGGTCCCTTGATAATCATGGTGGTGTCTTCAGGACTTTGCACTTGCAGCTTCAGGTAGTCAAATTTACTTGTTAGGGCTAATGTGTGGTCTGGTGTTTCATCAACAAATCCAGTACAAGGGCCAGTGGCTGTTTCGCTCCTCCCGGCTACTTGACTCCCAGATATTGAACCACCACTCATCCCGCGAACTGTCAGGGGGTCTGGCGAAAACTGGGGACCAATGGTGACATCTCCAAATATCGTTGGCGCTTCCTGAGCATCAGTCACAGCATTAACTACTGTCGATGTGATGCAGAGCGTAACTATCATGAACGATAATCTCATCACTCTATTGAGCGCTTTTGTTGGCATTGTAATTACGTTCGCCTCTAAGTGTCTTTGAAGACATGAATTTTACACACCAAGTTCCCAATGTGAGGAGAATTTACTACCTA
Source organism: Nostoc sp. (assembly GCF_036917755.1). Taxonomy (GTDB): domain Bacteria; phylum Cyanobacteriota; class Cyanobacteriia; order Cyanobacteriales; family Nostocaceae; genus Nostoc. The sequence continues at coordinate 3,668 of NZ_JBALFC010000007.1, forward strand.
TTTTAGATTTGAAGTTGGGGATAATTCATTAGTAATTAGTGAATGATTTTTTGTTCCTATAGTTGCTCTACCTGATGAATAGGGGCGCACGTTTGTGCGCCCCTAAAATCTAAAATATTTCTAAAATCTGGAATTGACTTTTCCCACTGCTAAAAGCAGATGGGATTCTTGATACCTAGAATGGTGTGGGCTGAGTCAAACAGCCTCTACCCACTTGTACTAAAGTACTCGTGCTTACTTGAAAACAATGCTGTTAAGTGTTTCATCAACGTGGCATTTGACTATTAGATATAGTCTTGTTTTCTTTATTATGGTAATCGCTAATTAGCTTCTCTTAACCAAATTCGGTGGGTTTAAGTTCCCCGCTACAAAACTTAATTACGAACGCGAGTGCGTGCCGGAGGCTCTATTACGAATTACGAATTACGAATTATTTAATGCCCGACTCAAGCGCGACTTATCTAAACCAATCTGATTTAGTAGTAACCAAGATTGGATTAAGTCGGGGCCATGAACATCTCCAGTTAAGGCTGCTCGGAGCGATCGCATTACTAAGCCTTTTTTGACTTTTTGCTCTTTCACCACTTGTTTAATAATCTCCTGGGCGGCGGCTTCTGACAGTTGCAGCTGGTTTTCTAAAGCTGTGACAATCCCCTCAAGGACAGCAGCAGAACCTTCTTGCTTCAGTTGTGTACTAGCTTCTTCGCTAAATTCAACTGTGTCGCTAAAAAACAGTTGGCTTTGAGCTACTGCATCTACCAGGCGAGTCAAACTCTGGCTAATTAAAGTTACTAACTGTTCTAACCAGGGGCGTTCTCTTCCACCATCAAATTTATACCCAGCCTTTTGCCAATAGGGTATAACTAAATCTGTGAGTTTATCTATCGGCGTCTTATGGATATACTGACTGTTCAACCAATCCAGCTTGTCCCAGTCAAATTTTGCGCCTGCTTTATTTACACGCTCAAAGCCAAATTCTTTGGCTGCTGCTTCTAAGGTAAATATTTCTTGCGTCGAGTCTGGTGGCGACCAACCCAGCAATGTCATGTAATTTACCAAGCCTTCAGCAGTAAAGCCCATTTGCTGAAACTCAGAAATAGAAGTGACGCCATCTCGCTTAGAAAGCTTGCGCCCTTCGATGTTCAAAATCAGTGGCGTGTGTGAAAACTCTGGGATTTTTGCACCCATTGCTTCATACAGTAAAATTTGCTTGGCGGTGTTGGCGATGTGGTCTTCTCCCCGAATGACATGGGTGATTTGCATATCGATGTCATCCACCACAACTACAAAGTTGTATAAAGGTTGACCGCTACCATCTTCTGAGGCGCGGGCGATGACCATATCACCACCTAAATCGCTACCTCGCCAAGACATCTTCCCCCTTACTAAGTCATTCCAGACAATTTCCCGCCCATCTTCGATTTTGAAGCGAATCACAGAGGAACGACCTTCTGCTTCAAATGCGGCGCGTTGTTCTGGCGTGAGGTTGCGGTGACGGTTGTCATAGCGAGGAGCTTCACCTCTAGCTTTTTGGGCTTCTCTTAGAGCCTCTAGTTCTTCGGAAGTGGTGTAGCAGCGATAGACTAATCCTTGATCTAGCAATTTTTGTACTGCTTCTTTATAAAGATCCAGGCGTTGGGATTGGAAAAATGGCCCTTCATCCCAGTTAAGTCCTAGCCAGCGCAATCCTTCAAGAATATTCTCGGTGTATTCGGGACGCGATCGCTCTAGGTCTGTGTCTTCAATTCGCACTATAAATTTCCCACCGTGGTGGCGGGCAAATAACCAGTTAAATACAGCCGTTCTAGCTGTACCAATATGTAAATTTCCGGTTGGACTCGGCGCAATACGGACTCTGACAGTCACAGTTAGTTCTCTCTTTCGCAAAGCATGATAAATGTAACTTATATGTGAAGTATCCCAACTTAGATTTGCTGAAAGTTGGCTCTCCAACCAAAACTAGGGACTAGAAATTTAGAACGGGACTGACGGGGCTCGAACCCGCAACTTCCGCCGTGACAGGGCGGTGCTCTAACCAATTGAACTACAGTCCCTTGTTTGGCAACTTTGCTATTATCGCCATTTATTTTCTACTTGTCAAGTGCTTTGGAGTTAGGAATTATTTTTGCCCCGTCTCCCCAGCGTGCGTAGTTTACCGCCGTAGGCATCGCTCCTTGGGAGAAATTTTTCATTAAATAGAGCCTGATAATACAACCTGGGGCTTTGATTCCAGATGCTGCAATATCCGGGATTGCATTTGTTTATACTGCTGCTTTAATAGCTGTTTGCTCAACTGGAGTTGAGAAGCGGGTGGTAAACTATGACTCTGTTCCACCCAGGTTTTCAACATTTGCCGTTGAGTTGGCTCGATGTGACTGCTGAGAACGTTGGTGCAAGAATGTGGTGCTTCTAGGGTAAAGAAAATCAAAGGGTAGCGCTCATTTTCAGCCAGGAAACTTACCAGCCGAAGATTTTGGGGATTTTGCATATCTAAGTAGCACGGTAGCCACTTAGGAGCCAATTGCCGATTGTAGAGTACAGTCACCCACAACAGCATTGGGTGAGGGGATATCATGAAGATAAACTGGTTGTAACGTGTAGAAATGGCATAGTTTTTGATTTCTTGTTTAGGCAACATCAACCATAGCGCTGTCATAGATCCTTGTGCGGTGTCTACAAGCTGGGGAAAAACAATTTCTTGAATTGGTTTATTTTCAGGCCACAAAAGTTGCTGACAGCTTTGTTCTACTGTGATTGGTAATCCAGAATATAAGGAACGGCTAAGGATGGGACTAGAGCCTAAGATTATCGGTAAAGTGGGATAATTGGACTGTTCTAAACTGTTTAAAACTTCCAGAATTTCAGCGATATTTTGTGGGCGATCGCTTGCTTTTTTAGCAAGACAAGCCATGATTAGATTATTTAGCTTCTGAGGTACTTGAAGAGTGGGTTTAACATCTGCGATCGCTCTTGGTTGTTGAAAGTGATGTGCTTTATACCAAGCACCAAAGTAATCAGTTTCTGGTTCCCAAGGTTTTTTGCCTGTGAGCATCTCAAACATCATCACACCCAGGCTATAAATATCAGAACGACTATCTAATTTTTCCCCATCTAGCTGTTCTGGAGAACAGTAGGGTAAAGTGCCATTAAATCCCCTACTTGTACTAGCTGTTGATGTATAATTCAAAAATCTAGCAATACCAAAATCAAGAATTTTAACTAACTGACCCAATATCGGATCGGGAATAACTAATATATTGGCAGGCTTGATATCTCTATGAACTAACGGACAAATTTTCCCATCAATGTTAATACCTTGATGAGCGCACTGTAAGCCCAAACAAATTTGGCGGGAGAGAGTCAAAAACATGGGCAGGGGCAACGGAATTAAATCCTTTAAACTCTTGCCGCTTAGATATTCCATAACGTAGTATGGTTTTCCTTTCTCATTCACACCATAATCATACGCCCGCACTATATGTATACTCATTTGACTCAAAGCTGCACTCATTAAAGCTTCACGAGCAAAGTCTTGCTGCATCTTGTTATCAACAAAAGTCTGAGTTAAAAACTTGATAGCAACTGGTATACCTCCTAACAAAATATCATTTGCTAAAAAAACTTCACCCATGCCACCGATGCCAATTAATTGCTTAAGTTGGTAACGATTGGCAAGCAAGCCCGTACTACTTGGAGACGTAAATGGGCTTTGATTCACTTTGATCACCTTTACTGCTGAGTCGATTTAAAGTTAGCAATATACACATAAGAATATTATTAGGTAATGGTGGTAAGGATTTTGAACGCGGACTTTCAATGACGTGATAAAAGTTTAAAAAAAATCTCAAAAAACTTAGCCATCCAATTTTTTAAACCTTCTTTCTCAATTTTTTGATCTCCTGGTAAGTTTCGTAAGATATGTAACTTCAGTTTTTCATACTCTGTTTTTAGAAGATTTTTGGCTTGATTAGGCAAAATTATTTCATTTAACTGTTGACTCATATCTAAGCAATGTATAAGTTGCTGGCGCTGGTTAGCCGTGAGGCTTAAAGTCGTTACATGAGAGCAATGGTTTGGATCTTCTAGGGCAAAAAGTAATAGATGATAGTAGCCTACTTCTGCTAAACTACGCACTATTTTTTGCCCTTTATTATCTTTTAAATCCAAAAAATAAGGTAGCCACTTAGTCAGAGAAGGCTCGGCATTGTATAGGACTGTAACCCATAATAGCATCGGGTATACATTCATTTGACTAATAAATTCAGTGCCATGTATTTTATCCAAAAAGTTTGTAATTTCTTGTTTGGGCAACATTGCCCAAAAAGTTGGTATAGGTCTTTGAGAAGTATGTAGTAAATGGGGAAATCCAATTCGGCCAATTGGTTTATTTTTAGGCCAAGTTTTCTGGAAACACTCTTGTTCTGATAATAATGTTACAGGTACTAATTGGATGGGACATGAGAGATTAATAATCTCACTGTTATTGTGATGACTAACTTGATTAAGCTGAATATTAACTTTTTCTAAATCTTCTAATATTTGGTTGACATTTTGAGGGCGATCGCTTACTTCTTTAGCTAAACAACTCATCAACATTTTTTCTAATATCTGTGGGATTTTGACCTGCGGATTCACTTGCTCAACTGTAGGTGGCATTTGAAAACGATGCGCTTGATACCAAGTACCAAAGGAGTTGCTTTTTGTCTGAAATGGATGCTTTCCTGTTAGCATCTCAAACATTAGTACTCCCAAACTGTAAATATCGGAGCGGACATCTAGCAATTTGCGCCCTTCCATATGTTCTGGAGAACAGTAAGGCAAACTACCAATAAAAGAATCTGTCAGGGTCATCCCACTGCGCTCTGTTAAAAACTTGGCAATACCAAAATCTAGAATTTTAACAATTTCTCCTTGTTTACTATCTTCACTAATGAATATATTTTCTGGTTTGATATCCCTGTGAACAATGGGATAAATCTCTCCTTTGAGGCTGATACCTTGGTGGGCACATTGTAAGCCTAAACAAATTTGATTGCAAATCTCTAAAAACTTCGATAATGTTAAAGGCTGAAGTTTGAGAATTTGCTTAAGATTTTTTCCTTGGAGGTATTCCATGACATAAAACGGCGTTTTATCCTCAGTAACTCCGTAACTTAAAATGCGAACAATATGTTTACTTTTGCGACCCAATTGAGCGCCAATAAAAATCTCTCTGGCAAAGCGTTGGGACATTTGCTGATTTGCCAAACTGAGTGATAAGATTTTAATTGCGATCAGCATACCACCTTTAGCAGTATCTTCTGCTAAATAAACTCTACCCATCCCCCCTTTGCCAATCAAATCTCTGATTAAATAACGATTATTTAAAAATTGTCCAATGTAATCGTCTCTCTCTGCTTTTTGCCCTACCATATTCTGAATTTTAGTTTGTGGCGTAAGAATCATTTATAAAAAATATTGCTGCTAAAATACTTTAATAAGTCTAGCTAATTATTAAATTTAAATCTAAAAAATATCATAAATTTAAGAAAATTCATTATGTGCTGTAATCATAGTTAATCTCTCTGCAAAATTTCCTAAACATTCTATAACATATTTATTAATGAATACGGTTGAGAAATTACACGTAAACTACAAATAGGCTGGACAAAGTTGCCTAGTAGATTCCGTAAATACACAGGAATAAGCTTCAAATAAGTAAATAGCAGTAGGCGTAGCTGCGGTGCTTTCTTCTCCGTACAGCTAATGGCTGAAGTTCGAGAGTAAACGGTGTAATAATCTGATTAGTGATGTTTCAATTTTAATTTTAAAGGCTAGTATCTGGGTGCGTTGCAGAGAATTGAAATTGTTATCACTGACGAGAATTAGTGATTGCTGGCCATCGGGTAGTTTAGCTCCAATAGTTAAGCCTTCGATATTGTCTAGTAGTACATCTAGAGTTCTCAAATCTAACAGCAGTTTTTTCTTAACTGGTTTAATATTCTTAGAGTCAACTGCTAAAAGGCTATCTATTTTATGAATATCATCTGCTCCTTCTAAAGAAACCTGAAACAGGGAAATAGCAAATCCTAAACCAGTAAAAGACCGTTCTAGACTTAGGAAGTGTCCTTGATTATCGAGAGCAAGTAAATCAGGTAATCCACTAGCGAATTTGCCAATCAGATTCAAAAATGGTGCAACTGGTTCAGTTTGATAAAGAAATTCCTTTTCTGGCTGGTTGTTGAGCAAGTTGTATTGCAAAATCCGGCAAGGACTACCGATGTTAGGTTTAGCTGCGATCCCATCTTGAATTAGAGCATTTTCGGTGGCTGTGAATATATGCTTTTTATCGGGTGTGATGGTGAGGCTTTCAAAAGCCAAATTGTTGCGAATACCTTTTTTACTAGTTTTATCCGGCAAAAATTTGTTTGGTATAGGAAGTGTTTTAATTTCCCTTCCAGAAGATAGTGAGAACTCTTTAATAAAAGGATTAATTAATTTTCCAGCATCGCCTTCAGAAGAAATAAACACAGTTGCTTGATTAGTTAATGCAATACCTTCTGTATCAGTTTCACCAGGGCGAAATGTTTGAACATTTTCATTTAATAATCTAGTAACACTGACGGGAATAACTCCACTTTTTTGTAGTGAACCTTTGCTCAAGTCGATTTTCAGGGTGTAGAAACGGGCGGCAGCTTTTTGTCCACGGTCATCAGAAATAGCATAATAAAGGTTGTTTTTTGCATCGTAGGTAATTCCAGATAAACCTCCAACTTCAGTTTTTTTAAAGATTAAACCCTTCGGGAAAGTGGCTTCCCCGATAAATTCTATGCTACTGACTTCAACAGCATTTGAAAGTAAGTTTGTGAATAAGAAAATGAGAATTATAATCGGGATAAAGAAGTAAATAATTCGCGGGAATACGAAGATTTTTTTAATTAGTTGCATAGATTTTTTTTTTGTTAAATCAAAAGGCGGTAGGGACGCACAACTATCATAGGTGTCAACTTAAGCCAAAGGCGGGCAAGATGCCCACCTTACAAGTATTCCTATGTATCTTTATACTGATGCTACCGATGGTCAGGTTTTAGCCTTGGAACAACCATGCCGTCCGAATTTTTCTCAAAAATTCCTCAATACTATAACAACTAAACTTGGCTATACCCCAACTCCAGAAGCCATCATCTACTACATCTACGCCATCTTCCACTCTCCCACCTACCGCACGCGTTACACCGAATTCCTCAAAATCGACTTCCCCCGCGTACCTCTCACCAGTAATAACGAACTCTTCCAGCAACTAGCAAATTATGGTGAAGAATTAGTATCACTGCACTTAATGAAATCACTCCAACTCGACAACTTCATCACCAAATTTGTTGAAAATGACGGTAATAATCTAGTCGATGTAGGACATCCCAAATACAACCAAGATGCTGTCACCATCAACAGAAAAGGTGACAAATCTACTGGTGTCCCGGAAGAAGTCTGGAAATTCCAAATTGGTGGTTATCAAGTCTGCCAGAAATGGCTCAAAGTCCGCAAAGGTAGACAGTTAATCGATGATATCAAGAATAATTGGGCTGTTAAACTCCAGCAGGAAGAGACGTTAGAAAATCTCAATGTTACCTCAGAACGCATTAATTCCATCAAAAAACGGTTGAAAAAATTTGATAGCTTACCAGGAGGATTAGAACCGATTACGGTCAAGAATATTATAAAAAAACTCAGTGTTTGGAAAGAACTAAAACAAGTCCATAAGCTTCTGTGCGAGTATACAGAAGGCAGTAAAGCTAATTTGGATGATGAAACTTTTCTAGTGCAGTTAGTACAAGATACAGACAAACTAAACCTCATCACCAATGATGGCATCAAACCTACAAGCTTACGAGTTTCATTAGCTGCTATTTTAATGAGAGCATGACCCTAGAATTATGTTATTTGCCATTCTCATGGGCAAGGAGGGAGTTACACAGTGTTTAGAGGAGTGAGTGGGCTATAAACGAACGCAGATGCTAGTTGTGTACTACTTTCTCCCTAGAAGAAATTTCGTTAAACTACCCAGGACTTACGCAAACAATAGCCAAAACCCTGATTTTCTTCTTAGGGCAATTCATGAATTGCCCCTGAGCGCGTATAGTTTTGCGTAAGTCCTATTACCATTAAAGGTCGCAAATATCAATTATAAAAATTAAAACCCGTCCCTGGCTGGCGGGTGCCTACTCTCAATCTAAAGAGTGGATTCCTTAACTCACCGTCTTGGTAACATCTCAAAGAGCGCGTCTGCTATGCACGAAAATTGGTGAGAGAGTTGACCTGGGGAACATCCTAGAGTGAAGATAAAAGGGTTAATTAAAAGTATTCCAAAAAGTTGACGCGGCAAAAAACTTAAAAAAGTACGCAGGACGGATTGCTAAGACGTGCGCCAGTCGCCTACGGAGGGAAACCCGCCTACAGCGCTGGACTCACCGCAAGGCGTTGCCTTGCCTGAATGCAGAGGTTTAAATGCGCCGTCTTACCCCGATGACGCGTCAAGAAATAGCTGATTAAATCAAATTCTAGACGGTTTAATCATATATTTTGTAGCAGATACTTATGGAAAAGCAAATGCTAGGTGTAAATGTTGTTATGAAAGTTGGCGATCGCATCCGCGTTAAAGATTCGGTAGTAGTGTATCATCATCCTGAACATCGGAATCAGCCTTTTGACATCAAAGGTACAGAAGGCGATGTAGTAAGTATTGCCACCCAATGGCAAGGCAGACCGGTAAGCGCTAATCTGCCGATTGTAGTCCAGTTTAGTAAGAAGTTTAAAGCCCATTTACGTGAAAATGAGTTAGAAGTCATCTAAATCACTTATCGGCGGCGAAACCACTGAAAAATATTCAGTTCGCCGCGCATTCTTTTAAGCTCTTGGCGGTGCTGTTCTGCCGTTGCATAATACCATTCAGAATAACGCTGAAACTCTGACCGTGAGCGAACTTCGTGGTAAAACTGGTGGGTTGTTTGGTAAGCGGCAAAAGCTTCCTCAACTTGGAGTTGAGGCGATGGCATAATATAAGGTAAATTTTTAGACATAAAGTTAAGAGTGGGGAGTGGGGAGTGGGGAGTGGGGAATGGGGGGTTTTAAATTCAGGCAATTACCGCACTTCATAATTAATAACTCATAACTCCTAACTCCTGTACAGACGCGATTAATCGCGTCTCTCCTAACTCCTAACTTGATTAAAGCCAACCGCGTAAGCGATAAATTAAAGAACCAATGTACTCTTTTAAAGCGGTGGTAAATTGGTGTAAGTTGTCGCTATCAGGTAATAAATTCAGTATAGCGGCTTTGGGAGTGCTGCCGAGTTCTTGCAACTCACCCTCACTTACAAGAAAGTCAGTGGGTGTGGGAATGGCATTGATTCCTTGACGCTGGAAAATTCTTAGCGATCGCGGCATATGTATTGCAGAAGTAACTAATAATACCTGATGGATGCCACGATATTCCAAGATTTTTCGGACATTTACAGCATTTTGATAAGTATTTAGAGATTCAGGTTCCTCAACAATCGCCGCAGATGGAATACCAATAGATGTAAGTATTGTTGCCATATCTGCCGACTCTGGTGAACCACCTCCACGCCAATCAATGCGACCCCCACTCAGAATGATTATAGGCGCTCTTTTCTGGCGATAGAGTTGTGCGGCATAAATGACGCGATCGCCTGCTTCACTCAAATCTACAGTCGGTCTTGGGGGAAAAGCTGATTTAGTTGCGCCACCCAAAACCACAATTGCTTCTGCGACTGGTATTTGGGCGAGTGGGAGATATTGCCATTCTAGCGATCGCACTAATGATTTAGCAATCCAAGCATTACTACAAAATAGCAATAAAGTTAGAGCAAAAGCAATTGCGATCGCCGCCGTGCGCGGTCGTTTCCACAACATAACTAATGCTACTACCAAGCTTACACAGGCTAGTCCTAGTGGATAAAAAAATAGTGGCAGTAATTTGGATAAATATAAAAACATAGCGGGGAGTGGGGAGTGGGGCGAGATGAGGGGGATAAGGGGGATGAGGGGGATGAGGGAGAAATAAGCAATGACCCAATGCCCCATGCCCAATGCCCAATGCCCAATGCCCAATGCCCAATGCCCAATGCCCAATGCCCCAATTATTACTTTTCCCAAAACCTGAAATTGAAACTACTACCAGCACCGCGACGGTAACGGCGGGCGGTTCTTCTTGTTTGCCGTTTGTTGATCCTATCGTTTGTTGGTTCAACTTCGCCCTCTTCTGACTCTTCTGACTCTTTAACTTGCAACTGAGTTCTAGTTGTTTCCTTACTTCCCCACCAAGCAGTAATCCAGCCTCCAGCGAAAGCGCCTATTCCACCTAGCAAGATACTCATGGGTGCTGGATACCCTAAATATACAAAGCCAAGCATGAAAAATAACCAGTATTTCAGTCCTGTATCGACACCATCAGAGGAGGCGACAGTTGGTGCCTGGGCGCTATTACTGGTTACATTTGTGATCCAGCTTAAGATGAAACCCCCCATGATACCTAAGAAGATGCTCAGGGCTGGTGCGGAGCCGGTCATTATTAATATAAATGTTAAAAATGCCCCAAACAACAGTTGAGAAAAGAAGCTGGGAGAAATACTGAAAAAGTCGTTCTTTTTGTCTGCCATAGAGTAAAAAAAGCTATTAACTAATTACTAACTCGTAATTCGTAATTTTCGATTCAATTACGAATTACGAATTACGAATTACGAATTATTTTAATTGTGCCTGTTGTGGTTGAGTTGTATCCAAAATCTTTACGTAGGCTTGTTCTTCTTCAGTGAAAGGTTCAGCTTGTTTGATTTGTGAGGCTAATAAATCGGCGGTAGCATCAGCAATATCACCAGTGCGATTGTTCAAACGCTCTTTTAGAACTTCAAGCGGTGCTGTGCATTGGATAATCTGAATAGAAAGTTGGTGCTTTGTAGCTTGAGCGATCGCTTCTTGCCGTAACTGCTGTCGATCATACTTGGCATCCAAAATCACCGAAAATCCTTGTTTAGCCAGTATAATTCCCAATTCCAACAGCCGTGTATAGGTTTTCTCGGTCATCTCAGGTGTATACAAATCATCGCCACCCTTTTCCCACAAGGAAATTCCCCCTAAATGTTTCCGCACCGCGTCGGAACGAAGGTGAATTGCTCCCAGTTGACGGGCTAAATACTTTGCTGTGGTACTTTTACCAGAACCCGACAACCCCGACATCAAAATTAGTTCTCCCAGCTTTGGTTTAGTGTAGTCCCAAGCCTGTTTGTAATACTCACCGGCGGTTTTTGTCGCTTCTGCCTTTACCGTCGCGGGTACATTCGGATCGTCTAGCAAAAATGAAGTTACCTTTGCCCGGACATAAGCCTGACGACTTAAATACAAAGGCAGCACTTGTAAGCCTTCCCAGTCTCCAGTTTGCTCTACGTATGCATTCAAAAACGCATTACCTAAGTCTTTGCGCTGCCGCGCTTCTAAATCCATCACCGTAAAGGCCACATCATACATCACATCGACAAAGCGAAACGGCTCATTAAACTCAATGCAATCGAACAGCAGAATTTTATCGTGCCACAGCGCAATATTTCTCAGGTGTAAATCCCCGTGACATTCACGAATATAGTCGTTGTGAATTCTGCTAGCGAATACTTCTGGACGATCTGCAAAAAACTTATCTGTATATTGCTTTGTTTCTACAAATTGTGCCTGAGTCTGGGGTCCACCAATATACTTCTCAGTTTGCTGATAATTCTCGTCTATTGCAGCCCGAACTTTTGGCACTTCACCAAAACTGCGAATATAATCATTCGTCTGTGCTTCGGCATGGTATTGAGCCACCACCCGTCCCAACTCTTCTAAGTCTGTCTCATTTAAATTACCCTGTTCAAAAAGTGAACTTAATAGTGACTCTTGAGGAAACTGGCGCATCTTCAGCACGTATTCTACAGCCTCGACCGTTCCCCCTAACTCGTATTGCTCCCCTACCTGAGTTATGGGCAAAACTTCTAAATACAGTTCACCAGCACCCCGTTGATTTAACCGCAACTCTTCCTGACAAAAATGCTGCCGCTTCTCTAAGGTGGAAAAGTCCAAAAAGCGAAAATTCACAGCCTTTTTCAGCTTATAGGCGTAATCCCCAGTTAACAGCACATAAGAAATGTGGGTTTGAATTAGTTGAATAGGTTCTGTCACCGTATGGGGATAAAATCCCGGCTGCAACATTTGCTGAATTAAAGCTGGAAGAGTCACTTCTGTCATCTCTGGCCTCTGCGGTTCAAATACAAAAAAACCAGGAGTTCCCCCCTGGCATCATCAAGAATTATTACATAGTTTACCTAGCTTAAGAAACTGCTTCAGTTTCTGTCTCAATATCTTCAGCGCTGATTTGCGGTGGCAAAACGCTGACAACAAGTCGCTCCGATTCAGCTAGAGGTGTTACACCTTCAGGAAAAACTATATCACCAATACTCAAGCTGTCTCCAATTTGCAGGTTAGAGACATCGATTTCAATGACCTCTGGGATGTTTTCTGGCGCACAACTCACTTGCAACTCACTGATTACGGTGTCTAACACACCACCATCTTGTTTAACACCAATCGCAGTTCCCGTAAAACGGAACCGAACTTCTACAGTCGTGTCACCGTGGCCAGCAACCGCGAAAAAGCTGAGGTGGTAAGGGGTACCTTTTGCTGGATGGATCTGAAGTTCCCGCAGCAGGGCTTTGCCGCGCCAAGGTACATCACTAACATTTAAATCAATTAAGGTATTGTTGACTGAAGCCCTTTTGAGCAAGCGCTCAACAGTTTTGGCCTCAATGGTCAAAGAAATTGACTCTGTACCTTTATGACCATACAAATTGGCAGGTATGAGTCCAGAACGGCGCAAAGCTCTTGGCTTGCTGCCTTCTGGACGTTTTTGAGATTCGACTGTAATAGCCATAAAATTTGTTAGTTGTTAATTATCAATTGTCAGTTGTCATTTGTCCTTTGTCATTTGCTAATGACTAATGACTATATTTACGCACTAAGTAGGGTAGCAGGCGTGCCGTCGGCGTGCAATAAAGCGCGTTTGGGCCCGTGAATGGGGTCTTCGACAATTATGGTTTGATCGCGGCTAGCTCCTAGTGAGACGATCGCAATCGGAACTTCCATTAATTCGGCTAAGAATTTTAGATAGTCCAGTGCTTGCTGTGGCAAGTCTTCTAGGGTGCGGCAGTCAGTTGTTGACACTCGCCATCCTGGTAAGGTTTTGTAGATGGGGCGACATCTGGCAAATTTACGGGAACTAGTGGGGAAGTGTTCGCTGCGATCGCCATCTATGTCATAGGCGACACAAACCTGGATTGACTCTAATTCATCGAGAACATCCAGTTTGGTCAGCGCCATACAATCCATGCCGTTAATCCGCACGGCATAGCGACCGATGACGGCATCAAACCAGCCACAGCGCCGTTTGCGTCCGGTGGTTGTGCCAAATTCGGCACCGCGATCGCACAACAATTCTCCCAACTCTCCATGCAGTTCTGTGGGAAATGGCCCCTCTCCCACACGGGTTGTATAGGCTTTCGACACCCCAATTACCCGATCAATCATTGTCGGACCTACCCCAGTACCAACGCAAGCCCCACCCGCCACTGGGTTAGAGGAGGTGACATAGGGATAAGTTCCGTGATCTAGGTCAAGAAGCGTACCTTGTGCGCCTTCAAACAAAATATTGCGCCGTCGCTGAATCGCATCAGATATTTTGTACGATGTATCAACAACGTAAGGCCGCAAGCGTTCTGCATACTCCAAATACTGCTCAATCACCTCTTCAGGATCTAGAGGCGGCAAGTTGTAAAGCTTTTCTAAAATGACGTTTTTATAATTAATCGTCCACTCCAACTGCTCACGTAGCCCATCGGGGTCCATCAAGTCTAAAACCCGAATGCCTATACGTTCAGATTTGTCAGCATAAGTCGGCCCAATGCCCCGACCTGTTGTGCCGATCTTATGGCTTCCCCGTCGTTCTTCAGATGCCTGGTCAATCAAGCGATGATAAGGCATCGTTACGTGGGCTGTCTCAGATATCAGCAGGTGGTCAGTGGAAATATTTAATTCTTTTAGTTGGTCGAGTTCTGCGATCAAAATCTGTGGATCGATGACTGTTCCACAGCCGATAATGCAATCGGTATTTGGATACAAAATACCAGAGGGAATCAAGTGCAGCTTAAAGGTCTGACCTTTGACTACAATTGTGTGTCCAGCATTTACACCCCCTTGGTAACGTACCACAACATCTGCCGAACGGCTGAGTAAGTCAGTTATTTTACCTTTTCCTTCATCGCCCCATTGGGCACCTATGACAATGACGTTAGCCAAGAGCTTATTTTAAGAAGTAAAGTTTCCACAAACTACAATTAATAACATATTGCTTTAATTATGTCAAGCTGATTGTAGAACAATTTAGCAGAATTGGTGAATTCTGAAGTAAAACAGGCTTTATAGCTCGCTTTGGGACGAATCGTTCTGTAGTTCACTTTCCTTGAAATCTGCTGTATGTATTTTTACGTGAGGGTGAGTGTAACTTTTGACGAATAAGCTGCTAGAGCGATCGCTAGTGGCAAAATCCGATGTTCCTGAATTTGAATCCGGGCGTGGAGTGTTTCTGCTGTATCATCCGGCAGCACTGGTACTGCGGCTTGCATCAATATTAGGCCACTGTCCATTTCTAAACAAGCTATATGTGCTGTACAACCAGTGATTTTGACGCCAGATGCCAAGGCTTGTTCTACAGCATGGATTCCCTTGAAACTAGGTAACAAACTAGGATGGATATTAATAATTTTGTCAGGAAAGGCATCGATGAATACTGATGTTAACAATCGCATCCAACCTGCCAAAATCACCCACTCTACACCGTAGTGCTGCAATGTCTGCACAATTTTCTGATCAAACTCTTCTCGACTTTTATAGTTGCGGTGATTCAATAAAACAGCTTCTACACCTCTATTGGCTGCTTTTACGGCTGCTTTAGCTGAAGGGTTATTGTAAATTAAAACTTGAATTTGAGCATTTAGCTGCCCATCTTGGATAGCTTGAGCAACTACATCAAAATTGCTGCCATTCCCAGAGGCCATAATTCCCAGTTTTAAAGGGGCGACTTGTTGGCAAACATCGCTAATGCTGGGACAAACCAAGCTAAGGGTAGAATCAAGGCGGAGGGTCATAACAGCTAAGAAGGAAAACTTATAGATGCCAAAAATATATACTAAGTCGTGGTTGGATAATCATACAGTAGCTGCCTGGATTTTTCTCACATAAATAGGTAAAATTTCATCCTTTAGCGATCGCCCTAATTCGTATTTCTATTCTGCAACGCCCAAAATTTTATTACTTAAGATGATTTTCAGTTAAACAAACTCCTATTTAATATTATAAGTACTGAAATACTAACTAAATTTGTAGGTGATTAATTTTCCCCTACCAAGGAGTAATAATGGTTTTAAGTCAATATCAACGTGCTGTAGGCGTATTTACTCATCGTCGAGATGCAGAACAGGCGCTACATGAGTTGAGAGATTCTGGCTTGGCGATGGAGAAAGTATCTGTAGTTGTACAGAACGCAGACCGCAATCATCAGATTGCCGATGATCAAATTAAAGAGCGCACTGGTGATAAAGCTGACGAAGGTGCAACAGTAGGAGGGCTTTCAGGAGGCGCTGTTGGTGGGTTGACTGGTTTATTAGTAGGTCTTG
Source organism: Nostoc sp. (assembly GCF_036917755.1). Lineage (GTDB taxonomy): Bacteria > Cyanobacteriota > Cyanobacteriia > Cyanobacteriales > Nostocaceae > Nostoc. Next base: position 19,419 of record NZ_JBALFC010000007.1, read on the forward strand.
GTACTTTAGCAATCCCTGGAGTTGGGCCAATAATGCTGGCTGGCGCAGCTGCAACTGCTTTGGTTACAACCCTTGTAGGTGCAAGTATTGGTGCTGCTACTGGGACTTTTGCTGGTGCATTAGTTGGTTGGGGAATGTCGGAAGAACAAGCTAGAACATATAACGAGCGAGTCGAGTATGGACACTATTTAATAATCGTGGATTGTACATCCCTTGAAATTGCTAAAGTACAAGCAATTCTCCAGCGTTGGGGTATTGAAGAGTTTGGCATTTACGAGCATCTCAACAGTGAGCATGGAACTACAAATTATCTGACTACGACTTCTGCTACTGCCATTCCTAATAAAAGTGGGATTCTGACCAAGCATGCTGTTAGTTACTTCAATCATATAGATAATGTTGAAGCGGCAATTAACGATATGTATGCCGCAGGTTTACCAGTAAACCAGATTTCCTTAATTTGCAAAGACTTCTCTCAATTCAAAGGATCAACAGGCGTTAATTTAAATGAGCGCTTTGACGCTATGAGGCTAGGAATAGTAGATGAGTGGGCACGCTTTTACAATGAGCAAATTGACCAAGGCAAGTACATACTCATCGTTAGTGGCACAGACAATGAGCTTGATCACGCTAGCTCTATTCTGAGCAATTATGGGGTTCAAGAGTGTCAAATTTATGACCCAATGTTAATTCGTTCCTGAAAACGAGTACTGGAGAATTTCGCAATTTTGTCAGAGCAAATAAATCTACAGCAGTACTTTCAAATTCTTACACTCTTTAGCTGTATCTGTTACAGCTTATAAGTCAGGCAGAAAGCCAAGTATTTCAAGTCTGTCAGAGGAGGAAAATATTCTTGATCAAGTAGAGGAATTTGTTAATAATATTCCGCCCGCAAAACGGGCGAATATATTATGAGCAAGAAATTGTGCTTAATTAGATTTCTAAATCTCCTGAGAAATTTAGAAATCTAATTAATAGCCCTCTATAGTATAACCAGCAGATTGAACTATCTGTTTAATTGTCTCTTCAGAAGCCGAACCATCTACAGTTATGGTTTTTGCATTAACGTCCACATCTACTTTGGCATCAGATACCATAGTCTGAATAGATTTAGTTATTTTCTGGACACACTCATCACCTTTAATATTTGTAACTTTCAATTTAGTTGCCATTACTTACCTCATTACGTCAACTGGAATTTCCATTTCATAAATATAATAACGGTTGAGATAGTGAGCGTACATCTTACTGAAGTAAGGTAATTGGGCATCACAGTCATAGTAGTAAATAATAGCTGTACATAAATCGTTATTAATAGAATTTGCTAGCAGTAAAACGCATTAATATGCCAAAATCTCTAAAGTTATTTATGAAAATACACCTAGTACTACCAACTTATAAAAGCCGCTTTTAAAGTTTGTTCTGAGGATTCCATCAGACATTCCAGATTCTCCTATAGGCGTTCCTGTTCGACATAGTTTTTCTCGAAGCACTGCTTGAACATACAAGCGCCTATAGGTAAGTCACAAAACCTTTTATCTGTAGTTTTTAACTTATTGCTATGCTATAGATACTTCTATTCAACTTTCAAAGCATATATACATTCAAAAAGCAGCTATCTTATGGCATAGATATGCTGTCGTAATGTCGCCATTGTTGGCGATCGCAATTTTTGAGGATTTCGAGATAATTCGTAATCTTCTACCCCTTCTCTTAGCCACTTAAGTTCATGGATGCAACAGACATTGGAGGCGCACAGATGTTCGCCCCCATAAGTAGATTATTTACATAACTTCCCAACTAAACTTTTGCTTCCAAAGACTTAAGTAACTCGGTATTCACACCCGACTCACGAGTTAGGGCAATTTTGCCAGTGCGGGCGATTTCTCTCAAACCAAATTTTTGCAACACCTGCACGATCGCTACCATTTTACCTGGATCTCCCACAACTTCTAAGGTGAGAGAATCTTCCGCCACGTCCACGACTCGCGCCCGGAAAATCTGAGACAGTTCGATCACTTCTGAGCGATTGCTGCTACTAGCATTCACCTTCAAAAGCATCAATTCCCGCTCGACGCAAGGAGTTTCGGTAATGTCTTGTACTTTCAGGACATTGACTAACTTGTACAGTTGCTTGGTGAGTTGCTCGATAATGCGATCGTCACCAGGTATAACCATCGTAATTCGAGAGACTCCTCCTTGTTCAGCAGGGCCAACAGCAAGGCTTTCAATATTAAAGCCACGACGTGCAAATAAACTAGAAATGCGGGAAAGAACACCCGCCTCATCTTCTACCAGAACTGAAAGGGTATGTTTCATCTTCGCCAATAGAGGCTAGAGCAGGAATTGAGGAACGCAGACACTAGCTAAGGGCTATGCTAGAACTACTACCGCACTAAATTATCAGTGCGACCTTCTATTTTAAACTGAATAGTTGCACTCATTGCATTTTCTGGAGAGAAATTGGGCACAAATCATACTGCAAGCCGGAATTTCATTGATGCATATCTTTTCATTGGCAGATGCGGTATTTTTGGAAAGCTTTTATAGTCAGATTTAATGAGCCTCTAATAGGAGAAAAGTTTATATGGGTTGGTTACAAAGATTGTTTGGAATGGAAAAACCTCAAAATGCTGAAGTAAATCCGACTCCACAGGCAATAGCGCAAGCTCCGAGTACTAGCGTTGCACCTACTGCTACGCAATCAATACCGCCAGAACGTCTGGGATTAAATGGAGAATATGACCAAAGTGGTTTAGCAAAGCGGGTAGCGTTGGCATTTGATGAAGACCCTCAACTCGATGATGTTAATACCCTTTGGGTTGCTCAGACAGGCAGCACTGTAGTATTGAAAGGTAAAGTTCCCAGTCAAGAAATTCTCAACAAAATGATTTCTGTAGCCCGTTCGGTGAATGGTACTACAGATGTTGACAGTAACCAAGCCACGATTGACTAGGTGTTACAGCAGAATTCAGAATTCAGGAGTCAGAATTCAGAAGTAGAACAGGCTTTATACCTGGCTTTGAGAGGAATCGTTGTCTACTTCACTTTCCTTGAAATCTGCTGTAAAAATTAAGAAATTTAATCGTGGTAAAGGTAGTGGCTGATGCGATCGCACCCATTGCATACACCCATTGGATAATATTTAGGGAATAACCAACCGTTGGCGATCGCTAACCCATCTCTCAATCCAATCTAAAATAGCTTGGTTAACTTGTTCTGGACATTCATCATGGGGACAATGCCCGACATCCTCCAAATTTAGCACTTCCAATTTCTCGTTATATTGGGCGAATTGGCTAGCCAGGGCTGGGGGAACAAACCGGTCTTTTTGTCCCCAAATTAACAGCATCGGAATTGTTAAGGTTGGTAATACTTTCTTGACACTGGGACTAAAGTTAATTCCGATCGCAGCTTTGAACAAAGCACTAAAAGCTCTTGCGGAACCCCTGTCTTGGGGAGGCTCTGCTAAAATTTCTATGAGTTCATCGGTAATCGCTTCTGGGTTAGCGTAGGCGAGACTAGCCCAACGACGCAGCACCCCAGGACGGCGCACGAAGTTAAACACAGGTTTCAGAATCAACGGCGAAGCAACAATATTTTTAATTGCTCTGACAACTGGTTGCAGCACAGGGGGAATTGCTTCTTGTTCTAGTGACGGGTCGGGTAAACTCATCATTACCATACCCCGCACCATATCGGGGTGGGTGGCGGCGGCCGCCATAGAAATCAGTGAACCGTTAGAATTGCCGATTAATATCGCTGGTTGACGGATAAATGTTTGCCAAAAGTCGTAAACCTGCTCTACCCAGAATTCAATGCTGTAATTAGCTGCGGCTTTTTCAGAAGCGCCAAAACCCAACATATCCAGCGCGTAGACTGTGTGATGTTCACCTAACACCTCTAAATTATGTCGCCAATGACCAATGGAAGCGCCAAAGCCATGTAGCAATATCAGGGGTGTTGTCTGGTGGTGATTTTGGCTAGGGCGAATGTAAGTGTAGCGGGTTTGCCAGCCGCGCCAAACCCAATCCCTTTGATTACCAACTCGTTCCTGCCAGTGTACCGCAGTGCTCACACTTACCTCCGATTCATCAGCGTGAAATTCTATTATAAAACTTTGATTTTTTGACGTTATGTGGAAAAACCTAATTTTGGCGAGAAGACTAAGACCTAATTTGTCAAGTATGCCTGACACCTCAGTGTTCAAGATACTTATAAAACACTGGTTTCAAGATTGTTAAGAAAGATGTGACTAATGGATAGCCGTGAGTTCGGAGAGGGACGGGTGAAAGCGTAGCAGAACCAGGGTGAGGTTTGTTTGGGCTATTCGATAACTTAGGGGAGAGGTTCAAAGAGAGGTTAAAACTACTTCCGTAACTTCTCAAGCTCTGCATCTGTAAACGGATTCTTCCCCGCCCGTAAATCTTTCACCCAGTGCTGCCGTTGTGCTTTAATATCTTTATCTTCAGTCTGAGCGATATATGCCTCAAAGTCCTCAATCGCTCCTTGATAATTCCCTGTCAGCGCCCTAGCCAAGCCACGACTATCACGAATCTCGCCATCTTCAGGTGTAAGTGCAACGGCTTTTTCACAGGCAAATATGACATCAGTGGCTTGTTTGTGTAAGCTACCGTATCGGCAAAGTGAGTTCCAAGAGTCGGCGGAGATTTCAACTTTTGGATCTAACTTTTGAGCATCGGCGTAAATTGCTAGTGCTTCCTTTACCTTGCCTTCTTGGACAATTCTCTTTCCTTCACTAATCAAGCGTTCAGCCTTGCTTTTATTCGCCAACTCTTTCGCTCTCGCCTGAGAATCAAACTTTAATTTATTATCCCACTGCTGTGCTTTGCCAAACTTTTCAACAGCACCATTAATATCATCATTTCGCGCTAACTTCTCACCTTGGATAACTAAGACTGTTGCCCCTTGCGCTAATCGCGATGGACTTTGGCATAATTGCAACTCTTCTAACACTTCTGGATGGCCAATGAAGTAATTATTCAGCAAATTGCAACCACTGAATAATAAATTATCGAAATCAAAATCCCATAAAATTATTGTGTTGTCATAACTAGCAGAAGCTAACTGTTGTCCATTGGGGCTATAGGCGACGCTATAGACCGCACTGCGATGATCAGTTAGGGATTTGAGGAGTTGACCACTGCTGACATCCCAGATTTTGATGGTGTTGTCATAACTAGCAGAAGCTAACTGTTGTCCATTGGGGCTATAGGCGACGCTATAGACCGCACTGCGATGATCAGTTAGGGATTTGAGGAG
>NZ_JBALFC010000008.1:0-37120 GCF_036917755.1 Nostoc sp.
GGTTTAGCAGGTTTTTTAGCGGGCACCCATTTCTTCCAGGAGTTGCCACCAGACAAATTGGCTTCTTCGGTAGCGGTTAATGTGGTGAACAATGTGCTTTGCATAATCTTAGTTCTCGCTTGATTGTTGGTTTATCTCACTCACTAAAGACGCGGTTAATCGTGTCTTTACGTTCTATTCTTTCTCTTTTACTTAACCTCAACCGTTAGTGTTCACACCAACTTGCGTGAGGTCGCCCTTAACATCACCAGTGTTAACAATAGTGTTGGTTTGAGTGACCGGAGCAACACTCACAGTAATGGTAGGTTTAGCGGGTGTAGCGGGTGTAGCGGGTGTAGCGGGTTTAGCAGGTTTTTTAGCGGGCACCCATTTCTTCCAGGAGTTGCCACCAGACAAATTGGCTTCTTCGGTAGCGGTTAATGTGGTGAACAATGTACTTTGCATAATCTTAGTTCTCGCTTGCTTGATTGTTGGGATTAAAGTCAGGTTACTGGGAAAAAAGTAATAAATATAAACATAAAAAGCGTATATTTAGTAACTTTTTTCGTTCCCTTAAATGTATTATACGACTCTTGCTCTAAAGGTCAAGTAACTATTTTTTTCAGAAATATGTATTACACCTGTTCAGTATCGATACTACATAGTTATTGTTTATACAAATTATTATTTAAAAATAGTTTTTACTTCTCAAGAAATCGCAGACGGGAATATACATTGATATAAATATTGCGATCTAAAAGCGGAATTTTGCCCCGAAATATATAACTTAAGCTTATTACGTATTAATGCTGATGAAATAACGATAATGCCCATATTTAAAGATATAGTAAAGTAAACGGATAATATTTTTATACCAAGGCTACTTAAATAAGTTTATCAACCTCAAAACTGAGATTCTGCATTTTTGTCTAAGTATCCTTATGTAGGAATGTTTTTTAGTAAATTATTATATACAGCAGTATTCTGATTTTATATAATTTCTTTTAATATAAAAACGCTTAAGTTTGGTTAATTATTGATTAATTGGAAAAAAGCCTGATTAATCATACAAAACTTTTGTAAATAAATAAAGAAGAGATAAAATTTTAGATGGAAATTATAAAGATTTGGTGTTCGTCCTAAAATACGCTAGTTGTTATTTAAACTTAACAGTATATAAACCTTGTATTTACATACTAAATACATCCAGGTAAGACACTTATCAGTAATCAAAGCAAAAGCCGCTGCTTTCGCCCTGGAAGGCGAAAACGCCAAAATTATGGGAGTTTTGCCAAAAAAATAATTGGAACGGAAGAGAGCTTTTATTTTTTGGATATCCCTAAATCTTAGTCGTCACGCTAACGCTAGGTAGATTTTTTTGCTAGATTATTTACACAAACAAAATGTTTTTTTATAGTTCATGCTAATTGACCCCCAAGCAGACTTTCTTCGCCTAGTCGAAAACGACGAATATCTTCCGCCAGTCAGTATATGGACAAGGTTGGGAGGGATATTTTTAATTGGAAGTGTTGGCACTGCCTTCGGACTTGCTAGTGTCATTCAATACAACATAATAGTGAAAGCTGATGCTACTGTCCGCCCAACCGGAGAAATACGGTTAGTGCAAGCAGCAGCTGAGGGAACAATCATAAGTATCAAGGTTAAAGAAAATCAAGTTGTGAAAAAGGGAGATACGATCGCACTGATCGAGAACTCCCAATTGCAAACTAAAAAAAGCCAAATACTCGGAACTATTCAGCAGAATCAGTTACAACGATCGCAAATCGATGCACAACTGAAAGCGCTAAAAGCTCAAATGGCTGCTGAGTCTAATGCAATGCGACAGGCGATCTCATCCGCAAAATCCGACTTGAGTCGTAACAAAAGAGACTATCAAGATAAGCAAATCACTAGTGAGGCAGACGTACAAGAAATACAAGCGTCTGTTGAATTAGCTAAAGAGGAACTGAAGCGATATGAGCAGTTGGGAAATACAGGAGCGATCGCCGCTCTGGAAATTAAAGAAAAAGAACAAGCTTTTAAAGCTGCTACTGCTAGACTCGAACACGCGAAAGCTGGACTGAATCCTAGTGATGCTAATGTGGCGATCGCCCAAGAACGCATTGCTCAAGAATTGACAAAGGGTGAATCTACCCTGGCTCAATTGAACAAAGAGGAAGAGGAAATCATCAGGCGTCAAGTTGAAATCCAAAACCAAATTAGTAGCGCTCAACAAGAACTTAAACAAACTTTTACGGAACTGCAAAAAACTGTAATTCGTACCTCAGAGGCCGGTACTATCCTCAAACTAGAATTAAGAAATGCTGGCCAAGTTGTGCGTCCTGGGGATGTAATCGCTCAAATTGCTCCCAACAAAGCCCCTCTGGTGATCAAAGCCCGTGTTGCAGCTTCTGATATTAGCAAAGTGAAGGTGTGTAAAGTCGTACAAGTAACAAAGTGTCCAGAGGGGGAAGTAAAAATGCGGGTTTCTGCCTATCCGTACCCAGATTATGGAATCCTCCAAGGTGCTGTCAGAGATATTAGTGCCGACGCAATTACATCTCAAGGTAGTAATAATATTCCAATTGCACCTTACTATGAAGTGACAATTGAGGCACAGAAACTTTATTTAAAAAAGAGCGATAAATCGTATCCTCTTAAATCAGGGATGGAAATTTCAGCGGAAATCATTTCCAAAAAAGAAACTCTACTAACATTTATTCTGAGAAAAGCAAGGCTGTTAACAGATTTGTAGGCAGATGAGGAAGCGGAGTCAAAGCCACTCCGCCTCCAATTTAATAATTGTTTAATCTTATATTTTTCAGCAAAATTAATAAGCATATCTACTAAGGCTGTAAACAGTTCAAATTTATTAACTAATTTACAGGCTTGCTTGCGAATATCTTCTGCTAAAAGCATACTTGCAATAAATTCTTTTGTTTTATTAAAATAAATATTGTGGTGATTTTCAGCGAGTAAATCAGGATTTTCAAAATACGGATACTCTCGATTAGTAATAACTTTTAATTTTTGAGTGACTGGTGCAATTATTGATAAAAAAATATTCGAGATAGATTCTATCGACTCAATAGCTACTAGCTTATAAATAGGATTAACGGGATTAACTTGAAAAGTTCGCCAATATAGTTCATAAATTCTTTGTCTAAAAATCACTGTCCGCTCAATCAAGTTAATTTTTAAAGAGTCAGTGAAATTTAAAAATCGGTTAAAATTGAAGTCTTCTAAATTTTTTAAAACCCATATCCAATGATTTTCTTGTTCACGGATTTGTTTGTTAACAATATCTGGAATTGAGTTAACTCTTGGTTGTTCTAAGCAAACAAACTGGTTGAAATCTCCATATCCCATGACAAAAAGTGCAAAACAAGGAGCAAAAGATAATCTTTGTATAAGATCAATGCTTTTATTTCCTAAAAACTCAAGGAAGGGTAATTGAGGAAATTGTAAGGATTCTTTTTCAATTAATGCAAACAATTTTTTCATGTTGAACTTTCACCTACAATCATTACTTGTTTACTATTGAAGTTCCTCAAGGTAAGCTGTTGCGTCTTTAATTTTCCAGAGTGTTCTGGTTGCAATAAGAGTTCCAGACCATAAAAAGTCCAAGTTAGACGCGCCAGAGCTTAGTACCTGCTTACTTTACGGTGGGTGTACAAGTTTTATGCAGAGCCAGTCAATTCTTTACAAAAGTTCATAAAAAAGTCCTGCCTGATAATTGGACAGCACAGTGTCTATTGAGTTATCAGTTCCGCTCATAAGTTTTACGCAAAGACAGCCAATTCTTTACAAAAATTCACCAACTGCTTTACAGTCAACGTTTTCCCCTTGTGCGTGGTCAGAGTTTTGTTTTGGTCGCGCTTGGGCATAGTCCTTTACATCAACTTCTCACAGATGTCCAGGAGTAGGGGTAGGTTGAAGATTTGATGGTTTGACTGACTGGGGAATTGACCCCTTCCAAATTTGATTGAATTGATCTGCCGACAACGATTGTAAAAGACTGAGATTAAGCGGCTCTTTACTGATGAATATGGCGTAGGATGGCTGCAAATAGGAACGGTATTCAGGGCGGTTCAGGAGATGGGTTTCTAAAAAAGCGACGCTGAGGGCTTTGAGATAGGAATAAACAGCAGCAGAATCGGGACCCAGCAAAGCGCGTGGCACAGGTAAGGCACCGTTTTCAGAAGTAGCTTCAGCGATCGCGGAAAAATGGGTGGCGTTTTCGATCAAAGCTAGATATTTATTGGGATCAGAAAGCCAGGTGAAGGGGCGAATTTGCTCAAATACGGGTGGGGCGAAAATATCTTGACTGCCTGCTACCAGCATTACGGGAATTTTAATTTGACTGACTTCGCCCTGACCCAAAATTAAGCTGTCAATGGGATTAATTGCAATGATTGCCTTGATGCGATCGTCTTTGAGATCGTAATTTTTTATGGGTAACTTACTTGCTTCACACTGCAAAAAGAGCGACAAATTAAAGGATGAATAATTGGGATTACAGTCTTGGCGGAGTTGGTTAAAGTTAATATTTGCTCCTGCTAGAGTCAAAACTGTATAACCGCCAAAAGACTGACCAATCGCCCCAACTTGCTGAAAATTGAGTTTTCCTTGGAGGGTGGGATCAGATTTTTCTAAACGCTGGAGTTCATCGAGTAGATACTTGATATCCAAAGGTCGGTTGATAAATTCCGCTGGTTCTGGTGGCCCTGCCAAACCCGCAAAGTATTCCTGAAAACGTTTGGCATTACTACCAGGGTGTTCCAGTACAGCAACAGCAAAACCATAAGATGCTAAATGTTCAGCCAGGTAGACAAAGCTAGAGCGGTCTGAAGCAAGACCGTGAGAAATCACAATGAGGGGAAATGGCGCTTCTGGTTGGCTTTGTGAACGGGCTTCAGGTAAATATACATCTACCGGGAGACGGCGATCGCGAGAAACGTCATTTAGCTCGAAGGTTTTTTTCTGCCAGTGGAATTTTCCTGGCGATCGCAAATCTGGTTGTTTGGAGAAGTCAATTGTGGAATTGGCTGCTTCTGCGATCGCTTCTTTTTGAAGAGAGGCAAAAACTTCATCCTTTTTTTTGAGCAATTGTGACAAGTCATCAACTATGCTTAAACCCTGTGTAAAATTCACCCGTATAGTATTGCTAGGAAATTTCCGCAGCAAATTTACAACTGTTAAGCCATTTTGATCAGCAGCAGCCAAAATCAAAGAGGCACGTATGGCATAGAAGCCATTCTTTCGAGACTCAGTCAGGAGTAATTCTCCCAGCTGTTCCATCACTTGCTCGCCTACAGGTGAGTAGGTAACTTGAGATACTAGTGTAGGAGTGACATTGAAGCGTTGCTGGAGTAGATCCCGCAGTTGAGCGAGTTGTTGAGGAGTAGCACGACTAGCATAAAATGAAAAGTCTTGATCGATTTTACCTTCCTTAGCAAAAGTTTCTAGCGAGTCCACGGATAAGTAGAATTCGCCGAAGGGAGGGTAAAAAAAGCTAATACGTTCAGCTCCCAATCCGGGAGTAGCAGTGAAAAACGTAGAGAGCAAACCTAAACCCAGATATCTCAAAAATTTTTTCATTAGAAAAACCCACTGTCTAACCCTGCCAAAAAAGTTTGGGCAAGGAGGAAAGCGGGGCGGGATCTATAACCGCTTTCCTGTTTACACCATAGTTTCGCACATACGCAATAACCGGCACAGAATTAAATTTCTGGGTTGAAAGCAAATCACATCTGTGGTTTTGTGTCAACCTCAGCTTAAATCCCTTTAAAAGCTTGTTTCTAGCCTCTGGCTGAAAATGCTCCTGATTGGGCTGCTGCCGCGAGTCAGGGAGGCGGAGCCTCAATCAGGGGCATTCCCAGTCGGAGACTGGGAACAAGGTATCCCCTACTTATTGTTCTGAATTATCAAAATACATGATTAGCAAATTTTTCAGCCAAACAGCATCAGTAGAGCGATAATAGATATAGAGATCAAAATATATTTATATGTCCTTATCCTCCGGTGCTTGTTGTGTTGTCGTCCTCAACCAACAACAAGAGCAAAATCAAAATGTCTGCCTCCAAAACCAGTGCCAGGATGTGCCAGTTAACCACAGCAAGAGCATGGTTAAAAGTTGCACTGTAGTTGAAAATGGTCGGGTTGTGGTTAAACCCTTGCAACTACCACTTAATCAGATTTCCGAGTAACTTTCCGGCATTTCAACTCTTTTCATCTAAAGGGAAAACATCGTGGAAGCGGTTGTAATCAATGTAGCGATGTCCATCGGGTGTATGGTGGAAGATATCGGCAAATTGATTGTTCCACAAAATCTCATTAGCACTATAAGTATGACGGGCATGGACGACCTGTGAAACCGTTTCATCAAGGCCACTCAAAGAGACGATCAGAATAGTATTTGTCTGGGTTAAGGATTCTGGTGTCATCCCATATAGAGGACTAAACTCATCAATGACATGCATCACTGACCAGCTTAACGTGAAGCTAGGTGTTTGGTTCGTCAGCAGTTTGAGATCGTGGAACCGACGCATGAACTGTCCTTCTAGGGTTACTTCGTCGCGCATTAAGTAGACTCGCATCTGCGCCTCCAGAATTATATTGCGACGCTTATTAGCGCTGCGAAATATGAGAGTCGGCATCGCATTATGAGGTGTTATTACAGCAACACGGCTAAAGACCACACGGGCTGTAGGTCGGGAGAATCGAGCAAATGCTAGTCCTGTCATCACAGCAATTCCCACCAAACCGATCATTGCTTCAATGGTGACAATAATGTTGGCGTAAGTTGTTTTCGGATACATTGCCCCATAGCCGATGGATGCTAGGGTTTGGACGCTAAAGAAAAAGACATCTAAAAAAGACCCAGGTCGGGCGTTGGCAATACAATCTCCTCCAATCAAGTAAGCTAGGGCAAATAGAGCATTAATAGTTATATAGGAAGTAAAAATCAGGATCAGAAAGGCAGTCCAGGGAATCGTTAGCAGCAGATGATAGGGATCGCGCCAGTAGGAATGCCATGCACCTATACCCATAATCTCAAATTTTCCATCTCGAACTTGAATCTGAATCGGTGGGATCAGACGCTGTTGTTTCTTCCGTGAAAGTCTCTTCAGTCGAAATTTCATTGCAAGTAGCCAAAAGAACGGCAACTGCTTAGTATTGTAAATTAAGTTGCTTTGCAGACATTCCACTTACCCGCTAGAGAACGGGAAACTTCACCTTTCTTTTTTTAGAGCTATTTTCAGGTAAATAGACTCGCGCGGTAAGGGCACAGCATTGCTGTGCCCCTACGACCGATGTGGTTTAAATAAATGAAAACTGCTGTAAATCGGCAAAAAAATAGGGTGTGCAATGCCCACCCTACTAATTTCTCTTCTAGAAACTTATTTTTCCGGCTTTAGCGACTGACCTTTAGAACAACGGTCAAACCACTCCTGGTATTTTTTCTGCTGTGACTCATCTTCAACAGCAATGGTAATACGCACCTGCTTGCATCCGTGATTTCGCTCTAGTGCGATCGCATTCAACAATAAACTAGCAGTTTTAGGCGAGCTAAATTCGCCGCTTACCGTTAAACTGCTGTCAAAACCTGTAACTTCAAGTCTTTCTACTTCGGTCAAATCAACGCCAGAAATTTCCTCTTCTCCTAAATCAATTTCTGCAAGTTGTTTGTGTTCTGGGCTAATTTGTTCCACAATCAGCTTTTCACGCCGGACAGGAACTTGTATCATCCGGGTTTCGATGACTTTGCGAACAATCACCTCGCCAATTTTACGCTTACTGCTGCTTTCAACAACTAGCCGTTCTTCTAGTAAACGAATAATCTGTTCTTCGCTAACCTGTTCTAAATTTACTGGTTCAACTGGGCTATTTGTAGTTTGATTATTGACTAGTTGCTCAGTTGAGTTTTCTGATAGTGTGGGTAGATGCAGAGCAGCTTGCCCATAGGCTTCGCCTGGTGTTTCTGTTTCTAAATATTCAGGCATATACTCGATTTCTGATTTGTTTAAGTCGATGAAAACAGATTTAGTCGGCTTGTCAATTTGTTTGATTTTCTGGCTCTGCAACCGAAATAAAGAAGGATGTTTATCGGCTAACTGCTGACCATATTCTCTGGTTTTTTGATTCGTCTGGTTAGATATAACTAAGTTTAACCGACGATTGGCATCCACAATTAAATCATGAACTACTCCTACTAACTGACCTTGCTTATCGATGACAGCAAAATCCTTCACCTTCTTTTTTAAATCTGCTAGTGAGGTGCTAGTGCGAGTCTTCGTATTTGCCTGTCCAATGTTTTTTGTCATCGGTTGGCTATTCATATGCAAAATTTGTGAACTGCTTTCTAGTTAACTATATTAAATGTATTGATCATCTGAATACAATTTAGAAAATGTTTGCGACATATATATTTATACAACCCATATCCAGAGCAATATTCGCAATCCAAAATTTAAACTGGTATCAGCGATCGCAAGTACAGGTAAAGCTGATTCAACAGCCTCACCTGCACCATGTAGAATTAATTATTAGTCATTAGTTACTAGCTAATGACTATATTTAGTTAGCGTTCTTCAATTGGAAGATTACCAGAATTCACGTCTAACTCTTCACGACGCACAGTTTCTTGAGTTTCAACTGTGTCTTGATCGACCACTTTTCTAACTCTGACTTCTTCACGCAAAAATGCTTCTTTGCGAATATCAGGAGTTTCTTCGTGGAGTTCTATGCGAGCAACTTCGCCTTCACGGAAGTCTGCTTCGCGCCCAGAAACGGCAGTACCTGCATCTGCTGGGGTTACACGTTCAATTACAACTCGTTCTCTTTCTACTGGCACTGCAATCCGCGCAGTATCAGTCTCAACATGCTTACCAATCGTTACTTCTCCAGTTTTTTGGCGTTTCTTACCGGCAATCAGCCGTTCTTCATACAATCTCAGGGTTTGATTATCTTGCTCATTTAACCCGTATAAAGAAGGCTCATTTTCGTAAGTATAGCTATCACGATTATAAGTAGGCGTAACCGGCTGCTGATAGGTTGCATCCACTGGTGCTGTCAATGATGCATCTATAGGAAGGGCGTAGTCTCCCGGTTGTGCTAATGAAGCCTCTAGAGGAAGGGCGTAATCTACAGGTTGGCGATATACCCCACGCACCCGTTCTTCATAGTCGTAATCAAGGGTTTGGCGTTCATTGAACTCAGGTAAATCTTCTGCTTGCTCTCTAGTCAAGCCAATTGTGTAAACACGATCAGTGTTATAGTCAATACGGGCACGACCAATTGGTAGTAATACTTTTTTACCAAAAATCCAGAAGCCTAAGTCAACGACTAGATAGCGAAAATGACCCTCTTCATCAACTAAAACATCGCTAACAGTGCCAACTTTTTCATCAGTTCCTTGTGTATAGACACCAAGACCCTTAATGTCATGTCCATCAAAACTATCCTGATAGTTAGGCTCAAAATCTTCTAGTTTGTGAAGAACCATTATATTTATTTAACCTCAAAAATTTTCTCTTCATCTCTTAATAACTAAAGTAGACATTTATTTACTTTTTTACCTCCTTCTGCCGAATGAATTATTTCTAAATTTAAATAATCAAAAGTTATAGATATTTTTTCTCTATGCCATATAGCTAAGTAGAGACGCGAATGTAAAAAATATTGTGGCGTGTCTGCTCGTACTAGCGACTGAATTTAATTGAGATATTTCGTGGTTTATCTGTTTAGATTACTTGAAAACTAAAGCTAAAACTTGCCCAATTATTCACATCCAAGATATATGAGTCGGCTGCTGTGCCGTTCATCTCCGTTTTGAGGGCGCTGGCGTTATGCAAGTCTTGTAGCAAGGCTTGGGCAACGTCTAAGGAATTCAACAATGGGCTAATCGGGCTTTGTTCGGCTGTGGAATACTTACCAGTGTTTAAGGCGGCGAGAGTTTCGCTAAAGGGGGCAGTACTAAAAATTAGTTGTTGTTCGTCAAAGAAAGCTGGTTCTGAAATCACCCATGCGGAAGCAGCATTAGTTTGGGGTAAGGTGAGGGTTTCACCTGGGGCGATGGCGACTTCTTTGAGGAGGGGCTTGGTGTCCGCAGTGTTCGGTTCTTGGGGGGTGTCCCAAAAGTGGAAGGCAATTGCTGTATGATTATTGTTTAATCCCAGCAAGATTAAATATACTGGGCGATCGCTCTGGTTTTCCACTCGATATTGCATTCGACTACCGATAGGGACAATAGGAGTGGGCACAGACGCGATTAATCGCGTCTGTACTGATTTTTTAATCGAAGTTTCAGTTTTGAAGGTTCGTACTGTTTGGCGCTGCATGACGACGCTTGGCAATGTGTCACTAATTATTTCTAAGGTTGCCTTGACTCCCAAGCGGGAAGAACCTTGATTTTCTGTGAGTCGCCATAACTTGGCTGCAAGCAGGGTTGATAATTTCGCTGCTAACCTCTGCACCGTTAATTTCACTGCTTCTCCTATTTCCCCGGTGGTATTGGGAATTAGTTCGCCACCAAGAGAAAATAGCCCATAACGACTAGGAATTTCCTGTAATTTAGCAAATAAATAATCAGCTGGTTTTTCCCCTACTACTACGATGGACACATGGGAAAATGCGGCAAAGGCACTTGTAGCGTCTACTCGCTCAATTCTTTGCAATCCAGTATCCAAAGCAATTGTTAAATTAATATTCCGGGGTAAAACCCGGACTGCTTCTTGGACGAGTTGCCCGACTTGTAGGGGATTTGCACCTTCAATTTTGGCAATTTGCGCTTTTGCTGTTAATCCAGTCCGCGATCGCAATACTAATTCTTCTGTTGTTGCTAGGGTGAATCGAGAATTCACTCCATAGTATAGCAGCACTTGTGGAGGTAATCCTCCCAACCACAGATGCACTGTTTTGCCGTCTTCTTCAATAGCTGTTACCGCACCTTCTGCACCAATGATATTCTCTGGAAAAGCTAACGCCAAACCTAACCCCCCAGCCCCCTTCCCTTGTAGGGAAGGGGGAGAATTCAAAGCCTCTCTCCTCTGAGGAGAGAGGTTTGGAGAGAGGTTTTCCAGATTCCCTGGTTGCTGTTTGCTACCCAATTTGGATAGAGAATTTTCCACATGAGACAGGGCGACTTGAATTGTGGTGGCTGGGGTGAATTCCCACAAATACTGCGTCAAGGCGTAGGTAAATAACCCAGCACTAAAACCAGAAAAGAGTCCTTCCCTCGCGGACTGCTTTGGATTTGAGGTAGCCGTTAAGACAATAGGTGTGCTGGGTAACTTCTGAGTTTTAAGTTGTTTGAGCAAGTCGAGTTCCTCTGCTGCTAGCTTTGCCTCTACTGACTCCTCAAGGGCGCGACTTTTTAATCCTAATACTGTGCTAGCAGCATAATAGCTAGTATCTAATACTGCTGTTACTCGGTCTGTGGGGAGCGATCGCAATAATAGCAGTAGAGTTTCTTCTAATATATAGTTGACGTTGACTATTTTCTCATTTTGTGAATCTTTGCTTCCATTGGCTGGCACCAGAGCATTTTGCATTGTATCTGGCGATGTTTCCAATTTGACATGGCTGCCATAGCCACTAAAGTGAAAGACGACCACATCACCGGCTTTAGCTTGCTTACTCAAGTGATCCGAAAAAGCCGCCTCAATGAATTCCCTGCTAGCTTCTTCCTCAGTTAAGGTTAAAATATCTGACCCTTGGAAGCCAAAGCGATGAATCAAAAGTTCTCTTTGCAATTCCACATCCGTGAGACAACCACTGAGGGCTGGAATTTGTGGGTATTGGTTAATACCTATTAACAATGCCAACTTGCGCGGACTGGGTTCTGCCAAAGCCTGATAATAGCGATTTCCCAAAATCAACCACTCAGCTTCAGTTACCCCCAATACCGCGAGTATTGAGCCAATTCTCTGTAAAAACCTGCGCCGTTTCATAATTAGCTATCAGCTCTCAGCTATCAGTTAGCAGCTTACAGGGCTGAACTCTGTAATGTAAAGTTACAGATAGTGTTTGCTTGATCAAAGTGTGAGGAGTGGGGAGTGGGGAGTGGGGGAGATGAGGGAGATGAGGGAGGTGAGGGAGAAAGAATAACTAGTCCCCAATGCCCAATGCCCCATGCCCAATGCCCAATGCCCAATGCCCAATGCCCAATGCCCTAAACCGATACTTCTATCCGCATTGCCCGCGCTAACTCTGCCGCCACTTCTGGACGGGAAAATTCTGGTGGAGGTAATTCTCCGCGCCGCAGCATTTCTCTAACTTTTGTCCCCGATAGGTGAATGCGTTCTTCTGGCCTGCTGGGACTGGTTTTAGATGTTGCCATCTGCTTAGTGCGCGTACAGTAGAAAGCGTGTTCAAATTTCATCGGCACAATGCCCAATTCACTTGGCGCAAACTCTTCAAATATATATTGAGCATCGTAAGTGCCGTAATAGTCACCGACGCCAGCATGATCCCGTCCGACGATAAAGTGAGTACAGCCGTAGTTTTTGCGGACTAAAGCATGGAATATAGCCTCACGAGGCCCAGCGTAGCGCATTGCGGCTGGATTTATTGCCAAAGTTACTCTGTCCAAGGGGTAGTAGTGTTCCAGCAAAATTTCATAGCAGCGCATCCGCACGTCAGCAGCAATATCATCTTCTTTTGTCGCCCCAACTAATGGGTGCAAAAATAGACCATCAACAATTTCTAAAGCGCACTTTTGAATATATTCATGGGCGCGGTGGATGGGGTTGCGAGTTTGAAAGCCAACAATTGTTTTCCAACCCTTTTCTCTAAACAACTCTCGTGAGGCAACTGGATCAATTTGATAAGTGGGAAACTGGGGATGAGGTTCGCGTTGGAGTAGCCAAATATCACCCGCCAGATGTACAGTACCTTGGTTATAGAGTACCTGCACACCTGGATGTTTGGCATCATCAGTGCGGTAGACATTAATCGCTTCGCGGGTTTTGTCGTAGTGATATTTTTGCGTGAGTTGCAAAACCCCAATAAATTCACCTCTGGAGTTATCCAGACGGATTAAGCCGCCTTCTTGCAACGGGGAAGCTACTTCTTCGCTGACCGATAGTGTAATCGGGATTGACCACACAAGACCGTTAGCTAGTCGCATTTCTGTAACAGTGCGATCGTAGTCTTCCTGGTTCATAAAACCCGTGAGTGGACTGAAAGCACCGATCGCAATCATTTCTACATCAGAAACGGCGCGATCGTCAAGTTGCACTCGCGGCAAAAAGTCAGCTTTGGAAAGAAACTCTGCTCTTTGTTCTGGTGTGGCGATACGGTTAACCAACTGTCCACCGTGGGGGGCTATGGCATCTGGATTGTGACTCAATGTAATCCCCTCTTTGCTTTTATTGCTATTGTTTCAGATTATGTACTAACTTATCAAATGCTGGTACGTATTTAAGTTAGGCTAAAGTTAGTCTACGCTTTAGTAGTTGAAGAGTTCCCTGATTTGGAATTGCTTATGACTGCTGTATCACCTGTTTTTAAACCTGTTAGCCAGATGCGGCTAGAACCTGGTAGTACAGTGTCTATTCAAGATGTCAGCTGGGAAGAATTTGAGTCTATCTTACAGGAACTGGGAGAAAAGCGATCGCTACGAGTTGCTTATAGCAAGTCTACGTTAGAAATTATGGTTCCTCTACCCGAACACGAAAAGTCAAAGGACTTAATTTCGGATATTGTCAAAATCTTGCTGAAGAAGACAGGGAGAAGGTACGAAGCTTTTGGTTCAACTACATTCAAGCGTGAAAATACAGCAGGGGTAGAACCGGATGCTTGCTTCTACATCCAGAATTACCAAAGAATGATTAGCCGTCGCAGACTTGAACCAGATGATCCGCCTCCTGATTTGGCTATTGAAACAGATGTAACATCAAAAACAACTCTTGATGCTTATGAAGCGATCGCTGTTCCAGAACTATGGATTTACAATAATAAAAAGCTGAGGATTTATTTACTCAGCAATGGACATTACATCGAATCAGATAACAGTTCTAACTTTCCAAATATGCCTCTAACTCAAATTATTCCCGCTACAGTAGAACGGGCTTGGCAAGTGGGAACTGTGCAGGCTTTGGAAGAGTTTGAAGGGGTATTAAATAAAAGTAGTTTTTGATAGAGAGTACATAGGTGTAGCCCGCCACACATATCGCTTTTGCTAATTGAGCCTAATATGGCAATAAATGACATAAATTGCCATAAAATAATATTATGAAAGAAAAATTAGGGAAGTAGTGCCAGTGAAAAGTATAAATATATCTCTCCCTGATGCGATGCGGACTTATATAGAAGAGAAAGTGGCGACTGGTGGTTACAGCAGCGTCAGTGAATATTTTCGTGAGTTAGTGCGCCAAGACCAAAAGCGTCAAGCGGCTGAATATTTGGAAGCGATGCTTTTAGAAGGTCTAAATTCTGGGAATGCAACTGAGATGAGTCCTGACGATTGGGAAGACATCCGCCAAGCTGTGCGGGAAAGAATCGCCAAGCATAAAGGGTCAAACCAAGGTTAATGAGCGACGTAAGCAAACGACCGCAAGTAATCCGCGACTTAATAGAATTAGCGACTTATATTGCAGAAGATAACTTGGAAGCTTCAGATCGGTTTCTTACAGCAGCAGAAACAACTTTCAAACAACTGGGTAAAATGCCAGGAATGGGAAAATCTTGTCAATTCTCTCATCCTAATTTAGCTGGTGTTCGACAGCAAGCAATCAAAGGATTTAAAAAGTATCTTGTTTTTTATCTTCCTTCTGATTCGGGTGTACAGATTCTTAGAGTCATTTATGGCGGACGAGATATTGAAACAATCTTGGATGAAGATTTAGGAGACAATAACGCTGAATAATAATAGGGTAGGAAACTGTGTCAAAAAAGAAAAAATTTAATCTAGAAGTAAAGGTTGTCAACCCGAAGACAGGCAAAATTACAACTGAGAGTGTACCCTTTGAGCAACTTAGTCATAATCATAAGGCAATCAGCAAACTTAATTCTGAACAAATTACTCGAATTAAAAAAATTTATTCCATTTTAGATTTAGATTGTTTGTTAGGTGATAATTTTTAAAATTGGGCGATACAATTTACATTCAATATTTTTCCTGAGAATGAAATTAGAGCTTGGGAAGAAATAACTTTTGTATTTTTAAAATTTATTACAAGACATCCTTATAATTTAACATTGAACCAGAAAAAAGATATTTTATTCAGACTTTTAAAGCTCTCTTTTGGCGAAAGTCCAAATGATGCGTCATCAATGTTTTTATATTCATTTTGGGAGGAATTAACGGAGGAATTCAGAAAAACTAAGACTAAAAATATACGTGAGCAAACAAAAGTTACTGATCAAAGCCCAGTATATGTTAACCCTTGGGATACAACTGATTTTGAGAAATTAGCTTTTGCTTATAATAAATATACAAATCAGCATAATTTGAGTTCAGAAGAAGATCATGATATTTTTGTTAGATTGATGCATCTGATGGCCGGACAAGATCCTAAAGATGATCTTTCTAGAGAATTACTTCATATCCTTGTAAATGAATTTGATCCACATAACATTACAGATGACAGAGTGCGAGTTTATTCTCCTGTTGTTAGACGTAAAGGACAGTCTAAATTTAGGCATGAACTTATAAAAGCCTATAAAGGAAAATGTGCAATTACAGGTTACAGCGTAGATGAAGTATTACAAGCTGCTCATATTATCCCCTATCTTGGCAGTGAAACAAATCATCCCTCTAATGGAATTTTACTTCGGGTAGATATACACATACTTTTTGATAAATACTTACTATCTATTCATCCAAAAAGCTATGAAGTAATAATTTCTCCTAGTTTATCCGGGACTGATTATGAAGGACTTGGCGGAAAAAAAATACTACTTCCTGATAAAGACAGATTTAAACCTAATTCAATTGCGTTGGAACAACATTATCAAACTTTTTTACAAAAATGTGATAAATAAAAATACCCCTCCACAAGTCAGGAGGGGCGCAAAACTTGGGTAAGATTCAACTAAACTGTTCAATTATTCCGCCACCTAACACTTTTTCGCCGTCGTACCACACCGCAGCTTGTCCGGGAGTGATGCTGATTTGGGGTTCATCAAACACCAAACGCACACGGGAGTTTTCCAACGGAATCACCGTCACTGGTGTAGCCGTTGAACGATAGCGAATTTGCACTTCGGCATGAATTGGGGTGGATGGTTCAGCAATAGAAACCCAGTTTACCCGATTTATAGTGCATTCCGGTTGAGTTACCTTAGTGCGATCGCCTACTATTACTTTATTATTTTCCGCATCTAATTCAATCACATACAACGGTTCGGCAGCAGCAATCCCCAAGCCTTTGCGCTGTCCAATGGTGTAGTGATGCACACCATCATGCTGTCCCAAAACTTTACCTGTGACATCGACAATATCGCCTATTTTGGGAGCTAAATATTTATCTAAAAATGCCCGCATGGAACCATTACTTTCCACTAAGCATAAGTCTTGACTTTCTGGCTTATCAGCAGTTTTCAGTCCGTATTCAGTAGCAATGCGGCGCGTGTCAGTTTTTTCTAGTTCGCCTAGAGGAAATATAGTTGCTGCAAGTAAATCTTGAGACAAATCATAGAGAAAGTATGACTGGTCTTTGTTGCGGTCAACAGCCCTTAATAATTGGTAACGTCCAGTTGCTTCGTCATAGCTAATTCGGGCATAATGACCAGTGGCAATGCGATCGCATCCCAATTCTTCATGGGCATATTGCACCATTGGCCCAAACTTCACCGTTTTATTGCACTGGGAACAAGGCAAAGGCGTGATCCCAGCACTATAACCAGTCACCAGATAATCGACAATATGCGTCTGAAAGAGATCCCGAATATCCACAATCTGATGGGGAACGCCCAGTTGTTCGCAGAGATCAGCCGCATCGATCATACCTTCAGAGCAACATTGACCTTTGCCTTTCATTAGCCAAAGAGTCAAACCAATCACTTCATAGCCCTGATGGTGCAGGATAGCGGCGGCGGTGGAACTGTCAACGCCACCAGAAAGACCAACGACGACTTTTTTCATACAAAGTACGATATATAAGCAATTTAAAATTCAAAATTAAGAAATCAAATTATAGTAAGCATTCTGGCTGGTGATGGTGTGCCAAGTTAAAGAGTAACAGCTTTGCTGCATAATTCTCCAATTCTAGCATACATTCTTCAAAGCCTTGCTAGGAAAGCACTTCAGTTTATGAGTCAGCAAATAGAGATTGCTCTTTACTCCGTCATCACCGATTATAGCGGTTCTAAGTTGGGTGAAATATAGTAATAACAGTCGGTAAACCAACCAATAATGTCTTTTTTAGTCTAACTCTTGATCAGTTCTGGTAGCTTGCGATCGCAAACTGACTTAACCTAAATATATGCCTTTAGCAGAGGTAAATTCAAATGCTCGTAGCTACCACCCACGGGTGATTTTGTTATCGGGGATATAGCCAAAGTGTTAGGGCTACAACGTATTTTGCTTAACCTACTATTTGTGCTTCATCTTTGTGTTGCTAGCGATCGCTTTTAGGGAAAAGCTTTAATATAGTAATCAATTCAATTAGTTAAAAATACTGAGGTCGATTAAGTA
Organism: Nostoc sp.; assembly: GCF_036917755.1. Taxonomy (GTDB): domain Bacteria; phylum Cyanobacteriota; class Cyanobacteriia; order Cyanobacteriales; family Nostocaceae; genus Nostoc. The sequence goes on from NZ_JBALFC010000008.1 coordinate 17,624, forward strand.
ACAAATTTGGTTAAATTAATATAACAAACGGTTTTGTCATTGTTCCCGTTTGCTTATTAAGTAATGCTACTTACAGACTGGAACCATATTTTAGACAACATTTTGCCTGATGAGAGTAATGAGGCGGTTATCAGCAAGAGATTTGTAGAATACTTTATAGAAGCACTGGGATTTAATCAACAAGAGCAGGTTCCACAATTTCCCACAGGAAATGGAACAGTGGATTTTGCTGCTCGCAAAAATACTGATGGTGATAATTTTTTATTCTCTAAGACTAATCCGTATTTACTTGTTGAAGTTAAGGCACGAGCAACAGGAGCAGGAGCCAAGATTAATTTATCAGAAGGCACTCCTCAATATATAAACACTAGAGAGCAAATAAAAAGGTATTTACTTGCCTCTAAGTGCAACACATCTCAATGGGGCATTATTACTAATTCAGTTCATATCCAGCTATTCCGGCGACATGGAAAAGTTGTATTTCCTGCTACTCCAACTATTTTAATTAAAAAAGATAATATTAATGCTATTGTTTCCCATCTCAAACATTTACAGCAGATTTGAGGTAAATGAGGCACACTAAATATTAGTGCATCAAGAATTACAATGAAACCGTACTTAGTTGATCTTAAACCAGCTATCAGAGGTAGAATTCATACTTATACTCCGGTAAATATTAAAAATCAATCTAAACTCAGCAAAGAAGAAGTATTAGCAACAATCAAAGAGAGTGTTTGTCTAGCACGCAATTACTGCGATGATGTAGAATGGAGTGCTTTTGACGCTCCCAGAAGTGAGCCAGATTTTTTGTGTAAATCTATTGAAACTGCAATCAAGAGTGGTGCTAATACTATTAGTATTCCTGATAGCTTGGGTTTGGCATCGCCAGAAGATTTTTCGCAACTTCTGCAAATGATTTTTAATCGAGTCCCAAATATTGATCAAGCTGTCGTTTCAGTACACTGTCATGATGATTTGGGCATGGCAGTAGATAATTCACTCATTGCTTTAAGTTGTGGCGTGAGGCAAATTGAATGTGCAATTAATGGTTTGGGCGCGAGGAAAGGTAATGCAGATTTTAGTAAAGTTGTGATTGAGGTTTTAAAACAGGGGAATTATCAAATTGATATTGACACTTCGTTGATGAGTAAAGCAGCAGAGTTAATTTTTAAAATAACTGGGACTGGAAGGGGAAATAGTTAAGAGTAAGTCTTGAACTGTTTGCCAGAATTATATTCCTAGTGATTGAACCCGCTCACTGTTTTTGACATCACAGCCGGGATATAGTAATTTTTACCATTGGTATAAGCCTCGCGATCGCTCCGAAAAATTGCTTTAAAGCTTTATATCGTTTCGCCTCCTTAGATAGTCACAAAATAGCTTGCGTTCACAACAAAATTCGCTATTAATTTAGTTTTGCTCCCAGATGATAGCTGGTGGAGCGGCTGTGGTTTAAACCCAAAGTACAGTTATGATCTGTGAAATTTAGGATTAGTTTATCTCCTGTTTGGGGTCGTGGCGTTGCGGCTGTAACTGATAGATTGATTTTTCTGGAGAGGCTACTGCTGCTTTCGGAATTTCAATTACCGGGTTATTTAGTCCCACCATCAGAGGGGAAGGGGGAACCATAGATACTGAGGACGTTTGTATCGGTTCTATTTGTGGTCGTTGTGCCAGTTGCGGCATCCTCGAACCAACAGATACTAAGCCAGATATTGCGCCGATTGCACAAGCAGCAACGGCTGCACCTCCCATCATCCAGTTGAAACGCGAACGGCGGCGCAAACGTGTCAATACTTGCTCAACTGTTGCTTCTGGTGACTGTTGGGCTGTTGGCACTGGGATAGCCCGCAAGCCTTGGCGCAGCTTTAACAGCCGGGCATACAAGCATTGAACAGAGGCATCATTTGCCAGCCATTCTTCTACTTGCCTGCGTTCTGTAGCCGTGACTTCACCATCGAGGTAAGCACTCAATAACTCGAAGCGATCGCGCTTCACCATATCCATAAGACCCGTTGATTCATTGGTATGCTTGCCCATTCCATCTGGCAAATCTTGAGGAAGTTGCAAAGGTGAACGGTCGAAAAACTGAGAATCAGTAGTCATCTTAACATTATTACCAATTCATACACAGGTAAACGGGGCGGAAAATTCAGAAAAATTGTCAATTTTCCTCCTAACGGGAGAAGCGATCTACATCTTTGGTGGTAACTCTTAACCAATGCTTAATTCTATCGTTGGGCAGAGGCAAGATACTGTAAATTAGGAGTCTAGATAAGTCTGTAAGTGAGCTTGCAGCCTCGTTCTAGCTCTGGCTATTCTTGACTTCACAGTTCCCAAGGAAACGCCAGTGATTTCGGCAATTTCTTCATAAGCCAAGCCTTCGATTTCTCTGAGGACAATGGTAGTACGAAAAACTTCTGGCAAATCCGCGATCGCTTCCCGCAATTGCTCGTAAAATTCTCTAGTTGTCAGTTCTTCTTCAGGCCCTGGGGTATCGCCGGCGATTTCCCAATCCATCTCACCGTCCTCTAACGAACGGGGAGCATCGAGTGACAAAGGACTCATAACCCGCTTGCGTTTCCGCAACTCGTCGTAAAACAAGTTGGTAGCAATGCGGCTTAACCAGCCCCGAAATTTAGCAGGATCTTGTAATCGGTTAATATTCCGATACACTCGAATCCAAACTTCTTGAGCCAAATCAGCCCTGTCAGCCCAATCTGGAGCTAGGTGGTATAGAACTCTATCAACTTGACTTTGATAGCGGCGTAATAGTTCTGCAAATGCGACACGATCTGGTCGCAGTCCCACTTGACAGCGCAAAATTAAATCGTGGTTAGGGAGTTTGTCAACTTGCACTGATGCTTCTGGATACTTTGCATCAATGGTTGACCAGGATACAGTAATCGACTGACTCATAGATATTACTGGCTCTAAATCATCCCTATCTATTAGACCTGCTAATGGGGTAGAAGTTCCATGCTAAGGTGACGGATTTATGACTGGAACACTGAGCCATACAATTTTGGATACATTTATTGCAATAAGGAGAGGCACTTTTTGCTTATACTGCTGGCATAGTTGCCCAAGACCCATCAACTAACAAAGGCGCAGTTATTATATGCACATTTTGGGACTTTTAGCAACTGGGTATATACGCTTGATCAAAATAATTAAATCTGGTTATAAGGATGAAGATAAAAATTTTGCAATTCTAGCTTCTTGATACTTTTTAAAATCAGGTAATAATTTCTGAAAGTTGGGTTGCTGTGGTTACTATAATGGTGATTTATTTTTTTGATTTTGTCACCAGAATAGTTGCTGATTGTTCTACTTGTGATCCGTAGGTAGCACCAGAGTGATTTTGCTGTGGTACGCGAACTTGAAAAAATAAATGGAGGGAAAATGTAATTGTGACTGCTAGCAATAGTTTTTCAAACATGGTTTTTCTCCCACCGACACCATTAATGATTGATTGCTACGTTTCAAAGGTTCCACCAGAAAGTCTAAGTATTGGCTTACAACCCCCAGAACTCTTGGAGTTTTGCTGCTGGGACAATTCGTACAGTCTTAGTTTGCCCAGAGGTGTTGGCAGATTTATATCGGAAATGATAAGTATTGATAAATTTTTGATAATCGGATGATGAACCCATCCAATTGTTCGGCTGGATATGTCAGGGATAAACAATAGGCGATGGCAATGGTAAGAAACGAATCTGTAGGGCGGATGGTAATGTTGCTCTGTTTTGGCACAGCATTTTTATCTTTAGCTGTCCATTGGCGCATTACTACGGCGGAACGGCAGTCTGAGCAGTCTGCATCTACTTCGATGCGGCGAAATTCTACCCTAACCAATCCCAAGGGAAGCCGCCCAGAGGGAGTCTATAAAAATCTTTCCCAAGTGAGTTTAGGGGAAATTGCCCTCGGTGCATCTGTGACACCTGGTGAAGTGACCCCAGGCTCAACTGCTCAGAGGGCGTTTACACCAAAGTCCTCTGCTATTAAGCCTCAAATTAAGTCGAAAATAATTAAGAATAATGTCGCTAAAGTAACTACTCGGAGGGCTTATACACTCAAGTCTTCTACTATTAAGTCTCAAACTCAGCCCAAAATCATTAAGAATAATGTAGCTAAAGGAACCGACCTACCAACTCAGACGCGGCTGGTGGCGCAAGTAGAAAGTCAAAATCCAGTTGCGGATAGTTGGCCAAAAGGTTTATGGTCACAGGCTTCAGCCCAACAAGTACCATCTAATAGGCTGGCAGATGCCAAGACCAAGACGCAAGTAGTGGTTGTTTTAAGCGATCGCCGTACCTATGTATACGCAGGAGATGAGGTGATAGCCAGCTACCCGATTGCTGTCGGTAAGAAAGGTTGGGAAACGCCCACAGGTTCTTTCCAAGTGATCCACATGCGACACTATCCAATCTGGCGTCACCCGATTACGGGCAAAGTGTTTCAAGCTGGTACGGATAGTCCCTTGGGAGACAGATGGATTGGTTTTTGGTCAGATGGACGGAATGAAATTGGCTTTCATGGCACGCCAGATGTTGATCTGGTAGGAACGGCTGTATCCCACGGCTGCTTAAGAATGCGTAATTCTGATGTCCGATTGCTATACGAGCAAGTGAGTTTAGGGACAACAGTGGTAGTGCGTAATTAATTAAGAGTCATTAGTCATTAGTCCTCTCTTACAAAGTTCTGAGCGCCGGTTTCCGGCGCTCAGAACTTTGCGCTTTGTCCTTTGTCTAAAACAAATGACTAATGACCAATGACCAATGACCAATGACCATTAAAGTTATAATTTTTGCTCGAAGCTAGGTGCATAAGCCTGGAGTAAAGCACTAACTTGGCGTACAATTTCATTGCCAGTGTTTTTGCCCAAAGCTTGCCGTTCTGGGAAGAAATTGGGTTGATCGAGGTAGCGGTTAATCGCCTCACTTACTTGCTGGGAAATTAATTCTTGCAGTTGTGCCTTAGCTGTTTGGCGCTGGAAGGTAGCACCTTCTTCTGTAGTAGCATACAAAGGTGGTAGCCGATTGAGAGCGTAAGCAGCAATATCCCCGACATCTAGAGAACTTTCGCTGGTGGCTTCAATTTCTGCGACTCGGGAGATGGCTTCCGTCAGCACCAATTCTTCCATGACGTTAATAAATTGTTTGCGAGGTACCGCCACTACCTCACCAGTCAATAGCGCACCCATCAGCCGATCCAGCGCCATATACTCTTCAATTGAGAGTTCCGAGGCGTTGTCGCAGATTCTACCGACTTCTGCTTCCATTGCTGGTGTCAAATAACCATCCTGGAGAGCTTGTTCTACAATTTTTTCGATACTCATAACGCTTATCATCATTTATGTTAGCCAAGCGAGGTAGGGACGGTATCAATCCAATTTATTTTGCCTAATTATCCCCAAAAAAACAAAAATTATACACAGACGCAATCAATTCCGCCTCTACTAGTTAACAACCTTAGTTCGCCAAGGTGTTGGATCAACAGATTGTCCGTTGACATACAGACCCCAGTGCAAATGTGGTCCCGTGGCAGCACCTGTTGAACCCACTGCGCCAATTAGTTGACCAGCTTTCACAAAATCACCTTCTTTAACGTTAATACGACTCAGGTGCATGAAAATACTGATTACTCCTTGACCGTGGTCAATGCCAACTACGTTACCGTGTATCCGAAATCCTTGGGATACTCTACCTACCAAAGCAACTCGGCCAGAGGCTGGGGCAATTACTGGTGAACCAGCAGCACCCGCGTAGTCAAGACCACGATGATAGTAGTCTTTTGCAAATGTACCATTATAGTAGCGACGTACACCATAGTTTGTACTCATCCGCCCGGCATTGGGCTTCAGGAATACTCCATTCCAATACTTTTCTGGTGTTTGTAGCGCCTTCAAAGCTGCCACGCGCTTAAGTTCATATTCTGTGGCATCCACTCCGGCTTTGCCAGGTGGCAAAGTAATGCGTTGTACGGGAAACTTGCGATTAAGCACATTAACTGCCAAGTTTTGCACTTGACCATCTCCCGCAACCCGAAGTGTTCTAATTCCAGCTTTTTCTAATGGAGTTGTGGGAACAAAAGCCCGATAGTGATTGGGCGCAATTTTAAAAGCTGGATAAGTATTTTTACCACTAGCTACTGTTGGATTTGTACTATTCTCCGAATTATCTAAATGGCTCTCCTAGACTTCGTTTGATAAATTAATACTAAAAAACCCCTAAAATACCTGATATAACTAGGTTTCGCTAAAATAGAATCAAAGATTTAATAAAAATATGCTTTTTGATTCTTGAATCCCCTACCATGTAAGGACTTAACCTGATATCAAGTATTAATTTTCTATAACTAGTCTAGGAGAGCCATCTAAATTAACCTCTACTGATAGTGTATCCCCTAATTTAGGATTAGTTGGAGTCACCTTTACTTGCAAAGCATCTACAGGCAATCCCAAAGTGAGAGGGAGAACAGCAAATATTCCCTTTAACACATTTATTGCACGGCGATTGGCTGTTAAAGTTTTGACATCAAAACCGAGTAACTTTTTGTTTGAACTACTAGTGCTATTTTCAAGAATCATGGAGCTACAAAAAATCCCTTGCTGGTGTTGGAAAATAGACTAGCTTATTACCAGCAGTGTTTCCTGTTTGAAACCGATGTTGTTGAAAATCATAAATGTTGGGAAATTCTCCAGGTATTTATGGATTACAACGGAAAATGATTTTATAGGCTCAGGGCAGGCAAGCTCAGTACAAGTCATTCGAACGATGCCCACCCTATAATAAGTTTTATTGATATATGGTGTGAAATTAGAGGATTTTCAGCTTATCTAATTCTGAGTCGCCGACTACACACTCATAACACATTTTATTAGCCTTGGTATAGGTTATAAAATAGCAGCAATTTTACCTAAAATTTTCTTGTTTCAAGTTGTGAGATTGAATTATGGAATACGCTGATCAACTTGAGGTTGGTAGGTTTACTTTTGACTTGAGTTTGCCATCTTCCATGTGAACGATGCGATCGGCAATGTCTAGGATGCGGTTGTCATGAGTAACCATCAAGATGGTACAGCTTTGTTCTTTTGCCAGTTTTTGCATGAGATTGACTACATCTCGTCCCGATTGACTGTCAAGGGCGGCGGTGGGTTCGTCGGCGAGGATTATTTGAGGATGACTGACTAAAGCACGAGCGATCGCTACTCTTTGTTTTTGTCCCCCAGACAGTTTATCAGGATAGTAATGCAAATGATTTCCTAATCCTACCTGCTCTAACATCTGGGCCGACCTAGCTTGCATCTTTTTTAACCCAAGATGTTTGTGCAATTCCAAAGCCATTTTGACGTTTTGGAGTGCTGTTAAACTACCATGCAAGTTATGTGCTTGAAAAATATAACCGTTATGGCGTCGCGCCTGCACTAGTTGTTGGGCACTAGCGCCACAAAGTTCTCGTCCCAACACCCGCAAACTACCAGATTGGGTAGAACGCAACCCACCGACTAAGGTCAGCAAGGTAGTTTTTCCAGAACCAGAGGGACCAGTCATGATAATAATTTCACCGGCGTTAATCTCTAAGTTGATATTAGATAAAACTTGCTTGCGGAGTGAGGCGTGACCAAAGTGGTGGTCGAGGTTCTGGATGGAGATGACGGGAAACATGACAATTTTAGATTTTAGATTTTAGATTTTGGATTGGGGATTGTTAATTATTTATTATCCCAATGCCCTATGCCCAATGCCCCATGCCCATTGTTAAAACATATCAGCAGGATCGGTGGCTTGGAGTTTGCGGGTGGCGATCGCACCGGAAATTGCACACATAATTATAGTTAGCACTAATACCTGCAATGCCCGAATCGCAGTCATATACATGGGCAAATTTGTGACACTGCGAGTCAGTTGGTAAAGTGCTAAGGACACTCCCAATCCGGGAAAGAAGCCCAGTGCTGCCAATATCAACGATTCTTCAAGCACCACGCCTAGCAGGTAGTAATTGTTATATCCCATTGCTTTGAAGGTCGCATATTCCCGAACATGGGCATTAACATCGGTGGAAAGGACTTGATAGACGATGATCACGCCCACCACAAAGCCCATCGATACACCGAGGCTGAAAATAAACCCAATTGGGGAATTTGTTCTCCAGAAGTTGTTCTCAAATTCAATAAATTCGGCGTGGGTTAATACTCTGACATCATCTCTTAGGTAGGCTTTTAATGTTGCTGCTACCTTTTTCGGGTCATAGCCTGGTTTAAGAAGAATCAAACCTAGACTGACACTGCTAGACTGTCGCCCAGAAAACAGCCGTAAAAAGTTTTCATCGCTGGTAATTAGATTGCCATCAGAACCAAAGGAAGCCCCGACTTGGAATAAGCCACTAATGGTAATGGTGCGCCGTTCTATTTCGGTGGTCAGGGTTTTACCTTGGTCAATTTGGGCGATCGCTTTTTGATAATCCCCTCTTGCACCACGATCGAACAAGACATTACCTGGTAGCTTAATCACTTGCAATTGCTGGTTAACATCCGGTAAGTCAAAGGCTGGCTTATCTGGGTTGAACCCGATAACTAACACCCCTGTCTCGCGGTGTGTTTGGGGATTTTTCCAGATTGTGTTGTTGAAATACATTGGTTCGGCAGACTTTACCCCCGGTATATCCATTGCTTGGTAAAGTCGCCGACGAGAAAATGTAGACAAGCTTGGCAAGTTACGGGCTTGGGGACTGGTTAAAACAATATCTGCTTGCAAACTGCGATGCAGTCTAGTGTTACTGTCATACAGCGCAGTCTGAAAGCCTAGCTGCATGAACATGAGAAGATCCGCAAAGGCAATACCTGACAATGCCACCAAGAGACGGCTTTTTTCATGATTCAGTTGCAGCCATCCTAGAGGGGTTCGCCGTAGCAGTTGTTTGATTAATTGCATTATAAAAAATGGGGAGTGGGGAGTGGGGAGTGGGGAGTGGGGAGTGGGGAGATGAGGGAGATGAGGGAGATGAGGGAGATGAGGGAGCAGGGGGAAAATTCCTCTCCTCTGCACCCTTCCCCCTGCCCCTCTGCCTCTTCTCAATGCCCAATGCCCAATGCCCTTTTTACAATTCAATTACTGCTTTAACTTGCATATTTGTTAAGGTGGCAGCTTTTTGGCTAGAGGCTTCATCTAGTCGGATATGGACTTCCACAACTCTGTTGTCGATATTGCTAACGGGGTCTGTGTTGATGACATTCTGCCGTCGCACTTGCAAGCCTTTGCGATCTACGATTCCCTGCAATTCAATCGGGAGATAATCACCAAATACTCGCACTTGCTGCCCTGAATGCACTTTGCCAATATCGCTTTCGTAGACTTCGGCTATGACATACATCTGGTTGGTTTGTCCAATATCTGCAATGCCATCATTTGATACCAATTCCCCTGGATGGGTGTGGATCTCAAATACCTGTCCATTTTGAGGCGATCGCACCTGGGCCTGTTTTAAATTGACTTTTGCCAGATTCATGGCTGCTACGGCACGATTGACTTCTGCTTGGGCAACTTCTACATCGACTCCGCGCACTTCGGCGATTTCATCAAGTTTTCCTGTGGCTTCTTTGATCTGTTGCTGGCTAGTTGATTGGGTACGATTTAACTGGGCTTGTGCTTCTTGTAAGCTTTTTTGGGCGGTTTCCAAGTTTAAACGCTTGCTATCCCGTTGGGAGGTGGAAATTGCACCCTGTTGAGATAGTTGCTGATAGCGATCGTCTTCGGCTTGGGCGTTACGCACTTCGGCTTGGAATCGTTCAATTGTCGCAGCTTGGGCATTAATATCACCTTGGCGTTGTGCTTCTAGGCGGGCGATCGCGGCTTTTTGGGCGGCAATTTCACCGGGTTTAGCACCTGCTTGGGTGCGGTTTAGGTTTGCCTGGGCTACTTTTACTTGTTCCTGTGCCTCTATTAATGCTGCTTGCAAGCGATCGCGGCTGTTCAAAATCGCAATCAGCTGTCCTGTTTTTACCCGATCTCCCTCCTTCACTAATAACTTTTCTACCTGACTTCCTTCCGCAGACACCGCAGCAGAGAGTTTAATTACCTTTCCCTGTGGTTCAATCCGCCCTAAAGCTGTTACCGTTTTTAACTGTGGCAATTGTGTTGCTGGCACTTGTGCCTCTAGATTTGCATAATTTTGCCAGCGTTTTACTATATAAAAACTTATTCCGCCAACCAATAAAGATGCAATTATACCTATAGCAACGGATGGACGCAGAATAGACTTAGGGAACGTTCTGTACCCTAGCTTTGAGTTTCGCACCATAGATTACCTCTTAACTAGTGGCGCAGAAAAAACTAAATAGATTAAGCTTTTGTTCTTACCTCTTTGCTAATTCTGACTTCCTTTGTTAGTTATTGTTTATTTATTTCTTCTTCAACGATGCCAAGTTCATAAACAAATAGGAATTGTTGATATCACAACAAGTGACTCTCCAGTATTAAGAGACTTATGTTCCTGATGAACTACTTTTGTTTTTTGAAAGTACTCAGGTATAGTAAACGTTTTTAGAATTCCGGGTTGTAACAGCGCCAACAATCAGAGGTAAATTCAGTCAGAAGGAAATATTTTTTGTGATGAAAAGCAAATAAATTCAAATTAATAAATAATATATTTGAATTTGATATGTTTATAATTTTTAATGATATCGGACTAGGATTTGATTTTTGAAATGCACGTAGTGGACCCTCTAGGCTAAAATAGTGCATTAGACGTAGACGTAGGTTGGGTGGAGCGGAGCGCAACCCAACTGATTATCAGGATGTTGGGTTACGCTTTGCCCATTGGTGTCAACTTAACCTGAAAGCCAGCCTAGAACAAGTTTTTGGCAGATTACCTCCTTATCTCGTTCCCAGTCTCCGACTGGGAATGTCCCTCATTGAGGCTCCGCCTCCGTAACTTGCGGCAGAGCCACCAGGAGCTGCATTTCCAGCTAGAGGCTGGAAACGAGGTTTGAAAAGAGTTTTGGCTTAAGTTGACACCAATGCGCTTTGCCTCCACCCAACCGACAATTTTCTTGCCTGATGCCGGAATTTGTGCGATCGCGGCAATTTTGGCTTTTTTAGGGAAACTCAAGAGGCGAATTGAAAAATTGCATAAATGTTCAACTCACCTCAGTTAAGTACTTGAAAATTTCAACCAATCTATTCTGTCTCTAGACTTAACGAAGTCTCTATTGCTTTTTGTGTCAATCAATTAGCTCACCCTTTTGGGTGAGTCATATATCAACCGATCAGATGACCCGACTGAAGGAAGCTGAGATTAATAATAAAGAGGACTCTATTAGTAAAGGGCACCGATTGCATTTTACCTAAGAATAACCTGATGAAACTTGTTACCTTAATAAATTCCGCACTTATTTTTGCTTCTATTACTCTTGTACCTGGAATCGCTGGCGCTCAAATAGCTACTACCAACAACAGTGAAATAGCTATTAACTCTAACAATTTATCCAGGAACTCTACTTCTTTGAGTTACCTCCAGCCTTTCAATCTAGTTTCTTTTGCTTATCAGGGAGGTTTGAAGCAGCACGGAATTCCTAGTGGAGAAACGCTAGTATTTGAAACTCAGAACAAAAAGATTATTGCAAAAGATTTAGTGAAGGCTGCTGTTAATGCAGATAAATTACCATCACAAGTTTTAAACGACCAAAATTATCTAAGTGCTGTTAATTTACAACTGAATGCATTGCCCGATTTTGCTGCTGCTGATTGATTTTATTTTATTTTTATTATATCTTTTGAGAAATCTAAATTTCTCAACATACTATATTCGTATGCTTGTTACTAATATAAATAAAAGGCTTTTAGACACAGCGATCGCTGTGTCTAAAATAAATAGGACTTACCCACGAGTTACGGAATAACGAACCGCAGAGGCGCAGAGAAGCCTCTGCGTTGCGGGGGTTCCCACGGCAGTCACTCATGGGGGAAACCCCCAAGACCTCGCTGCCTCCCCGTTGTAGCAACTGGCGCGACACGGAGAAATCAGAGTTTCAGAGATATTTTGCGTAAGTCCTAATAAAGTTTGTCTCTGCTTCCAATTCTATGCAGATTCGCTTTCTAGTTTCGGTTTTTAAGAAAAGTTTAGATCAAGAGGACGAATACTTATTGAATACTGCAACTGAGTCCTTGCGATCAAAGGAAAACACAGAAAACGGGTCTTTTCGATTTTCCATCTCCATCCCAGGAGTACCTACAGGCATTTGGGGAACAGATAAACCAACAACATTTGGCTTTTCTTGAAGCAGACGTTTGATGTCCTCTGCTGGAACGTGTCCTTCGATGACATATCCATTAACAATTGCTGTGTGGCAAGATGCCAAGTTATCCGGCACGTTATACTTTTGTTTGACTCTTTCGATGTCAGGTGTAGAAAAGTCTGTAATTTTAAAACCCTGTGCCTTTAAGTGGTCAATCCACCCGCCACAACAATTACAATCGGGACTGTGATATACAGTAGCATTTAGCGCTGTTGATTTTAATGATGTCCGTTGATCCTGGATACGCCTAGTAGTACTTACCAGTTGAGCATTGGCTGCAACATAACTAGGAAAAACAGCTTGAGCATTACTCATCGGTGCAGTGCTTCCCAAGATGCTCAACACTCCTGCTGTGAGACAAATCATTACTACTCCACGTTTCAAGATGGGAAGTAACCATTTTTGCCAGCAATAAATAAACTGTTTGTGCGACATCTGAAAGTTCCTAAGTACAATATTGCATAAACTTTTAAAAAGACTTTGCGTACCTTTGCGCCCCTCTGCGTTTAAAAACGCTACGATTTTACGCAAAGCTGTACGGGAGTATCTCAATGAGTGTAAAAAGCCTTGTAAAACCTCACCCCAACCCTCTCCTTACCAAGGAGAGGGAGCAAGAATCTTCCAAATAAAAAAATATCCCAAAACTAACACAAACCCCTCTCTATTTCTCTTCTCTCTGTGTTCTCTGCGTCTGGAGTGGTTCGTTTCTTTGGATAATTTATTTCTTGGAAGTCCCTTATCATCTGGTATATTTGCTTTCACTGAGATACTCCCGGCTGTACTACGTCCTATAAAGCAAAAGCGATCGCTTATAACGATCATAACTGCAAGCGTAAATGGGTAGCGGCTTGTCGCCAGATATCGCTGATCAAAGCTATCATTATTTACCCCGCAACTTGAGTTATTATTTGCGGTAGAAGTCATTCCAACAGTGCTAGTATGTCGAACATAGGCATTTTGTAGCTTCTAAGTTGTCGTTCTAGAAGAAAACAACTCTACTACATCAGCCCTCTGTTTTCATATTCTTGTTTTGGCAAAGGTACTCAACTATTAACTCATTTGCACCAGTAGTCGGACAACAGCAAGCCATAGAATTACTGACTCAGGCTGTCAGACAAAACCGGGTTGCTCCAGCCTATCTATTTGTGGGGCCAGATGGTGTCGGAAGGAGTTTAGCAGCCAGGTGTTTTGTGGAATTGCTATTTTCTAGTGGGATGGAAATCACTGCGTCTTTAAAAAACCGTTTGCGTCAGGGAAACCACCCAGCTTTGTTGTGGGTGCAACCAACGTACCAATATCAAGGACAACGATTAACAACAGCCGAAGCCGCCGAGAAAGGACTTAAGCGTAAGGCACCACCTGTAATTCGGCTAGAGCAAATTCGGGGAATTACCGAGTTTCTAAGTCGGCCACCCCTGGAAGCACCGAGGAATGTGGTAGTGCTGGAAGAAGCCCAAACAATGGCAGAAGCCGCAGCAAATGCTTTACTTAAAACTTTGGAAGAACCGGGACAGGCGACGTTAATTTTAATTGCACCTACACCTGAGTCTGTGTTGCCAACTTTGGTGTCACGCTGTCAACGTATTCCTTTTTATCGTTTAGATGCAGAGTCTTTGGCTGTTGTACTCACACAAACTGGTCATCAGGAAATTTTGGCAAATCAGGCAGTATTGACTATAGCAGCTGGCAGTGCGGGAAGTGCGATCGCATCTTACGAGCAATTACAAGCTATTCCCCCTGAGTTACTCGAAGACTTGAAAAAAGCCCCTGCTTCCTTACGCAAAGCCTTGGAGTTAGCGAAAAAAATTGATAAAGATTTAGATACAGAAGCACAACTGTGGTTAGTTGATTATCTTCAGCAATTCTACTGGCAGCAGTGGCATCAACCCAGCATTATCAACCAACTAGAACAAGCTCGTAAATACTTACTTGCTTATGCTCAACCCCGGCTAGTTTGGGAATGTCTGCTTTTATCTTTGACACTCCCCAGCCATAAATGACTAACTATTATAGCATTGCTGTGTTAAAACTGGTATCGTAGATGTGCCACAGATTCAAGCGGTTGATACATTAGGGGCTGGAGATATTTTCCCTGGTGCTTTCTGTGATTATATTTTAAGGGAAAGTTTTACGTTATACATATTTTTAGATTAGGCCAAATTAATGAAAGACTTAGAAGAAATATTAGCGATTGCTCGTGAGGTAGGTTGGGGCGCAGCAGATATACTGCGATCGTATTACCACGGCACTGCAAAAGACCCTAACTTAGAAGTACAGTATAAACAAAATGAGCCTGTCACTGTTGCTGATGTAGCTGTAAGTCAATACATTTTGCAGAGGCTACAAGCAACTTTAGGTAACGAAGATTTTGCTTACATCAGTGAAGAAACTTACCAATCGCCAAGTAGTGTAGCACAGCCTTCCGCCCCTTGGGTATGGATAATTGACCCTTTGGATGGCACACGAGACTTTATCGAAAAAACTGGGGATTATGCGGTTCACATTGCTTTAGTTAAGGAAACACGCCCAGTGTTGGCAGTCGTGGCAGTACCAGAGACAGAAAAGTTATATTACGCTACCAAAGGTGGGGGTACATTTGTCGAAACCCGTAATGAATCTGTTCCTTTACAAGTGTCGTCAGGTAAACCAGTTGAGGATTTAACTTTAGTCGTTAGTCGCTCTCACCGCAACCAACGGTTAGATTACTTACTACAAAACTTACCCTGTCAAAATCAGAAAGCTGTGGGTAGTGTAGGCTGCAAAATCGCCACCATTGTCGAGCAACAGGCAGATATCTATATTTCCCTTTCCGGCAAGTCTGCGCCCAAAGATTGGGATATGGCAGCTCCAGAACTGATTTTAACAGAAGCTGGTGGTAAGTTTACCCACTTCGATGGTAGTCCGTTGGAGTATAACACCGGTGATATCAATCAATGGGGAGGTTTGCTGGCTAGTAACGGTGAATATCACGAAGTGCTGTGTCAGGAAGCAGAAAGGATTTTAACGCAGTTTGACCATAGCTAATGGAGCATTTGAGGATGAATATTTTTTAATTTACTTTTAAAACACTCAGTCATCGTATGATTACCAAGACTACCAATAATAATCTTTACCACTTAGTCTACAGCTGAATTTTCAAAACACTAACTGCTTGAGCGATCGCTACTTAATTTCGATTTGCTGTTAAAAGTGTAACTTTTATAGTACGAGTAAGAAAAGCCTGTCGTTGGAACGTCTGCGAACCTGCTCTAAAGGTTATATTTGTCAATAAAATTCATTATTCAGACGATATTCAAAGGCTGAAGGCTGTGCTAAACTCATGGACATAAAGATTATTTTCGGTTGAGTAACTCGTTTTAATTTGTAAAAAGTGTCTCTCCGAATTTAACTCTCTACACTCCCTGAATTCGGAGATTTCTATGTCAATTTACGTTGGGAACCTGTCATATCAGGTTACAGAAGAGGACCTAAAGCAGGCTTTTGCAGAATACGGAACAGTGAATCGTGTTCAACTACCCACAGATAGGGAAACAGGCCGGCCGCGTGGGTTCGCTTTTGTGGAAATGGAAACAGACACACAAGAACAAGCTGCCATTGATGCACTTGATGGTGCTGAGTGGATGGGACGTGATTTGAAAGTCAACAAAGCTAAACCTCGTGAGGAAAGGAGCAGTTCCCCTCGTGGTAGCTGGAGTGGCGGTAATGCCCGCCGCAACAATAATCGCTACTAAGTCGATTCCTGAACGTTTCACATTTAGAGTCTCCAGCAGATAAAGCCAAAGGCTGCACTCTGCTGGAATATTTTATTTTGTATCTAACCTTGAACTATTCATCCACATTCAGGAGGAATGAGAATGACACAAGTAGTCTTAGGGGAGAATGAAGGTATTGAATCCGCCTTGCGAAGATTTAAGCGGGAAGTTTCTAAAGCTGGAATTTTCCAAGATATGAGAAAAAAGCGTCACTTTGAAACGCCGATAGAAAAAGAGAAGCGTAAAGCAATTGCTAGGCACAAGCAACGTCGTAAACAACATTCTCGCTTCAGTTAACTATTGATATCGATCCAGCATCTCTTCATTGTAGGCATACCTCTGGCAACCCACAAGTAATTAGGCATACATAAATAAACAACACTGTTCGCAGTAGCGCTGTCTTTACTTTCAGCGCTACTAGTACAACACGGCGTAAATAAACCACCCATTCCAAATCAATGAAATGCTTACGCTGTATTCATTTTTAATTTTTAATTCTGCTTTGCGGTACTAGCCGTATATAACCATATAAAAGCAACATAGTTTGTTGAGTTCCATTTGCGGAACTCGCAGCAATATATACACCCATAAAGTATTGTAGATATCGTCAGTCTGCAATCCTTGACTCTGGATTTTCAATAAAATGTTACGACTTTATCATTTATTACTAGCTTCTATTTTGCTGGTGTTAATACCACTGGGAGCAAAATTTCTTCTCCCCCAATTTTCCCCACCCAAAGTGGTAAAACCCCCTGCCGTTACAAAACTTCCCAACCCTAATCAGGGAAATATCTGGCAGAAAATCCTGGGAAATGCTACTACTCCAACTAACTGGGAAGTTGCTGCTTGCAAGGGAAATGCGCCCCTGTTGTGTGTCTCTTCCAAAGGGGAACTTTTGGGTACAGTTGAGATTAACGTTTACCCATTAGCAAAGAATGAGGATTTCCAAAAGAAACTTGTAGCAGCTGGTATTCCACCTGGTTCCCAAGTGGACTACCAAAGTTCCAAATACCAAACCCAGGTATTATCAGCACTCAAGGCTTGGGTTGCAGACCAATACGCTGCTTTTGTGAAAGACCGTCAGGGTAAATATGGAAAACAGATTCTTTTCTCAGCCTATCCACCCCAACCATTACCCGTTGGTATGCTTCAGGGAATCCGCTATGGGTTCGTCGGACTCAAGCAACAAGGCGGAGTACAAGAGCAACATATCGGCCATGTTGCTTTTGATGGCACTAAACTTTACGTAATTACCACTGCATTTGATCCAGGTACACAAACAGGTAAGTTTGAGAAACTGGAAAACTTGGCTATTTTTCAACCTTACTTAGATGCGATCGCATCTGATCTGCGTTTACCCTAATTGGTATGGGGCATTGGGCATGGGGCATGGGGCATTGGGCATTGGTTATTTTCCCCCACTCCCCACTCCCAATCAACCTAAATCTCAGCCACCGCCCGTTCAATCAAGCGACGTGCTAAAGTTTGCGTGCCGGTGTGTTCATAATAATTAGTTGCTACATCCAAGAACGCCGCGAGGTAGTCCAACTTGTCATCGGCAATCTCGACAAAACTTTGCAAGTTGCCAACTACCTTTTGTGGCGTTAAATTATTCGCGCTGACTAAGCCACTCATCCAACCTTTAACTGAGTCAAAGCTTTCGCCGATAAAAGCGAGTTTACTACCAGCATTGTTCCCTGGAATCACATCTTTGATGTTTTGGAAAGTCGAGTTTTTTTCTAAGTCCTGTGGATTTGTTTGATTAATTCCAGATATCGCTTTGCTGATGAAGTCTGGGCCCAGAGGGATCAAGCCATCAACACAAATTAATGCCACCATGCGGATGAGTGACTCACCACTATACTCACCTAAAGAGGCGACAAAATCCCCAATACTGTCTCCAGGAATGCCGTTAATTTGGCAGAAAGCTACCAACTCAGCCACTAATTTTAATGTTAGATCGATGGTTTGGGCTTTGTCAGGTTTGGGAGTAACAGAGTTTAAAAAACCCAACAAAGGAATTTTCTCGCCAACTTTGTTAGCTAAAGCTGCTGCACCAATAGCTCTATCTGTACCATCAACGGTTTGATATAACCACAAGGCTGTTTGGTATCCTTGGGATTTGTCGTTGAATAGATAAATCGCTCGTTCGCCAATTTGCTGAATTAAATCTTCGTCGTCTTCGCCAGTGACGGTCTTAATGGTGTTGACAAAGCCGACGGTATTTTGCCACTGGCCAGGAGCAACAAAATCGAGGGAATTCAACATAGAAATGGTCAAGCCGCTTGTTGGTAATTGATCAACCAACTCAACAATCGATTTACTCACAAAAATCTCCTTATTTAGGTTTTGTTATCTGAATGTTCCTAATGCAAATTATTTTAGTTTAGCCAAACCATTCAGATTAAACTTCTCTAGCCAATTGGCGCGATCGCTAGCTGTAAATGACGGATCGCGGGAAAGTGCTTTTACTTGGTACTTACCTACCAAAATTGCAGTTTGCGTGTTACCAATCTCTACTGCGGGATAACCACCAATTTTTTTGGTGCTTTTCGAGAACTTTGCTGCTGCACTAGGTGTGCTGGTGGTATCAGAAATAGACAACAACGCTATATCTTTACCGCCTTTTTTCAACTTAGCTTCGGCAAAGCCTTTTTTCTCTTGGGTATAGACGCGTTGATAGCCATCACCTGAATTAGGGAAAAGTTTATTAAATTCGCTACCCTGAGTTGCGGTCTTAGTCACCGCTTGACCCCTTCTTTGTTGAGTGCTTTCTTTTTGCGCCTGGTCAAAACGTCCAGGTGTTTTGGGAGTACAGGCTGTTGTCAGTAATACCACTGACAGCAACAAAGCAGCTACTACCCTACGGCCACGGTGTAAAATCATTTTTGGCTTCTCCTTATACTTGAGCTTTGAGGCAATTATCAGCGCTGCTAGCAATTATTACCCGTAAAATTTACTTTTTGATAATTATTGTCTAAGTTCTGAACTATAGCGGTCTAAGGGACTTCGAACAAATAAATTATCCAATCTTGTGGGGTAGACCGAAAAGCCATTAGTGTCAACTTCAGGTGAAAGTTAGTCTAGAAGCAGCATTTGCATTTAGAGATTGCCTCGTTCCCAGTCTCTGACTGGGAATGCATTCTGAGAGGGCTGCCGCCTCAAGACTTGCGGCAGAGCCGCAATGATCTGCATTTCCAGCCAGAGGCTGGAAACGAGGTTTAAAAAGGGTTTTGGCTTACCACCCCACAAGAAGTAGTTGAGTATTTGGAAGTCCCTAATCCAAAAACGCCCCCCCTTTCGGGAGAGCGTCTTTTACTTATAGATAAGCGTGAAGAGCTTATCTCAGATTATGATTAACCGTTGATAGCAGGAGCGGTTAGAGCTACAGGAGCAAAATCACCAGCAGCCAAATCTAGGGGGAAGTTGTGAGCGTTGCGCTCGTGCATT